>JBIMKC010000032.1:0-19412 GCA_043673925.1 Chromatiales bacterium | reverse complement strand
TGGTCCTTGCCTCGGTTGCCGAATAGCCGATCGTCACCCGCGCCGCCACAGATGATGTCTCCCCCCGAGACCCCGGATGGTGTCGTTCCCGCCGCGTCCATGGATGACGTCGTTGCCCGGGGTGCCGACGAGGGTGTCCTGGCCAAAGGTCCCGAGGATGGTCGCCGGCAAGCCGTTACACGTGACCGGCGGCGTCGCCTGGCCGAAGACCACATAGCTCGCACCAGAGCCGTCGCCGTTCGGGTCGGCGAGGGACGCCCCGATGAGGAGGTCATCTATCCCATCGGCCGGAGATGTCAACGGCCTGGCTCTCTGGCCCGCTCGGGGTCCGAGCGCAATGCGGTAGGTGCAGGCCGCCGCTTGCAGGGGTCCGAGCGCGGTATCCGGATCGGTGTCGGTCAGGGTGGTCATCCCCTGCTCTTCAATGAGATACGCCCAGTAGGGCCAATTCCTGGCCCTGGCTTTCGATCGACTTCGAATGGCCTGATCCCAGACCGTTACCCCCTCCCATCCGGTTCAGCTCACTGAGCCCACAACCTCCCCTTGGCCCTAGTTCACCCAAGACGCAAAAACGCTCCGAAACCTGCGCCTCGGGCCGATAAATATCCTGGAAAGTCCCCAATCCTGGACCCAGGACACGCGTGATTGACACCCCGCAGGTTAAGCAGTACCTTCATTTTTGAGGAAAAAGGGCGTTTAAAAATCCTATACGTCGCTGCCACGCAATACAAGAACGGCTTATTGTCCCTTGAAGAACTTTTGGCGTGGCTCAAGCGATGTGAAGAGGTGGCCACTGAGCCTTCTATGCACGAGCTTCCGTTGGAACAATTGGGCCTCCTTCTGAAAACAGACGAACGAGCGAAGAAATCGCCTATTCAGCCTTCCGAATAATATCTTGGACTAACAGGTCCTTTGGGGATGCGGGCCGCTACTTTGGTGCGTGCGCCTCCACAGAAATGAACCGAAACATAGGGGACCAAACGCCGCAGCCGGAGGTGGGGATTTCTCGCAAAGTTGAGCGTCAGTGGCTGTGGAACCCATCCTCAGTGTAGGGTTATACCCAGCAGGTATGGAACTATTTGCGGCTGGCGATCAATCGCATTCGGATTTGCGCATATTTCTCCTTCTAGACAGACGATGTGGGGCTATCGAGACGCAGTCTCGATTTAGCAGAAAGAACGAAAAATGACTTACTGTGTAGGCATCTTGCTCGATAAAGGGATGATTTTTGCCTCGGACTCTCGCACGCATGCTGGAGTGGACGATTTTGCAAAGTTTTGCAAAATGACGGTGTTCGAACGCTGTGGCGACCGGCTGATCGTTCTATTGAGTTCGGGTAATCTAGCGGGGACACAGGCGGTGATTAGCGTGCTGAAGCAACGGGGTGAGGCCGAGGGCGTGGTGCGCAATTTATGGAACGCGCAGACCATGTTTGACGTCGCGGTTTTGGTGGCGGACGCGATGCGCGACATTGAGCGCCACGACGGTCAGTATTTGGCAGAGAGTGCCATCAAATTCAACGCCTCGTTCATACTCGGCGGACAACTTAGCGGCGAGCCTTTGCGGCTTTTTCGTATTTATGCGGAGGGCAATTTTATCGAGGCGGGGCTCGACACGCCCTATCTGCAGACCGGTGAAACAAAATACGGAAAACCTATCATCGATCGGGTGATTACCCGTTCCACGACACTCGCCGATGCTGCGAAATGTGTGCTGGTTTCGTTCGATTCGACCATGCGAAGTAACCTGTCTGTAGGCATGCCAATCGATCTGATTTGCTACCAACGGGACAGTCTTAAAATGCAGATGCGTCGTCGGTTCGACGAGGGGGATGCGTATTTCACCGCGCTTAGCGGTCAATGGAGCGAAGGTGTGCGACACGTATTCAGCGAGCTGCCCGAGTTGCCTTGGTAACCTGACTCGGTACATCGATATCGGGTCGGCGAAGCTCGACAGTCGCGTCAAGACGCTTGGAGAGATCAAGCGGATCGCGACATGCACTTGCGTGGGATCGATGCGTCCGCATAGACGCCCGTTTCTATCTAGCTTGGCGTAAACCATTTATGAAACAGTGCCCTCTACTCGGACCCTCTGATGCAGCGAAGTGGTGGGAGCTAAGAACGCTTCGTGATGAGCTGGTTCCACAACCTGAGCAGGGTGCGTGCACCAAAAAATAGGCCAAAGCCGCCAGAACATGCATCGAGCTGCATTGGCGGACGTCGGGAGACCCATTATGCAGATTCGAATTGGCTACGAATTGATTTACGACTGCCCGCAGCCGACGCCTATGATATTAACCTTGAACGTCCACTTCACGCGCGTCTCCGATATTATCGTTCCCGACAACCTCATCGCCGACCCGCCGGTCCCGATCACACCCTATCGTGATGGCTTTGGCAATTGGTGCAGCCGGATCGTAGCGCCGAAGGGCCAAATTCGGCTCTCTGCCAATGCGCTCGTGAAGGACACGGGGAAGCCGGACGTGGTCGCCGCCTGGGCTGGACAGACGCCAGTGCAAAACCTGCCCGAGGAAACCCTAGTGTTTCTCTTGGGAAGCCGATACTGCGAAACCGATCGGCTATCCGAGGTGGCTTGGGGGCTCTTTGGCGACCCACCGATCGGATGGGGACGCGTCCAAGCGATCTGCGACTTTGTCCATAGGCATATCGCTTTTGGTTACGAGCATGCGCGCTCCACGAAGACGGCCTGGGAGGCGTTCACTGAGGGGACCGGTGTCTGCCGTGATTTCACGCACCTCGCCATCGCATTCTGTCGGTGCATGAATATCCCCGCACGCTATTGTACCGGCTACCTGGGCGACATGGGCGTACCGCCACCACATGGCCCGATGGATTTCGCCGCCTGGTTCGAGGCATACCTTGACGGTCATTGGTACACCTTTGACGCTCGGAACAACACGCCGCGCATCGGCCGGGTGTTGATCGCCCGCGGTCGCGACGCGGCTGATGTCCCGATCAGCAACACCTTCGGCCCCAACACGCTAAAGTGCTTTAGGGTATGGACAGACGAATTGAGCGAAGGATGAATCTGACTGCTCGGCCGACAGGAGCATCGAGCATAAAAGCGGCTGCCGTGGCACCAAGCCAATTAGATCAGGTAGCTATTTATTACCAGCTCAACTTGCCGATCTAGTGATCTGTAACAACGTAAGCGTCCGGGATTACTCGTGTCGATGGCGAATTACGTCCCGATGGGCGGTTGCGTGCAGTGGCGGCAGCGATACTGTCAGCGCTCGCAGGCGAAAATAGAGATCGGCCCGGAACGCTCCCGTGGCCACCGCTTGTTCCAGGTTACGGCCCGTCCCCGCGATCACGCGCAGGTCCGCCGGCATGGGCGCGCTCGCACCCACCGGCACAAACTCGCGGTGTTCGAGCAGCCGCAAGAGCTTCGTCTGCGCGGACCAGGGAAGCGCGTGGATCCCGTCGAGAAACAGGGTGCCGCCACGAGCCCGCTCACAACACCCTGAACAACCCTGGCGGGCGGCGCTGCCCGCCGCATGCCCGAAAAGCTCGTGTCCTAGCTGGGAATCGGTCCAGCCAATACAATCGAGCGGGACAAACGGGCCGTGGCTTCTGGCGCTCATGGCATGGATGGCGCGGGCGGCCGTTTCCACGGCGCCGGCGCCCGACAGCAGGACCGCCGAGCGCGCCGCGGCCGCCTCTTTGATCTCCTCGAGCACTCGGCGCGCGCGCGGCCCTTGACCAATGACCTGTTCTAGGCGGTCGCTCGCTCGGGGCTTCTCCGGAAGCAGACGCGCTGCACTGATCTTGTGCGGGGCACGCGTCTCATGCACCAAACCGACCGCGCCTGCGTGTACACCGAAGTGGGTCGAAAGGACCGCGAGTACGCGCCGCGCGGCCGCCCACGGATCGCCCGCGGCGCGCACGATCTTGCCTATTTCACGGAGCGCGGCGCGATCCAGATCTCGTTGCTGTTTCAATACTTTGAGCATGATGGTGGGTGGTATCTCAAGTTGCACGCGGGCTGGGCGCCGTTGCCGGGTAAAGTCCCCCTCCCGGCAAACCTCGCGGAAAGTCCGCCGCGAGCCCCCGCAAACGGTTGCGGGCAATGCGCGTGCCGTCTTTAAAACCAGGTGCGCAAACATATGTGCTTTCCGTATTACAATGGCCCTCGGGTCGTCATCCAGGGTGGTACATGAATTGCCGGGGCTACCTCCATGGATACGTGCGATGCAAATCACGCGCTGGCGTGGGCCGCTCCGGCATCCAAGCAGGTAACGATGGCGATCGACTGGGAGCACTATGATACCGGCGCCGGCTACGATGAATTGATAGAGGCGCCGGGCCGGCCTCGAGCGCCGGCGCGACCGCTCTGCGGCTATTTGGGCTCGCTCACGAGAAGCGAGATAGAGGAGCGGAAAAACGCCGCGGAGCTTGCCATCGTGACCATGGGCATCACCTTCACGGTCTATACCGAGGAGGGCGGCAGCATCGATCGGGCCTGGCCCTTCGACATCATCCCGCGCATCATCCCGAGTCATGAATGGACGCGCATCGAGACCGGGCTGAAGCAGCGCGTCAAGGCGCTCAACCTCTTCATCGACGATGTCTATCACCGGCAACGTATCGTCAAGGCGGGCGTGTTTCCACAGGAGCTGCTCGCGAATTCCGTGAATTTTCGACACGAATGCGTCGGCGTCGATCCTCCGCATGGCGTCTGGGCACATATCTGCGGCACCGATCTGGTGCGCGACCGCGACGGCGCCGTCTACGTCCTCGAGGATAACCTGCGCATTCCTTCGGGCGTGTCGTACATGCTGGAGAACCGCCTGGTCACCAAACGCGTGTTCCCCGAGCTTTTCGAGCATTACAGCATCCGTCCGGTCGATGATTACCCCTCGCAGCTCTTCGATATGCTAGCCTCGCTCTCCCCGCGCCCCGCGGACTCCCCCGCGATCGCGGTGCTCACGCCGGGGATTTATAATTCGGCATATTTTGAGCACGCCTATCTCGCGCAACAGATGGGCGCGGAGCTGGTCGAGGGCGGCGATCTCGTGGTCGGCGACGACGACTGTGTCTACATGCGCACCATCGAGGGATTCGCGCGGGTCGACGTGATCTACCGGCGCATCGACGACCTCTATCTCGATCCCCTGGGCTTCGGCACGGATTCCAAGATCGGCGTGCCGGGGCTCCTGCGCGCCTGGAAGAAAGGCCAGGTGGCGCTCGCCAATGCGCCCGGGGCGGGGGTGGCCGATGACAAGGCCGTTTATGCCTTCGTGCCCAAGATGATCAATTATTACCTCGGCGAGGAGCCCATTCTGCCCAACGTACCCACTTTCCTGTGCATGAACACCCAGGAGCGCGAGCATGTGCTCGCCAATCTCGACCAACTGGTCGTCAAACCGGCCAACGCCTCGGGGGGTTACGGGATGCTCGTGGGTCCCCACGCCACCGCCACCCAGCGCGCCCAGTTCGCGCGCTTGATCGAGCACGACCCTCGAAACTACATCGCCCAGCCGACTCTCTCCCTGTCCACCGTGCCGACGCTGTGCGAGACGGGACTGGCGCCGCGCCACGTCGACTTGCGCCCCTTCATCCTTTCAGGTAGCGAGAACTATGTGACCATGGGCGGATTGACGCGCGTCGCCTTGCGCCAAGGATCGCTGGTGGTTAATTCCTCCCAGGGCGGCGGCAGCAAGGACACCTGGATTACAGACGAGGTCTAGCAATGCTCTCACGCGTGGCGGAACGGCTTTACTGGATGGGGCGGCACCTGGAGCGTGCGGAGGGGACGGCGCGGAACATCAACGTCAATACTCATCTGCTGCTGGACCTGCCCAAGGGCACGGCTTTCGGCTGGGAGCCGCTCATTTTAATCACCGGCGCCGAAGACCTCTTTCATCAGTACTACCACGACGCCGACGCGCACAGCGTACTCACGTTTATGCTCGCGGACCCGCATAACCCGAGTTCGATCTGTTCCTCCCTGCAGCAGGCGCGCGAAAACCTCCGCACCCTGCGCGACGTGGTGCCGCGGGAGGCCTGGGAGAAGCTCAATCACCTGCATCGCTACACCAACGACCACTATGAGCAGGCGATTGCGGGGCGTTCGCGCTTTCCGTTTCTCACGCAGATCATCGATGGCTGCCAGCTCATCACCGGGCTGCTCACGGGCACCATGAGCCATGACGAGGCGTATGAATTCGTGCGCACCGGCCGCAATCTCGAGCGCGCCGACATGACCACCCGGATCATCGACGTGCGCTCGGCTAGCCTCCTGCCCAAACACACGGGGGACCTCGCGCCATTCGCGAACATCCAGTGGATGAGCGTGCTCAAGTCGCTCTCCGCCTACCAGATGTACCGCCGCCAGGTCCACGTGCGCGTAAGCGGCGCGGAAGTGCTGCGCTTCCTGTTCCAGGATGCGGGATTTCCGCGCACCGTGTATCATTGTCTGGGCGAAATGCAGCAGAGCCTGAATGCGCTTCCCCGCAATGAAGTGCCGCGGCGCTACGTGGTGCGGTTGAAACGTCAGGTCGGCGAGGCGATAGTACAGCACCTCGCCCACGAGGGTTTGCACGAGTTCATCGATAGCCTGCAAGTCGCGCTCGGCAAACTCCACGATCGCATCCGGGCAACCTATTTCCTGACCGAGGTGCCCGCGCCAAAATCACGCTCCCTGGCCGCTTGAGGCCCGCACCCGCAGGAAGAAGAGGATTTCTCATGGCCATTCGCGTCGCATTGCACCACAAGACCGAGTACCACTACGACCGCCGGGTCCGGCTTTCGCCGCACGTGGTCCGCCTGCGCCCTGCGCCGCATACACGTACGCCTATCAGCGCTTACTCACTCAGGGTCCGGCCCGAGAAACACTTTATCAACTGGCAGCAGGATCCCTTCGGTAACTACCTCGCCCGGGTGGTGTTCCCGGACCCGACGCGCGAGCTGTCGATTGAAGTGGACCTGGTGGCGGAGATGACCGTCATCAACCCCTTCGATTTTTTTCATGAAGACTACGCCGAGCGCTATCCTTTCAGCTACGATTCCAATCTCCGCAAAGATCTCGTCCCCTATATCGAGACCAAGGAGGACGGACCCAGGCTCAGGGAGTGGCTTTCCGGAGCCGAGCGCTCCGAGGAAGATACCAATGCTTTCCTGGTCAAGCTGAATCAACGCTTGGCGCGGGACATCCGCTACACGATACGCATGGAACCTGGCATCCAGAGTTGCGAGGAGACCCTGCGGACGAACCTCGGTTCCTGCCGCGATTCCGCTTGGTTGCTGGTGCAGATCCTGCGGCATCTGGGTCTGGCCGCGCGTTTCGTCTCGGGTTACCTCGTGCAGCTCACCCCGGATGTCAAGGCCCTCGATGGGCCGGCGGGCGCCGAGAGTGATTTCACCGATCTGCACGCCTGGGCGGAGGTTTATGTGCCGGGCGCAGGGTGGCTCGGGCTCGACCCGACCTCGGGGATGTTCGCCGGCGAAGGCCATATCCCGCTTGCCTGCACCCCGGACGCCGTGAGCGCGGCGCCGGTCACCGGCACTACGGACGAGTGCGAGGTCGAGTTACGTCACAGCAATACGGTTGTGCGCGTCCACGAGGACCCGCGGGTCACCAAGCCCTACGCCGAAAATCAGTGGGCGGCGATCAACGCCTTGGGCCGGGCGGTGGATGAGGACCTGGCTCTGCACGATGTACGGTTGACCATGGGCGGGGAGCCGACGTTTGTCTCCATCGACGACATGGATGCCGCGGAATGGACCATCGCCGCCTTTGGCTCCCACAAGCGCTCGCTGGCCGAAGAGCTGTTGCAACGCCTGTGGCGGCGCTTCGGTCCCGGCGGGGTCCTGCACTTCGGGCAGGGTAAATGGTATCCGGGCGAGTCGCTGCCGCGCTGGGCCTTAGGCTGTTTCTGGCGCAAGGACGGCCTACCCCTCTGGCGCAATCCCGATCTCTTCGCCTTGGGTAGCCGCGGCATCGGTTTCGGCGCGAGTCACGCCGCGCGATTGGTCGCCCAGCTCGCGCGCCGCCTGGGGGTCGGCGAGCGCTATGCCATCCCTGCCTATGAAGATGCGCTCTACTATCTGTGGAAAGAGGGCGGTGTGCCGGTCAATCTGGACCCGCTCAAGGCCAATCTCGAAGACCCCGAAGAGCGGCGCATGCTTGCCCAAGCACTCGACCGGGGTCTCGACACCCCGGCCGCCTATGTGCTGCCGCTCGCATGGGATCACGGGCTCAGCGGCTGGCGTAGCTCGCCCTGGCCGGTGCGGCGGGGGCACCTCTACTTGAACCCGGGGGACGCGCCCGCGGGCCTGCGACTGCCGCTCGACGCACTCCCCTGGGCCGCCGACGAGGACCGGGAGATCCTGCCCGAAGCGAGCCTCTTCGAAGCCCGGCCGCCGCTCGCCGATGTCCACGGTGAAGTCGCGCGCCGCTACCGCCAGATACTGACCACGGGATCATCGCCGGGGGTCTTCGAGCAGGGCTACGCGGACGCGAGACCGCACCCCGCCAGCATGGTGCGCACCGCGCTATGCGTCCAGCCGCGCACGGGGAAGTTGCACGTATTCCTGCCGCCGCTCACTGAGCTCGAGCATTATCTCGAGATCGTGGCCGTGGTGGAGGCGACCGCCGCGGATCTCGCCCTGCCGGTCTTGCTCGAAGGCTACGAACCGCCGCGCGATACGCGTATGGAGCGGCTGCAGATCACGCCCGACCCCGGCGTCATCGAGGTCAATATCCACCCCGCCCACACCTGGGACCAGCTCGTCGACACGACCACGGCCCTCTATGAGGAGGCACGGATGACGCGCCTCGGCACCGAGAAATTCATGCTCGATGGGCGCCACACCGGGACCGGCGGCGGCAACCATATCACGCTTGGCGGCCCTACGCCTACCGACAGCCCTTTCCTCCGGCGGCCCGAGCTTTTGCGCAGCTTCGTGACCTACTGGCAGCACCATCCGGGGCTATCGTTCCTGTTCTCGGGCCTCTTCGTCGGGCCCACCAGCCAGAGTCCGCGTGTCGACGAGGCGCGCCACGAGAATCTCTACGAGCTCGAGATTGCCTTCCAAGAGATGCCGGAGGGTGAGGTGCCCTGGCCTTGGCTGGTCGACCGCCTGCTGCGCCACCTGCTCGTCGATGTCACCGGCAACACCCACCGCGCCGAGTTCTGTATCGACAAGCTTTACTCCCCGGACAGCGCCTCGGGGCGGCTGGGGCTGGTGGAGCTCCGGGCCTTCGAGATGCCACCGCACTCGCGGATGAGCTTGGTGCAGATGCTGTTGGTGCGCGCCCTCACCGCGCGTTTCTGGAAACAGCCCTACCGGCGCTCTCTGGTGCGTTGGGGCACGGTCCTGCATGACCGTTTTCTGCTGCCACATTACGTATGGGCCGACCTGCGGGAGGTGGTGAGCGAACTGCACGCGGCGGGCTATCCCTTCGATCTCGCCTGGCTCGCGCCCTTCTTCGAGTTCCGCTTCCCGCATTATGGAACGGTCACGCTCGGGGACATACAGATCGATCTGCGCGCGGCCATCGAGCCCTGGCACGTGCTGGGGGAGGAAACCAGCAATATGGGCACGGCGCGCTTCGTAGACTCCTCGGTCGAGCGGCTGCAGGTCAAAGTCACCGGTATGACCGACTCGCGTTATGTGGTGGCGTGTCACGGCCGCCAGGTGCCGCTGCGCGCCACCGCTACGCAAGGTGAATACGCGGCGGGGGTGCGCTACCGCGCCTGGCAGCCGCCATCCGCGCTGCACCCGACCATCGGGGTGCACTCGCCCTTGGTCTTCGACCTCATCGATACCTGGAACGGCCGCGCTATCGGTGGCTGTACCTATCACGTCGCCCACCCGGGCGGGCGTAACCCCACGGTCTTTCCGGTCAACGCCTACGAAGCCGAGGCGCGCCGCGTGGGCCGCTTCTGGCCCTCGGGGCATAGCCCGGGCGTGCTCGAACCGCCGCCCGATGTGGCGCGCCTCGGGCGCTTCTTCCCCGAGGGCCACCCCCCCGGCCCCATGGAGCCGCCGCGGGAGGAAATCAACCCCGAGTACCCCCATACGCTGGATCTCCGGCGTTCGAGCACCTGAAGGCCGCACTGCCGATGGCGTCGAAACGGCTGCCCCGGCGAGGCCGCTCGGGAACAAAAGGTAGCGGAACAACGCGCGCTAGCGGATAAGATCGCAACCATGGTAAGCTTTGCCGACAGCCCGCTCGCCTCCCAGTACGGGCCCCCCGCCGATGCCTACGACGAGATGTACGCGCCGGACGGGCAGGTCCGTAGCCATTGGAAGTATTTGGCGCGCGCGCTCGTGGAGCTCGGACCGCTAGAATTCGAGCGGCGCGCCGAGGAGTCCCGGCGTTTGCTGCTGGAGTGCGGCGTCACCTATCACGTCTACGGCGATCGGGAGGGGACGGAACGCCCCTGGGACCTCGATCCCATCCCCTTCCTCATCAGTAGCCAGGAGTGGGCCGTCGTCGAAGCGGGGCTGATCCAACGCGCCGAGGTCTTGAATCTCCTGCTCAAGGATCTCTACGGACCCCGCGATCTCATCAAGAAGGGTGTACTGCCGCCGGAGCTGATCTATGCACACGGCGGATTTCTACGTCCCTGTATGGATATTCAAAAACGCAGCGAGCATTGGTTGACACTCTACGCCGCCGATCTCGCGCGCGCGCCCGACGGCATGATGTGGGTCCTCGGGGATCGTACCCAGGTACCCTCCGGGACGGGGTACGCGCTGGCGAACCGGATGGCGATCTCGCGTCTCCTACCGAGCCTCTTCCGTGACGCGCACGTGCACCGCCTCGCGCTTTTCTTCCAAAACCTGCGTACCGCCCTCGCCGCGCTGGCCCCGCAGAAAGATCAGGAGCCGCGCATTGTGGTGCTGACGCCGGGCCCGCTCAACGAGACCTACTTCGAGCACGGCTATCTCGCGAGCTATCTCGGTTACCCGCTGGTGCAAGGGGATGACCTGAGCGTCAGCGACGGCCGGGTATGGCTGCGCTCCTTGCAAGGTGTCGAGCCGGTGGATGTTATCCTGCGGCGCTTAGACGACCATTACTGCGATCCCGTGGAGCTGTGGCCGCAGTCGCGCCTGGGGGTCCCGGGGCTGGTCGAGGCCGCGCGCCGGGGCCGCGTGGCCGTGGTCAACCCGCTCGGCGCCAGCCTCCTGGAAAACCCGGCGCTCAACGCCTTCCTGCCGTCCGTCGCGCGCTATTTTTTGGGACAGGATTTAGCGCTGCCCTCGGCACCGACCTGGTGGTGCGGTGAGCCCCGGGGCCGGAGCCATGTCCTCGCCCACCTCGATGATCTCGTCATCAAAGCGACCTACCGGGAATTCGGCCAGCGCCCGGTGTTCGGTCCCTTATTGAATGCCAAGGAACGTGCGGCCTGGGCCGGACGCATCAGCGCGCACCCGCATGCTTACGCCGGACAGGCCTTGCTCCGTCCTTCCTCCACCCCGGCGCTCGTTGACTCCCGGTTTATCGCCTGTCAGACGGTGCTGCGCAGTTTTCTGGTGGCGCGCGCCGGCGGCTACGCGGTGATGCCGGGGGGTCTCACCCGGGTCGCACCGGACCGCGCGCCCTGCATCATCTCCAACCAGGCCGGGGCCATCAGCAAGGACACCTGGGTATTGGCCTCGGAACCCGAGCAGCAGGTGAGCCTATGGACCGCGCGCTCACGCGCCGCAGTAGTGACTGCGCGCGCGGTGTTGCCTAGCGGCGCCGCTAGCAATCTCTTCTGGTTCGGGCGCTATATCGAGCGCGCGGAGCAGTGCCTGCGGCTTCTGCGCACGGTGCTGGACAGCAACCCCGTTGCCTTCGATGCCAGCGATAGGAATCAGCGCGCTTGCGCGGGCGAACTGTTAGGCGTACTCGCGCATCTCACGAGTACCAACGTGGTGATCGGCGAGGACCCGGCGCTCTGGGTCGAGCGCCTGCCCGAAATCGTGATCGAGATATTCGACCCCGACCGGCTCGGCAATGTGGCCCACACACTCTCCGCCGCCCTGCAGGCCGCCCAGTCGGTACGGGACCGTTTGGACGGGGACGCTTGGCGCATGATCCACACCCTCCGCGGGCACCTAGAAACCCTTAGCGCGCGTGGCGGTGGGCCAGTTCCCGCGCTACTTGATGAGATGGATGAGATCGATGCCTTGATCGGCGCCCTCGCCGCGCTCGGCGGACTGTTGAGCGAGACCCTGATCCGCGGCCAGAGCTGGTTGTTCCTGGACCTGGGCAAGCGCTTGGAGCGGGCCTTGGCGCTGATAGCGCTCCTACGCATCACCCTGCTGGCTGGGCGCGAGCCGCTGCTGGAAACCCTCCTGCTCGAGGCGGTCTTGCGCACAAGCGCGAGTCTCATCACCTTTCGCCGCCGCTATCTCACGCCCCCACAGGTCCAAGCCGTCCTCGAATTGCTGGTCACCGAAGCCACTCACCCGCGCTCGCTCGCCTACCAAATCCTGTGCCTGCAAGAGCATGTAGACGCCCTGCCGAAGGACCCGGCACGCCCCTCGGGCGCGGTGCAACAACTGGTGCGCGAGGCGGCGAATGCGGTAAGCATTGCGCACACGGTGGTGTTGGCGCCGCCCGAGGACCCGGAGGCGGTGCGTCAATCACTCCTCCCGGTGGTGTCCCAAATCGGCCAGCTTCTCGCGCAGTGTTCCGATGCCCTCGGAGAACGTTACTTCACCGATCTGCACGGCCCACAGCAGCTTTTGACCGCGGACGCGGGGGGCTTCTAAAAATGCGCTACCGGGTGGTGCACAAGACTGAATATGCCTACGCGCAACCGGTCGCGTTGTGTCACAACGAGGTCCATCTCCAGCCGCGGAACTGTGAACGGCAGAGTTGCATAGGCCACAGACTGGATATCGACCCAGTTCCTGAGTCCGTGTCCGAGCGCGAGGATTTCTTCGGCAATCCGGTGTGTTATTTCGCGATCCAGCACAGCCACAACCGGCTCGCAGTAACGGCGACGAGCGAGGTAGAACTCCAGAACGGGACACTCCCACCGGCTACTGCGCCGGCGCGCCCCTGGGAGGAGACGGCAGCGCGCTTGCGAGAGGATTTGAGTCCCGCGGTCCTCGACGCCCGCCAGTTCGCGCTCGATTCGCCTTCGGTAAGCCCCGCGCCCGAGATCGCGCGCTATAGCGAGCAGATCTTTTGGCCCGGGCGCCCGCTCATCGAGGCCGTGCGCGCGCTAAGGGAGAGCATCCATCGCGATTTTGTCTATGACCCGGGCTTCAGCACGGTGGCCACCCCGCTCGCGGTAGTGTTCGAGCACCGGCGCGGCGTGTGCCAAGATTTCGCGCATCTGGCGCTTGCTTGCCTCCGCAGTCAAGGATTGGCGGCGCGTTACGTGAGCGGCTATCTGGAAACCCTGCCCCCGCCCGGCGGGGAAAAACTCATCGGCGCCGACGCCTCGCACGCGTGGTTCTCGGTCTTCGAGCCCGAGCTCGGCTGGCTCGATTTCGACCCAACCAACAATCAGACGCCCGCCGAGCGCCACATCACGCTGGCCTGGGGACGCGATTACTCCGATATCACCCCGCTCAAAGGCGTGATTTACGGCGGCGGCAGCCATCACACCGCCGTGTCCGTGGAGGTGAGCGCCTTACCCAGCCCATAAAATGGGGCGGTCGGGCGGGCGTGCGTGGTCTTGCAGCCTGGCGCCGCCCGGCAATTCCCTCAAGAATAATGTCACGCGCGGAATCGTTTGCGCCGCGGACCTTCGGTATGTGCAACAGGACATCCAAGTCCCTCTCGCACCCTCGGTCTCGCGGCGAGTGATTCCTTTTGCCGTGACCGTCCTGCGCTCAGGCACTACACGTCGCTATCGCTCGCGCGTGCCTTCGCTCAATGACTCTACGCCTCACGCGATGACCGACAAGAGAGAATGGCCCATCCCGAAAACCCTCATTGAGCTGGACGGCAATGCGCTCTTTAACTTTGCCAAGAGTAATCCCAACTGGGGGGTCACGGTCAAAAAAGACCTCCGAAGGGCGTGCTCACGTGGCCGAGAATAAATTCCTTAAGGATGCAAACGGGAATTTTCGCTTTGTCTATAGCGGGACGGACGCCCAAGCGGGCAGGAACGTGAATACCATCGTGCGCGAAATGCCATTGAAGCTCATCACCAAAACCCCGGAAAAGGAGATCAGAACCTGGGGGGAATTTGGGTTTTGAAAGCCTCAAGCAAAGCCGACTCCATCCCTGATGATCCATCCTACTCTCGGTTGGGGGTTTGGTCCCTCGATCAGCGCCTTGGGCCTTGGGAGTTGCTTTGCCCATGGCGGTTCTCCCATCTGCGTGCATAAGACCTACAAGCTGGCGCTGGAGGTGCAACCTGGAATCGCTAAGCGATCAGGCCTTGTTGGACAAAGCGCCCATCGTGCCGAAAACGCCGCCGAACCCACTCAAAAAAGGGTAAGCCGTCCCTCGCTCAATTCCCGTATCTCGCCGATCCCTTGCCGTGAGATAGCATCGTTCATGCGCGCGTTGCCACTATCCGGCTATCCGGCACCCTTAACAACCAGGCTGTTTTCCACCGATTGCACCTCCTTGACGCGGCGGGCTATCTCCACAGCCCTGTCGATACTTTCCTTGGAATCAACGACGCCGCTCAGCGTCACGATGCCGTTTGTGGTAGTCACGTTGATCTCCAATACCTTGAGCAAAGGGTCACTCAAAATGTCACCCTTAATCTTGGCTGTAATAGCAGCGTCATCCAGGTACTCGCCGGCCTTCTCGACTTTCTCACCCACCGCTTCCCCTGCTTCCTCGGCTTTTTCCGTAGCCTGTTGGGCTGCTTCATCCATTTGTCCCCCCGCTTTTTCCGCTGGCCCTTGTTGGTCGCACCCAGCAAATGTCAGAACAACACCTAACGAAAAAACAACCACCATAACTCTCTGCGACAGTCTCATTTTCAATCTCCTTTCGCGATTAGATTTTGCCTAGTAAGATCAGGATCAGTAAGATTACCACCACTAGCCCGAGTCCGCCACTGGGTCCATAACCCCACGCCTGGCTATGTGGCCAGGTTGGCAATACTCCCACAAGCATCAGGCCACAACAGGATGTAACCCATCTTCCCTTCCTGTAACTTCATCGAGCGGAGCCCTTGCCCGAGGCGTCTCAAGTATTCAATGCCTGTCATCATGATCTCCTCCTCTATGAGGCCTTTTTCATCTCTGTGCCGCAACAACAACGCGGAGGCGCCTCACCGCTCCCGCCTGCCTTCGAGTCCTGCGTGACCTTCATTTCGCACCCGCAATTCGGGTTCGTGCAACAATACGTCTCACCTGTTGTCATAGCCATCATCCACCTCCTGATTGAACACCGCTTCTCGACTCGCGCCTACTCGCTCGGGAATACGCTTGCCGGACTTGATAGATAGAGCTAATCAGTAAAAAATGCCGATCCGCATGTAAGATTATGCTAAGACATACTCAGAAATGCAAGGCTTAGCCTCTTCCAATGCTAGATGAGCCGATGAATCAGTTCTTTTAGTCATTCGGCGATCCACCGTGTGGCTTTTTTTGCGGCATCCCCGTCGAAGCGAGTGTTCCCCGCATCGGCGCCCTGCGTTGCGAATTCAGTGCGGCTCAATCACACGAGACCGAGTATGAACTTCCAATGCTTCGCCTCGACCGGCATCACCGAGAGCCGGTTTCCGCGTTTGAGGAGTGGTAGTCCCGAAAGCTCCGGGTAGCGTTTAAGCTCCGTGAGCGTGATGGTGCGCTTGAGCGTGCGCTCCAAGCGGACTTCCACCATATACCAGCGCGGCGCCGTGGGAGAGCTCTCGGGATCGTAATGGTGGTCACGCGGATCAAAGGCCGTCGGATCCGGGCGGCCGGCGCCGGTGATCTTCATGATGCCGACGATGCCGGGCTCGGCACAGCTTGAATGGTAAAAGAAAGCGAGATCTCCGGGGCGGATCTCGTCCCGAAGCATGTTACGGGCTTGATAATTCCGCACGCCGTCCCAGCAATCGGTTTGGCGCGGACGCGCGCGCAAATCGTCGATGCCGTAGGTCGACGGTTCGGATTTCATGAGCCAGTACCGGGGCATGGTTCAAAGGAGGGTGCTCTCCGCAGCGCCGTTACGGGCCTTCGACTTGAACCGAGGGTTCAAGAACGGAACATCGCGAGGCGAATCAGGCCTTCCGCTACGAGAGCGGACTGCTCAACATCGCCTACAGGTCAGTTCCTTGGCTTCTTAATTAGGCTCAAGGATACCCGGCCCGTTGACGTACGCCGCAGAGAGCGTCAACCATAAATCTACGCTAGCACGCGCTCGCCGCCGGCAAGCACGTCAGTGATCTTCTTTTCTATTCTGCGCATGAACGCGTCCACATTATTAGTATACGCTTCGTGTTGGCGCTTGTGCTCCAACAGATCGTGCGCGATGTTGAGAGCCGCCATGACCGCAATGCGCTCACTGCCACTCACCTTCCCGTGGTCGCGTAACTCGATCATCTTGCGATTGAGGAACTCGACACTATGGAATAAGGCTTCGCGTTCCTGATCATTACAGGCCACGAGATATTCTTTTTCCATAATCACCACACTTACCGGCCGGTGCTCTTCACTCATGTTCAAGATTCCATCGCTTTCAGGCGCGTGATCATCGACTCCACCCGCGAGCGCGCGAGCTCCGTCTTTTCGATCAACGTCGCCCGCTCGGCCATGAGTCCCGAGCGTTGCGTTCGCAGGGCTTTGTTCTCGCCACTCAATTGTTCGATTGCACGGATTAGCTCGTCGACACGCGTTTCGAGCGTCTCGATATGTAAAGGTTCTTGCACTTGAATCGCCTTGCTGTCGAACCGCCTTCGGAGAATTCACTATAGAGCGGCAGTCCACGGCGGTCAACAACATCGAATGAGGGTGTTTTCATGGGTTTTGCTCAAGTATCATTAGCGCATCTTTAGAACCGGCAATAGGTCTGCGGACGGATGGATAAGCGCGAGTTTATGCGGCGGCGAAAACGCCTGATGGATATGATGAATTCAGGCGGCATGGCGATCATACCGGCCGCGCCGATACGGCACCGCAATGGCGATGTGGAGTTCCCCTACCGGCCGGACAGTAACTTTTTCTACTTGACGGGGTTCGCCGAACCACAAGCCGTCGCGGTCTTGGTTCCCGATCGGCCGCAAGGGGAGTTCCTGCTCTTTTGCCGCGAACACGATCCGGCTTTGGAAGCTTGGCACGGACGCCACGCCGGGCTCGAAGGGGCCTGCGCCGACTACGGGGCCGACGATGCCTTCCCGATCAGCGATCTGGACGACATCGTGCCGGGACTCTTGGAGAATCGGGAGCGGGTGTTTTACACCATGGGTTTCGATCCCGAATTCGACCAGCGCCTCATGGGCTGGGTGAATCAGGTCCGGGGCCGCTATCGCAGCGGCGTGACGGCGCCGCAAGAATTCATTTCCCTGAGCAATTTGTTGCACGAGATGCGCCTCTTTAAGAGCCCGCAGGAGATCCGCGTCATGCGTAAAGCGGCCGCCTTGGCGGCGGCCGCGCATTGCAAGGCTATGGAGGTCTGCCGCCCAGGTCTCAAGGAATACCAGATCGAGGCGGCCTTGCTGCACGCGTTCATGGAGGGCGGAAGCCGGTCTCCGGCCTACCCCTGCATCGTGGGCGGTGGGGCGAACGGCTGCATTCTGCACTACACGGAGAATTCCGACACCTTGAATGATGGCGACCTCGTACTCATCGACGCCGGCGCCGAGTATCAAGGCTACGCGAGCGATATCACGCGGACGTTTCCGGTGAACGGCCGCTTTACGCCCAACCAGCGTGCCGTCTACGAGGCGGTATTGGCGGCGCAGCAGGCGGCGATTCAGAAAATCGTTCCCGGCAACCATTGGAATGATCCCCACGAAGCGGCGATCCGGACCTTGACCAAGAGCCTGGTCGATTTCGGGATCTTGAAGGGGCAGTTGACGCGCCTCATCAAGGATGCGGCCTACAAGCCGTTTTTCATGCACCGGACCGGGCACTGGCTGGGGATGGACGTGCATGATGTCGGCGATTACAAGGTCGGAAACGAATGGCGCATGCTGGAGCCCGGCATGGCGCTCACCGTCGAACCGGGTCTGTATCTCAAGGCGGGGACGAAAGGCTTGGCCAAACGCTGGTGGAACATCGGCATCCGCATCGAAGACGATGTCCTGGTGACACCCAAGGGTCATGAAGTCCTGAGTGTGGCCGCGCCCAAGGCGGTGGCGGAGATCGAATCCATCATGCTACATGCCCGCGCCGCCTGACTACGATCTGCTCATCATCGGCGGCGGGATGGTGGGCGCGAGTCTCGCATGCGCCCTGGCCGGGCAACCGTTGAAAATCGGCTTGGTGGAGGCGGCGCCCTGGAAGACCGACGAGGCACCGAGCTATGACGATCGCGGCCTGGCCCTGTCGCCCGTCTCGCAACGGATCCTCGCCGGGATCGGGATCTGGCCGCAAATACAGGCGCATGCCACGCCGATCGAGCATATCCATGTCTCCGACCAGGGGCATTTCGGGTTTACCCGGCTCGATGCTCGGGTGCTCGGGTATGCCGCCTTCGGCCACGTGGTGGCCGGGCGCCAGCTCGGACGAGCCCTGCTATCGAAACTGGCCGCCCAAGACAACGTCGATCTAATCTCGCCCGGCCGCATCGAGGCCTTGCAATCCCAGCCTCAGCATATGCTAGCGAGGGTGGTCGCAGGTGGGGTCGAGCGCGGCTTAAGCGCACGGCTCCTGGTCGCCGCCGACGGGGGTGACTCGAACACACGCACGCTCCTTGGGGTGCGAAGCCGCGAGTTTGATTACCGCCAGACCGCCGTGGTCGCGAACGTGTCCTTGGCCGCGCCGCATGACAATACCGCCTACGAGCGCTTTGGCGCCTCCGGACCCGTCGCGCTCTTACCGCTCGGCGGGCAGCGTTCGGTCGCGGTGTGCGTGGCGGGCAGCGAGGAGGCGAGCGCGCTCCTTGCGATGGGGGACACCCGGTTTACGGAGCGTTTGAGTGTGCGCATGGGGCATCGTATCGGACCCTGTCTCAAGGTAGGCAGGCGGCACGGTTATCCGCTTAAGTTGGTCCGTGCGCTCGATCAGGCCGGACCCCGCTTCGCGGTCATCGGCAACGCCGCGCATGCGATCCATCCGAACGCGGCGCAGGGCCTGAATCTCGGCTTGCGCGATGCGGCCACGCTCGCGGAATGCGTCATCGATGCCTGCCGCGCCGGCGAGGATCCGGGGGCTTACCCGATGTTGCGCCGTTACGCCGAGATGAGACGCGCCGACCAGCGCCGCGTCATCGCGTTGAGTCACGGGTTGGCGCGGCTCTTCGGTTACGATCTGTTTCCGCTCGTCATCGCGCGCGACTTGGCGATGTGCGCCATCGACATGATCCCGGCCCTCAAACGCGCACTG
>JBIMKC010000031.1:18180-19690 GCA_043673925.1 Chromatiales bacterium | reverse complement strand
TGTTTAGCAACAATACCAACTTACTCGGTTTAGGGAAAATCTAAATATGAATATGGTCTCAGCCCCGAAAGAGAAAAAGCTCGTTCGCGGTTTGGGCCTGCTCGACTCGACTATGATCGTCGCGGGCTCGATGATCGGCTCGGGGATCTTCATCGTCTCGGCCGACATCGCGCGCCAGGTGGGATCGCCGGGATGGCTGCTGCTGGTTTGGATCATCACGGGAATATTAACGCTGATTGCGGCCTTGAGCTACGGCGAGCTAGCCGCAATGCTGCCCCAGGCCGGCGGGCAATATGTGTATCTGCGGGAAGCGTTTGGACCGAAGTGGGCCTTCCTGTACGGCTGGGCCTTATTCCTCGTGATTCAAACCGGCACCATCGCGGCCGTCGCCATCGCCTTTTCCCGCTTTCTCGGTGTCTTGTGGCCCGAGATCTCCCCCCATCACCTCGTCTTCGACGGAGGTTTGCTCGCGCTTCCCGGCGTCGGCGATCTCTCCTTGTCGCTCTCGACCCAACAACTGGTGGCGATCCTTTCTGTTCTGTTGCTCACCTGCACCAATCTCACCGGCCTGCGAACCGGTAAATGGATCCAGGTTCTCTTCACGCTTACTAAGATCGGGGCTCTCGCCGGTTTGATCGGCTTGGGTTTCCTGGTGGGACAGCGTCCCGAAGCCGCCCTGCATACCGCCGATTTCTGGACACCGATCGCGAACGGCGAACCCATCGGATCCTTGGCATTGATTCCGGTCATCGCGACCGCCATGGTCGGCGCCCTCTTCGCCGCGGATGCTTGGAACAACATCACCTTCGCGGCGGGTGAGGTCAAGAACCCCGAACGCAACGTACCGCTCAGCATGGCCTTCGGTGTGGCCCTGGTGATTCTGCTCTATCTTTTGGCCAATATGGTCTATCTCGCCACGCTGCCTCTGGAGGCGATCCAGCATGCCGCCGAGGATCGCGTCGGCGTCGCCGCGGCCGAGGTGATCTTGGGAGAACATGCGCAGACGATCATGGCCATCGCCATCATGATTTCCTGCTTCGGATGCAATAACGGTTTGATCCTGGCCGGGGCGCGCGTGTATTACTCGATGGCCCGCGATGGCTTGTTCTTCAAAAGCATCGGCAACTTGAACAGGTATCGTGTCCCTGGGATCGCGTTGATCATACAAGGCATCTGGAGCGCGGTGCTCACCCTGCCGCGCACCTATGACAGCGCGAGCGGCCAATACAGCAATTTATACGGCAATCTGCTCGACTACATCGTGTTTGTGGTCTTGCTCTTCTATATGCTCACCATCGCCGGGCTGTTCGTGCTGCGCCGCCGCCGCGCCGGCGCCGAGCGTGCGGTCCGCGCCTTCGGCTACCCCATCCTGCCGGCGGTCTATATCCTATGCGCCGGTTGTATCTGTCTGGTCCTGCTGTTCGCCGAGAAGACCCGCCTCAACGCGGGGCTCGGTCTGCTTTTGGTCTTGGCCGGGTTGCCGGTGTACCGGCTGTGGCGCCCCGCGCGC
>JBIMKC010000031.1:2851-18080 GCA_043673925.1 Chromatiales bacterium | reverse complement strand
TAGATAACCCGGCAATTCCGGCGGCGCGTTTGAGCGAGGCGAGTGCCGCGCGGAAGCATGCCGATAGCCGCACTAATGCGAGGAGATCGCGCGGCTCGCGTGTCAGGACCGAGAGCAGGCCCGCTATCCTTGGGCGTCCGAGCTCGTCGATGGCGGCTAATGCCGCGGCCGGGATCACTGTCGTTTGCGGGTCCACGATGGCGCGTAGGACGGCGAAGGGGATCCCCGCGTGGCGGGCCACCTGGGCGACGGCGGCGCTCTCCATATCGACGGCGAGCGCGCCGGTACGCTCGAACAACATGCGTTTTTCGTAGGGAGTCGGGATCACGTAGGCAGTATGCAACATTGAGCCGGTGTGCACCGTGAGGTGCCGTTCGAGGCGCGTGGCCAAACGCGCGCGCCACGCCGCGTCGACCGGAAACGGAACGTCTGATACCAGGATGGTGTCGGGAACGATAACATCGCCGGGCCGTAACGCGCTCGCCAACGCACCGGCTGTGCCCCAACTGAGCAAGGCCCGCGCCCCCTGCGCGACGAGCGTTTCAGCGGCCTGGCGCGCGCGTGCCTGACCGATCCCCGAGACATAGAGCAGTGTATCGCCGATACGCGTCAGTCCGGGAACGGAGCCCGGTGCCTTCGCGATGCAGCGAGCCTCGGCCGGCAGCGCGGTGACGATCCCGAGCGGGGTGGTCTTCAGTCGCGAGTGGCTGGCGTTAAATTGCGGTATTGGGCCATCGCCCACAGCGGGAAGTACTTGGTGTAGCCATGGTATTTCAAATAGAACACGCGCGGAAAACCGGGCGCCGTGAAGCCTTCATCGTGCCAGAGACCGTCCGCGCCTTGGCGCGTGAGTAGGTAATCAATCCCCCGGCGCACTGCCCCGGAGCTTACCTCGCCGGCCGCCATCAAGCCCAGGAGGGCCCAGGCCGTCTGAAAGCCCGTGCTCGGATGGTATTCGCCGCGTTGGGTCGGGAAGTAGCTGCCGTTGCTTTCGCCCCAGCCGCCGTCGGATTGCTGCATCGACTTGAGCCATTCGACCGCCCGCCGAAGATAGGGTTGCGAGGGATCTTCACCGGCGATCCGCAAGGCGCTGAGCACCGACCAGGTGCCATAGATATAGTTGGTTCCCCAGCGGCCGAACCAAGAGCCATCTGCTTCCTGCTCATTCCTTAGGAATTCGATCGCAGCGGCAATGGCGGTTTTATAGCGCGGTTCGCCCGCGAGCACGAGCAGCGCGATGCAGCGGGCCGTGACGTCGCTGGTCGGCGGGTCGAGCAAGGCGCCGTGATCCGCGAAGGGAATGTGGTTCAAATAGTAACAGGTGTTGTCGGCGTCGAAGGAGCCGTAGCCGCCGTTTTTTGATCGCATCCCATGAATCCATTCGGCCGCGCCATGGATCGACCACTTGTAACGTTGCGGATCGATCAAGCACATGGCCCAGCCGACCATCGAGGTATCGTCCAGATCCGGATAATGAGGATTGGCGTACTGGAAGGCCCAGCCACCGCCTTTGAGATCCGGGCGAGTCTCGCGCCAATCCCCGGGCTCGTCGCTGAGTCGCCGTTCTTGCAGCCAGTTCAAGGCGCGGCGGCAAGAAGCGCTCGCGCGCTTGCCGTTCGCCTCGAAGACGGCATGGGCCGCGATGGCCGTATCCCACACGGGCGAGACGCAAGGCTGGCAATAAATCGAGTCCTCGCCGGTGACCAGAAGTTTCTTCAAAGCCTCTTTGGTGTCAGTGCAGTAGGGGTGATCTTTGGGATAACCGAGGAGAACCAGGGACTCGTAGGCATTCACCATCGCGGGGAAGATCCCCCCGAGCCCATCGGTTCCGTTAAGCCGCTCCGTGAACCAGCGCTCGGCGCGCTGAATTGCATAGCGGCGTACCGCCCTCGGAATCACGGGCTCGAGCGCCCGGCCCAGCCGGTCGAGCAGCAGAAACACCCGCCCCAATCGCGTTTTTATACGGAAGTAATCTTGCTCCTCTTCCGGGGGCGTGACAAAGAGATCGCGGATGTTGACAGCGCGCGGGTTCTTCGCCTTGGGCTTGAGGCTGCAGAGAATGAATAAGGGCACCATGACGGTGCGAGACCAATAGGAAACCTTCGAGACATGAAACGGGAACCAGCGCGGCAGCAACATGATCTCGACCGGTATGAACGGCACGGCCCGCCAGGGCACTTGGCCAAATAAAGCCAGCGTGATGCGTGTGAACACATTGCTCGCGGCGGCGCCCCCGTGGGCGAGTATGGCCTCACGGGCTCGCAGCATGTGTGCGGCCTCCGGGGAGTCGCCAATGAGCTTTAGCGCGTAATAGGCCTTCACCGAGCAACTGATATCGAAGTCGCCGCCCGCGTACAGCGGCCAGCCGCCATGCTCGGCCTGATGACTGCGCAAAAACACAGCAAGTCGTTGCTCCAACACGCTATCGATTTCATCCATGAAATGCATCATGAGGACATACTCGGCCGGGATGGTGCAGTCGGCTTCAAGCTCGAACACCCAATGCCCGTCTTCCTTCTGGAGGCGTTCGAGTCCCGTGCGGGCCCTCTCGACGGCGTGCTCTAACGGGCCGCGCCCGAACTCGCACCCTGCGTCGGGGCGAGCTTCGGCCTCGGTGACTAGGTATTGTTTCATCATGCCATGCCCATCCTGCGCGCCTTCGAGTGCGCCTGACCCCGTTGATGCGAGCACCGGTCGCCAGTTACCGGCCTTGTTCTTGCGCTTAGTGCCACAGTGTTACGAGGTATGAGAACCCGCGCTCTAATTTAATTTATTAAGTTTCTCATGAATGTTATTGACTGGTAAAGCGCTTGTGAGAATATTCATGAGCGCTCTTAGAACCCTGTCTTGAGTCACCAGGAGATTCGATATCCCTACCGTCAGTTTAACGCTGCGGCGGGAAATCTTAACTTGCGATCCCGCGCTAAAGTCGCGGTGCCTGTTTAGCTTTCGCAAGCTTAGGACCGCCATGCCCAACGCCCAGAGACAAAACTTCCGGATCCCTGGTTCATGGCACGGAATGATAAGGGTGTAAGTCAGGGCATTATCGAGGTGCGCCTTGGCAATGCCGATGAGTTGCGCGAGCCCAGCGCCGAATCCGGCGTCGCATGCGCCCGGGGATTTATGGCGCAGTGTAACGCCGTGCGCCAAGAAGAGATCACGCGGAAGCCAGCAGGCGCCGCGTTTGCCGTCCTCCCAAATGTCCTTAAGAATATTGGTCATCTGGAGCCCTTGACCGAATGATACCGCAAGCCGTATGAGTTCCTCGCGCTGCGCGTTGATCTCCGGTGAGTAATCGCAAAACAACTCGGTTAGCATCTCGCCGACCACGCCCGCCACGTAGTAGCAGTAGTCATCTAGAGCCGGAAGATCAGGAAGGCCATCGAGCGATTCGCGTTGTTGATAGTCGGCCATTCCTTGGGCCATGATGCGCACACAGCGAGCAAGCGCCTGGCGTTGGCGGGCGTTAAAACCGTGGGTGACTCGGATGACGCGAGCCGTGTTTCGGATCAGATCGCGCTCGGCTTCCGGCGTGGCGGCCGATAACAACGGGTAAAGCTCGGATGCAAAACGCTCCGCGGCTTCGGCGCCTTCGACGACGCCCACGAACTGGTTCGAGAAGTAGCGTTGTTGCGTGGGTTTTAGTTGGTTATCGTCTTCGACCACATCGGCGACGCGGCACAGCAGATAGGCGTTGCCGACGACCCCGCAAAGCTCCGGCGGAAGGGCCGGGATCGTTAAGGCGAAGGTCCTGGATACGCCTTGCAGAATGTGCGTTTGATAGGCGTAATCCGAAGCTAGGGCCGCGCCTGGCTTCAATTCCGTCGTCATCGCGCGCGGTCTCCTTGCATAGGATCACTTGGCGCCCAAGAACCCCTCGATACGATCGAGGGCTTGCACTAGATTCTCCGTGCTGGTGGCAAAGGATAAACGCAAGTAGCCCGGCGCGCCGAAAGCGACCCCCGGAACGACGGCGACACCCGTGTGCTCCAGTAACTGCTCGGCGAGCGCGACATCGTTGTTGACGCCCGCCATCCGCCCAATCGCTCCTTGCACGTTCGGAAAGATATAAAAAGTGCCTTGCGCCGCGACGCATTCGATGCCGCGTATTTTGTTGATCCGCCCCAGTACCAGATCATGGCGTTTCTTGAATATGGCGCAGCGTTCGCGCACGATCGCTTGCTCGCCTTCGAGCGCGGCTTGCGCCGCGACCTGGGCAATGGAGGTAGGATTCGAGGTGCTTTGCGATTGCAGGATGGTCATGGCTTGGATGACCGCTTTGGGTCCGGCGGCATAACCGATGCGCCATCCCGTCATCGCGTAGGCCTTGGCGACGCCATTTAATACCACCGTACGATCGCTCAGCTCCGGGCAGGCGTTCAGAATATTCGAGAACGGCCCCGCTTGCCAAAGAATATGTTCGTAAATGTCGTCCGAGGCAATGATGATCTCCGGATGGTTCAACAACACCTCTGCGAGCGCCCGCAACTCGCCGCGTGAATAGCATTCCCCGGTGGGGTTGGAGGGGCTATTGAGGATCAAAAGCCTCGTTTTTGATGAGATCGCGGCCCGCAGCTTTTGGGGATTGATCTTAAACCGCTCGTCGAGGCCTGTCTTGATGATCACCGTCTCGGCGCCCGCAATCTTCGCCATATCCGGATAGGAGGTCCAATAGGGGGACGGCAGGATCACTTCATCTCCCGGATTGAGCACGGCCATCATGAGATTGTAAATGCTGTGCTTACATCCACATGACACGAGTATCTGGCTGGGCGGATAGTCGAGCGTGTTCTCGCGTTTAAATTTATCGCTGATAGCCTTC
Organism: Chromatiales bacterium; assembly: GCA_043673925.1. Classification (GTDB taxonomy): domain Bacteria; phylum Pseudomonadota; class Gammaproteobacteria; order JACCXJ01; family JACCXJ01; genus USCg-Taylor. Next base: position 13,258 of record JBIMKC010000031.1, on the reverse strand, counting down.
CTTAAGGCCGGCGTGCCTTCAACGGCGGTGTATTTCGTAAACCCCTCCCGCACCGCCTTGATAGCTGCGGCCTTGATGTGGTCCGGCGTATCGAAGTCGGGCTCGCCCGCAGCCAGGCTAATGATGTCTTTCCCGGCCTGCTTCAGGGCGGTAGCCCGGGCCGCGACGGTAAGGGTCGCGGAGGGTTTGATCGAAAGGGCGCGATAGGAAAGTCTCACGGACAAGCGAAAGCCTCCATTCGAAAGGTTATGATCAAGCGTTCCCAGCTTCGTCACCGCGGCGAATGCCAAAGCCCAGGCTTTTTAACGGGTTAACGATTTCTGGATGCCGGATTCGGCCGCTATGACGATTGCAGCCAAAACGGCGTGTAATATACTTGAGTTTGCGCCGCAACAGAATCCCCATGGGAAAGAGCTTCGTTCTAAAATGCGACTTCGGCCCGGCGGGCGATCAGCCAGAGGCCATTCGCGGGCTCACCACCGGTCTCCATGATGGGCTCGCCTACCAAACCTTGCTCGGCGTCACCGGTTCCGGCAAGACCTTTACGATTGCCAACGTGATCGAACATGTCCAGCGGCCGGCCTTGATCCTGGCGCCCAACAAGACCTTAGCGGCCCAGCTCTATGCCGAGATGCGTGGTTTTTTCCCCGACAACGCGGTCGAATATTTCGTCTCCTATTACGACTACTACCAGCCCGAAGCCTACGTGCCGGCCTCGGATACGTACATCGAGAAAGACGCGACGATTAACGAGCACATCGAGCAGATGCGCCTCTCGGCGACGAAAGCCCTGCTCGAGCGCCATGACAGCATCATCGTCGCTACGGTATCGGCGATCTACGGCCTCGGCGATCCGTCCGCCTACCACGGCATGGTCCTGCATCTGGTGCGTGGGGGCACCGTGGACCAACGCCAGATCCTGAGACGCTTGGCCGAGCTTCAGTACACCCGCAATGATCTCGAGCTGCGTCGTGCGGCCTACCGCGTGCGCGGCGATGTGATCGATATCTTTCCGGCCGAATCCGAGCGCGAGGCGGTGCGGGTCGAACTCTGCGACGACAGCATCGAGAGTTTATGCTTTTTCGACCCGCTCACGGGCGAGATCCTGCGCCGGGTCCCGCGCCTCACGGTGTATCCCAAGACACACTATGTCACCGGACGGCAAACGCTGCTCGAAGCCGTCGAGGCGATCAAGATCGATCTCAGGGATCGATTGCAGGAATTGCGCGCCGCCGACAAGCTGCTGGAGGCTCAACGGCTCGAGAGCCGCACGCGCTTCGATCTCGAGATGATGATCGAGATCGGCTATTGCGCCGGGATCGAGAACTACTCGCGTTATCTCTCGGGCCGCCGCCCCGGCGAGCCGCCGCCGACGCTCTTCGATTATCTGTCCGCCGATACCTTGCTGGTCGTCGATGAAAGCCATGTCACGATCCCGCAGCTCGGCGGCATGTACCGAGGCGATCGGTCGCGCAAGGAAAACTTGGTGGACTATGGGTTCCGGCTGCCCTCGGCGCTCGATAATCGCCCATTGAAATTCGAGGAGTTTGTGCGGCTCGCGCCGCAAGTGGTCTTCGTCTCGGCAACGCCCGGCCCGTATGAGCTGGAGCATTCGGCTCAAATCGTCGAGCAAGTGGTACGGCCCACGGGCCTGGTCGATCCGGAGGTAGAGATCCGGGCGCAAGCGACCCAGGTCGATGATCTACTCTCCGAAATCAACGCGCGCATTCGGATCAACGAGCGGGTGCTGGTGACGACCCTCACCAAGCGCATGGCGGAGGATCTCACCGATTATCTCTGCGAGCACGGGGTGCGCGTGCGTTATCTCCACTCCGACATCGATACCGTCGAGCGGGTCGAAATCATTCGCGATCTGCGCCTGGGGCGCTTCGATGTCTTGGTGGGTATCAACCTCTTGCGCGAAGGCTTGGATCTCCCGGAGGTTTCCTTGGTCGCGATCCTGGATGCGGACAAGGAAGGGTTTTTGCGCTCGGAGCGATCGCTGATTCAAACCGTCGGCCGCGCGGCCCGCAACCTCGCGGGCAGGGCCATCATGTACGCCAACGAGGTAACCGGCTCGATGGAACGCGCGCTGGCGGAGATGGCCCGCCGCCGCAACAGGCAGGTCGATTACAATGTTCTCCACGGCATCACGCCGCGCGGGGTGACCAAGGCGGTGACCGAACTCATCGAAGTCAGTTACGCGGAAACCGCGCCGAGGCGTCGCAATAGCGTAAAGGAACCCGAATTCAATTACCGGACCCTCGCGCCCGAACGGGCGCTACAGAAAATCAAGAAACTCGAGGAAAAGATGTTCCGGCATGCACGCGAGCTCGAGTTCGAGCAGGCGGCGCAACTGCGCGATGAGATCGGCCGGATTCGCGCGGCGGTGTTTGGGATCCCCCCGCAACGGGCGGTGATTTAACTGTACACGCACCTTTCCTACCCCTGGCCAGAGCCGATGATTTTCGGTATCCTCTTGCACACTTAATAAGCAGGCGCGTAGCTCAGCTGGTTAGAGCACCACCTTGACATGGTGGGGGTCGTTGGTTCGAGTCCAATCGCGCCTACCAAATTCCACTGCGGGGCGTTAAACGTCAATAATTTAAAATCTCCGAGAGTTCGGCGATGGAATCGCTAGAGCCCACCGAACGCGCAAGCGCCTAAATCGCCCCATGCCCGCAGTCACCCTCCCCGACGGGAGCCGCAAGGAATTTCCGCAACCGGTGTCCGTGGCCGAGGTCGCCCAGGCCATCGGCCCCGGTCTCGCCCGCGCCGCCTTGGCCGGCAAGGTCGATGGGCGTCTTGTGGACACCTCGTATGTCATCGACCGGGATTGTCAGATCTCCGTCGTTAAAGCTACCGACCCCGAAGGGCTTGAAGTCCTGCGCCATAGCTGCGCGCACCTCCTGGCCCAAGCGGTCAAGAGCCTGTTTCCCAGCGCTCAGGTGACGATCGGTCCGGTGATTGACGATGGATTTTATTACGACTTTGCCTACGAACGCACCTTCACACCCGAAGATCTAGAGGCCATCGAGGCCAAGATGAGGGATCTCGCCAAGAGCGATTTCAAGGTGACTCGCTCCGTCATGGCGCGCGACGACGCCGTGGTGTTCTTTCGAGGCTTGGGAGAACACTACAAGGCCGAGATCATCGCCTCCATCCCCGACGGGGACGAGATCTCGCTCTACGGCCAGGGCGATTTCATCGATCTCTGTCGCGGTCCGCATGTCCCAAGCACCGGCAAGCTCAAGGCATTCAAGCTCACCAAGGTGGCCGGCGCCTATTGGCGCGGGGATCCGCGTAACGAAATGCTGCAACGGATATACGGCACCGCGTGGCCAGACCAACAGGCGCTCGATGCCTATCTCCGGCGGCTGGAAGAGGCGGAGAGGCGCGATCACCGCAAGATCGGTAAGCACTTGCACCTCTTTCACATGCAGCCCGAGGCGCCGGGGATGGTGTTCTGGCACCCGAAGGGTTGGGCGATCTATCAGACGGTCCAAGCCTATATTCGCGAGAAATTGCACCGGCATGGTTATCAGGAAGTGCGGACCCCCGAGGTCGTGGAGCGAAGCTTGTGGGAACGATCCGGGCATTGGGATAAGTTCCGCGAGGTCATGTTTACCACCAGCTCGGAGAACCGCGACTACGCGGTCAAGCCCATGAACTGCCCGTGCCACGTGCAGATCTTCAACCAGAGCTTGCGTAGCTATCGGGAACTGCCGCTGCGGCTGGCCGAATTCGGTTCTTGCCATCGGAACGAGCCGTCGGGCACCTTGCATGGGCTGATGCGCGCGCGCCATTTCGTGCAAGACGACGCGCATATCTTCTGCACCGACGATCAGGTACAAGCGGAGGTCTCAGCCTTTATCGACCTGCTGTTCGAGGTCTATGGCGATTTCGGTTTTACCGACGTCATCGTGAAACTCTCCACGCGTCCCGCGGAGCGCGTCGGCAGCGACGCCGTCTGGGATAAGGCGGAACAGGCGCTCGAAGTGGCGTTGAACGCCAAGGAGCTCGCGTGGGCGCTGCAACCGGGTGAAGGGGCTTTTTACGGTCCAAAGATCGAGTTTTCACTCACCGATTGTATCGGGCGCGTGTGGCAATGCGGCACCATTCAGGTCGACTTTTCAATGCCGGAGCGTCTGGGCGCCCACTATGTCGCCGAGGACGGCGCGCGCCGCGCGCCCGTGATGCTGCACCGGGCGATCCTAGGCTCGTTGGAGCGTTTTATCGGGATCCTAATCGAGGAGCATGCCGGGGCCTTGCCATTATGGTTGGCGCCGCTACAACTCGCGGTTCTCAACATCACCGATGGCCAAGCCGAGTACGCACAGCGGCTTGCGGAAACCCTTGTAACTCACGGATTTCGAGTGGTTCCTGACTTGAGAAATGAAAAGATCGGCCTTAAAATCCGCGAGCACACGTTGCAGCGGGTGCCGTATATGATCATCGCCGGCGACCGAGAGATGCAAACGGAAACCGTCTCGGTGCGCACACGGGCCGGTAAGGATTTGGGGACGATGAGCTTGATCGAGATGACTGAGCGCCTACAAACCGAGATCACGACGCGCGGCCGGAATCAGCTGGAGGATTGAGATATCGATAAGAAAAATCGAGTCAATGCTTCGATTAGCGCGCCACGCGTGCGCCTGATCGGGCCGGATGGGAATCAAGTCGGCGTTGTTTCACTGGCGGAGGCTCAGAAGTCTGCGGAGGAGAATAATCTAGACCTGGTAGAGATTGTCCCGACGGCGGACCCTCCCGTTTGCCGCGTGATGGACTTCGGCAAGTTCCTGTTCGAGTTGAGTAAAAAGCGCCATGCCCAAAAACGCAAGCAGAAGCAGATTCAGGTCAAGGAGATCAAACTCCGGCCCGGCACGGATGAAGGCGATTACCAGATCAAGCTCCGGAACATGATCCGGTTTCTCGACGAGGGGGACAAAGTCAAGGTCACGCTCCGGTTTCGGGGCCGGGAGATGGCGCACCAAGACCTGGGGGCGCAGATGCTGAAACGGGTCGAAGCGGATTTAGCCACTTATGCGGTCGTCGAGCAGTTCCCGCGTCTCGAGGGGCGGCAAATGGTGATGGTGGTGTCGCCCAAACGCGCGTGATAATAAGCATCAGTTGAGGAGTAGGAAGTGCCAAAGTTAAAAACCAATCGAGGCGCGGCGAAACGGTTCAAGCGCACGGCCTCGGGCCGGTTCAAGCACCGGCAGGCTTACAAGAGCCACATCTTAACCAAGAAGAGCGCCAAGCGGAAACGGCAATTGTGCGGGTTGCTGATCATCGACGCTTCGGACGAACGCGCGATCACCAAAATGATGCCGTATTCCTAGGGAATGAGTAAGATGCTATGCCAAGAGTAAAACGTGGAGTCACCGCGCGCGCAAGACACAAGAAGGTCCTCGCACAGGCGAAGGGCTATCGCGGCCGGCGCAAGAATGTCTATCGGATCGCCAAACAATGTGTCACCCGTGCCCAGCAATACGCCTATCGCGATCGGCGTCAGCGCAAACGTCAGTTCCGGGCCTTGTGGATCGTGCGCATCAATGCCGCGGCCCGGCAGTGTGGGCTGTCCTACAGCCGTTTGATGGACGGGTTGCACAAGGCAGCCATCGAAATCGACCGCAAGGTGCTCGCCCACCTCGCCGTCAGCGACCAGGCCGCGTTTGCCGAAATCGCGGAGGCCGCCAAGGCGGCCGCCGCTTGAGGGCACTGCCGGCCCCGATAATCGTAGTAGTTAGCTTATAACGAGTAGCGCGGGGGACGGGGTTGGCCTTTCCTCTGTTTCTATCGGTACGTTTCACCCATGCTCAACGTCGCAGAGGTCATGGCGCAAGCCGAGCGTTCGATCGCCGCGGCGCAAGACCTGAGCACCTTGGACGAGGTGCGCATCAGCCTACTCGGTAAGAAGGGAGTTCTGACAGCCTTATTGAAGCAATTGGGCGCCTTACCGCCCGCGGAGCGCCCGGGGGCGGGAAAGGCGATCAATGACGCCAAGGAAGCGGTCACCGAGGCAATCGCGAAACGCCAGGCGGTGTTGTACCAAGAGCACCTGGTCCGTTCGCTCGAGGCCGAGCGCATCGATGTAACCTTGCCCGGACGCGGGCAGCGCCCGGGTGGGCTGCATCCCGTCACGCGCACCTTGCAACGCATCGAATCGCTCTTGACCCAGATCGGTTTTGAGGTCGTCGAAGGTCCCGAGATCGAATCCGACTTTTATAATTTCGAGGCGCTCAATATCCCGCCCGAGCATCCGGCCCGGGCGATGCACGATACGTTTTATTTCGATGCGCACACCGTGCTCCGGACCCACACCTCGCCGGTGCAGATCCGGGTCATGGAAGCGCGCAAGCCGCCCCTGCGGATCATCGCGCCGGGGCGGGTCTACCGCCGCGATTCCGACTTGACACACACGCCTATGTTTCATCAGGTCGAGGGCCTGATGGTCGATGTGGACGTAAGCTTCGCGCACCTCAAGGGGATCTTGCAGGATTTGATGCGCAATTTTTTTGAGCAAGACGACTTGCGGTTGCGTTTTCGGCCTTCCTATTTCCCCTTCACCGAGCCTTCGGCGGAGGTTGATATACAGTGCGTGATGTGCCGGGGAAGCGGCTGCCGCGTGTGCGGGCAGGGCGGGTGGCTGGAGGTGCTCGGGTGCGGGATGGTGCATCCGCGGGTATTCGAACACGTCGGGATCGATAACGAGGCCTACACGGGCTTCGCCTTCGGTTTGGGGGTCGAGCGGCTGGCGATGCTGCGCTATGGCGTCGACGATCTACGGATGTTCTTCGAGAACGATACCCGGTTCCTGATGCAGTTTAGATAATCGATCCTAGGACCATAGCATGCGTGTGAGTGAAGCCTGGCTCAGGGAGTGGGTCAATCCGCCGGTGGCGACGGCGGGACTGGCCGAACGCCTCACCCTGGCTGGATTCGAGGTCGACTCGGTGGACCAGGCGCTCGAGGTGGCTCTTACCCCTAATCGGGGTGATTGCCTGGGGGTGGCCGGGCTCGCCCGCGAGATCGGCGTTCTTTATGGCTGTCCTATCCATGGCCCCGCGCCCCATCGGGTCCGGCCCGGAATCGATGAGGTTTGGCCGCTTACGATCGCCGCCCCGGAAGCCTGTCCGCATTACGCCGGCCGCGTAGTGCGCGGGATCGATCCACGGGCCGAGACACCGCTCTGGATGCGCGAACGCTTGCGCCGCAGCGGTCTACGCAGCATTAGTTCGGTCGTCGATGTCACAAATTTCGTGATGCTGGAGCTCGGACAGCCGATGCACGCCTTCGATCTCGAGAAACTCCAAGAAGCCATCGTCGTGCGCTGTAGCCATCCGGGTGAGCGGCTCGCGCTCCTCGACGGACAGACGCTGGAGCTGGATGCGGACACCTTGGTGATCGCGGATGCCAAGCGACCGGTGGCCTTGGCCGGGATCATGGGCGGGGTGGAGACGGCGGTCACCGCGGCGACGCGCGCCGTGTTCCTGGAAAGCGCCTTCTTCACACCGGCGAGCGTGGCCGGCAAGGCGCGCCGTTACCATCTGCAAACCGATTCCTCACACCGCTTCGAGCGCGGCGTCGATTTTGATCTCCAAGTCCGGGCCATCGAGCGCGCGAGCGAGCTCTTGGTAGCGATCTGCGGCGGTCAGCCGGGCCCCGTGGTGGACCGGCTCTATGCGGAACATCTTCCCCAGCGCCAGGTGATAAAATTACGGGCCAGCCGCATCGCGCGGGTTTTGGGAACGGAGGTCGCGGCGGCGGAAGTGGAAACTATCCTGACTCGCCTGGGGGTGCGGGTGAGCGGCGGGGATGACGTTTGGGACTGCGTCCCGCCTTCCTTCCGGTTCGATCTGGCCATCGAGGCCGATCTCATCGAGGAAGTGGCGCGCATCCGCGGTTACGAGACCATCCCCGGACAACCGCCGCGGCAGCTTATGAGGATGCGCGGGCGATCGGAGGCCCAGATCGATCTCGGCCGCATTCGCCAGGTCTTGGTCGAGCGCGGCTATCAGGAGGCGATTACCTATAGTTTCGTGGATCCCGCTGTGCAGGCGCGCCTCACACCCGATCTCGAACCCGTGGCACTAGCTAATCCGATCGCGAGCGATATGGCGGTCATGCGGACGAGCCTCTGGGCCGGGCTCCTGCAAGCGCTCAAGTACAACCAGAACCGTCAATGCGACCGCGTGCGCTTGTTCGAGAGCGGGCTGACCTTCGTCCGCGGACAAGACGGGGTCGACCAGCGGCCGATGTTGGGGGGCGTACTCTGGGGTTTCCAAAATCCGGAGCAATGGGCCGAGCCCAAGCGGGGGGCCGATTTTTTCGATCTTAAAGGCGATGTCGAGGCCCTCTTGGCGCTCCGCGGCGACACGCCCGAAGGTCTTTCTTATCAACCCACTGAGCACCCCGCGTTACATCCACACCATGCGAGCAGGGTTCACAAAGGGAACCAGTCGCTCGGCATCTTCGGCGCCCTGCACCCCGGGCTGGCGGCGGCCCTCGGGCTGGAACAACCGGTATTCCTCTTCGAGCTCGAGTTAAATCTTCTCACCCAAGGATCGGTCCCACGATTTAGCCCCATCTCGAAGTTACCGACGGTTAGGCGCGATATTAGCTTGTTGGTGGACCGCGGGGTGGCGGCCGCCGAGCTGATACGGTGCGTCGCGGAAACAGCGCCAGGGCTAAAGGACTTACAGTTGTTTGATTTATATGAGGGCGAAGGTATTGATCCGAAGAAAAAAAGTATTGCCTTGGGCTTGATCTTTCAAGGGACTTCAAGCACCCTAATAGACGCTGAAGTCGATAACACGGTCGAGCGGGTCCTTAAACGGTTGCAGGAACGGTTCGAGGTCACATTGCGGAGCTAAGAGATTGTGAAGAAATCGTCAGCGAGCGAAGGAAGCTCGCGTTCCGCCGGCGCGCAGGAACCGGAGTGTATATTGAAATACATGAGGATTCCGAGCACCGCCGGAACGCGAGATGCCGAGCGCAGTAGATTTATTCACAAGCTCTAAGCGCTCGGCCGGGCGCGAGGGGTTGTTTGCAGTGTCTAACGAGGAAAAGGATATGAACACGGCGCTGACCAAGGCTGGGATGGCGGTCAAGCTTTACGAAGAGGTTGGCTTGAATAAGCGTGAGGCCAAAGAGCTGGTGGAACAATTCTTCGAGGAGGTCCGGGCGGCGTTAGAGGGTGGGCGGCAGGTCAAGCTTTCCGGGTTTGGAAATTTCGACCTCAGAAAGAAGAACCGGCGCCCCGGCCGCAATCCGAAAACCGGAGAGGCGATACCCATCAGCGCTCGCCGGGTGGTGACGTTCCGGCCAGGACAGAAATTAAAGGCCAGGGTAGAAGTGTATGCTGGAAGCATCGAACAATAACGAACTGCCCGCGATCCCGGGAAAGCGCTATTTCACCATCGGTGAAGTGAGCGATCTGTGCGCGGTAAAACCCCATGTACTGCGCTATTGGGAACAGGAGTTTCCGCAGTTGAAACCGATCAAGCGCCGCGGCAATCGGCGTTACTATCAGCGGCAGGATGTGATCCTGATCCGGCAGATCCGCAGCCTCCTGTATGAACAAGGGTTTACCATCGGCGGGGCGCGGCAGCGGCTCTCGGGGGACGAAGTGAAAGCCGATTCGAGCGTGAGCCAACAAATCATCCGGCAGTTGCGCGTCGAGCTCGAGCAAGTGCTCGATATCCTGCGACGGTGATGGGCAGCGCGCCGGCGGCGGGGTACAATTCATCATTCGGGGCGTAGCGCAGCCTGGTAGCGCACCACCTTGGGGTGGTGGTGGTCGGAGGTTCAAATCCTCTCGCCCCGACCAATTGCCAGCTCTGAGCGCAGTCAGCGCGCCTTCACGGGCAATCGTCTAACTCCGTCAAGTAGAACCCTTGTAGCCCGGCAGTCGTCTTCGTTGTATTCCAGTATTTGACTCCTGAGCGTGGCGTGCCCGGTCTGGATCCAGCGGTCGAACCACTCGATCGAGGCAGCGCCAGAAGGGTGGGGATCTCGCCATTGGAATCCGAGGTATTTCGCCAGAGTCTTGATACTGAAATCGATTGTCGGCCATTCGCTCTTCGGCCTAACAATGTCGTAGTACAGGTCTACCCAAGTTGGGCGCTCAAATAGCGCCTCGATATTCGCGGCCAAGCAAACTGAAGGGAACTTCTCTGCAAGCTTCTTTCAGTGCGTCCGCTCGTACTTCGAATAGTAGTAGACCGCTGCTTCTGGATTCGACATCACGTACGCATACGCGGATTGGAACACTTGTTTCTCGAGGTCGCTGTCCACGCGATCCGCAAAGAACACCACATATTGTCCTCGAAGCAATCCATCGCGACCCGGTGAGGGCAGATCACCAGATTGTAAAGCGTGGATGCAGTGATCGCTGGCATCAGG
>JBIMKC010000031.1:0-2751 GCA_043673925.1 Chromatiales bacterium | reverse complement strand
TTGGCACGTGATCGACAAGTTCAACGTGACCGTCGGACTCTGCTCGTAGTGTGATCACGCGGCTGACCTTGCGCCCGTCGTCGCCGTCGCATCGGACGAGATAACGTGCGCTCAAGCCTTGTGCCAAATTCGACACGGCACCACAGAAAGCGGGCTCTTGCGCTTCCTCCAACAATGCGTCCACCAAAGGATGCCCAATGCCGCCAAGTTCACTCCCTCGGGTTCGCAATGCCAGCGCCCTGTCAAAGCAGACCTTTTCGAAGCGTGGCGCGACGTGGTATTTGCGTTGCATGGATTCGGGAACGTGCAGCGTCCAAAATTCACCGTTTGGAACTGCGGAGCCGCCATATCGAAGCAGCATTTCTTTTACCCAATTTCCCAATTCTGCAAGCGTGTGTCGTCCCTCAATTCGCCGATAGTGCTCAAGATTGAAGCTGGTTATATCTTGGGATAATTCGTCCAGCGCCTCTCGTGCACGATTGGCGTCTCGCAGCATTTCCGCGATATCCGTTTCCGTCCTGCGATAATCTCGCTCCACAAGGGCGCGCTTAAACAATTCCTGATAATCCGGACGGCTGCCGAGCAGGCCAAGTATCTCGCTGCGAAAGTCCTCCCTCGGCTCGCCGCGTTCATCAGTTTTCCCAATGGCCTGTGCTATCTCTCCCAGCTTGCTTTCGAGCAAGTCGTAGATTCGGTCCTCCACTGTGTCTTCGGCGAACAGGTTGTAAACCTGAACTGCTTCCTGCTGGCCATAACGGTGGATGCGACCGATACGCTGTTCTACCGCCATCGGATTCCATGGAAGGTCATAGTTGAACAGCACACGGCCTATCTGGAGATTGATTCCTTCGCCGCCGGCTGAAGTGGAGATCAGGAAACGGGCGCCGTTATCGGCCCAGAAGGACTCCATGGCCGCTATCTTGTCGTCCAGCGGACCACCCTTGAGGGTCGCGATCCGGTTCGCACCAAAGACCTTTCCCAGTTCCTCAGCCAGAAAATCTAGCGTGTCTCGATACTGGGTGAAGATGACGAAACGTTCGTCCGAATTGTCGCGCGATAGATCGCTGACCGCGCGCAACAGAGTTTCAAAACGTCGGTCTGGCGCGGGAGGAACCAGGCGAATGAGCTCGCGAACGGTGTCCGTTTCTCCCGGAATGTCCACTTCCGCATAAACCACTTCTTCGCCTTCCTCGTCGCCATCAAGCGACCAATCCGTGACCTCCAACCGCTCATCGCGCTTCTGAATACGGCGGCGGACTCGGCCAACATAGGCTTCCGCTTCAGTTCGCGAGCCCACACTCTCACCCAATAAACTGGTCGCCAGGGACAGCATTTCATCCTGAAGTTCGAGGATGCGCCTTGCTGTGCCTCCAGAATCGCTTCGACCCTTGCGGCGCTGCGCTTCCAGCGCCAACTGCTCGCGTACGAGCAGCACGAGCAGCCGCCGCCTCAGGGCCTGCTGAATCGCGCGCGGACTGGATGACATGATCTTCTGGAAGGTAGCCATCACAAAACCGATCGCGCGCTGCTGGTTGGTCGTAGTGCGCTGGCCGATACCCGCCGCGTTGTAACCCTCACGTAGGTATTCACTCAGCCGATCGTAGAAATTGCGTTCTCGCGGACCCAGCGCAAACCGTTGCGTGTATACTTGACGCCGCCTGAAGATTGGATTCCCTTCGGCGTCTGTTATTTCGCGCTTGGTGCGGCGGATCATCACCCGGTTCAGAAGGCCGTGATGTTGGGAAACAGCTTCCGGACCGGTAAAGAGCTGGTCGTCCAGCAACTGGATCAAGGACCAGAACTGGAAGGCATTTCCCTGGTGCGGCGTCGCGGAGAGAAACAATAGGTCTCGCGTGTGGTTCTTGAGTGCTTCCGCCAGACGGTAGTTTTGCGTAGTTACCGTCTTTGATCCCGTTCGGGTGCGCGAAACATGATGCGCCTCGTCGAAAATCACAAAATCCCACACAGGGGCCGCAAGCAGACGTTGCAGCCGGCGCGGCTGCTTCAGCGCATCAATGGAAGCAATGACTTTGGTATACCGCTCCCATGTTGCCGAGCCATGGTCTTGAAAGTCGCGCCCCAGCACGTCGAAGGGCAACCGGAAGGACTCACGCAACTCGCGCTGCCAGTTGTCCACCAGACCGGCCGGGACCACAATGAGGATGCGCTTGGCTTCCTCCCGGGCGATGAGTTCACGGATCAGCATGCCGGTTTCGATAGTCTTGCCCAATCCAACCTCGTCGGCCACCAGCTTGCGCCGAGGGGACTGACCCACCAGATCGTGAACCAGCAGAATCTGATGCGGCAACAGGTCCACTTTGCTGGACGTCAGCTCGCCACCGGTGTTGGCGTACGCCATGTCAATGGCCGTTTGTTTCAGCAGGTAGTCGTTCGGATCGTCAAGGTCTCCTTTTGCCAATCGCTCCCACAAATCCGCGCTGTGCTCCAACCACTCCAGCGGCACGTTCTCCACACGCTCGCCCTGCGGCGTCTGAAACAAGACCTTGGCCTGATAGGTCCCCAGCTCCTGAGCAATCTTGAGCACTTCGCCCATGCCCCACTCCGGGTGCGTGGGCACGCGCACCTTGTCTTCGGGCCGGATGGAGTAAATGGCTTGCGCTTCGCTCATGTCAGGTTGAACCCCACCGTGTAGAACTCATTGCCGAGTCCGTCCACTTGCCGCTGCGGCGAATCGAACAGCCGGCGTAGCGAGATGCGCTGGGCGCCGTGCTCGAACCAGAAGTCGTCCGC
>JBIMKC010000030.1:12648-19983 GCA_043673925.1 Chromatiales bacterium | reverse complement strand
TCTTATCAGTACGATTTGGCGGATTGAACCGAGCCCGGTGGACCAAGGTACGATTCGTTGAAGCGACTGATAGCGGCGACGTGCTGCGTCAAGCGGACCAGTTCCAGATCAAGCTTCTGGCCCTGTATGTAGCCGAGCGGCAACTCGAGCTGACCGGATTCATATCCCAACTGCTTCTTGACGAGGTAATTGTCGTCATCCCGCTTGCGGCGAAACTGTCGCTCCGGTCGCCGGCGGGAATCGGCTTCATGGCCTTAACCGCCTGAAAACCGGACGCCAGATCCGCCAGGGACGAGATCTCGGTCGCACCGAGCACGGCTTCGCCAACTTCATCCCGGCGCACCCACTTCGCCTCAAAGGCCCGGTTATGCTGGCCGGCGAGCGTGCCATACTCCAGCAACGCGGTTTCTTAAGCCGCGCCAGCGCGCCGGCGAATACCATCTCTTGCAAGGCCGCTGAAGCGGTCACCAAGACCAAGGGGGAGAAGGTGGGAGGATAAAGACTCAGAAACCCGATTCCTCCGCTTTGATCCGGATAGGCGCAGCTTCACTTTGGCCAAGTCCTGAAGTAGCCGGGTCCAAACGACAAAGCGCCAAAGCCAGAGCAGCAAAAGAAACCAAAACAGGGGTACACGGACCAGCAATATCCACCAGCCCGCCGGCGAAAACCGAACGTATCCATCGACTAGGCTGCCGAGCCAGGACACCTGCAAGAGGGACATGGAGCGAAATCCGCCGCTCGCCGAAGCCACATAGGCCACGCCGAGGATAATCGCCTCGGCAAGCGCGGAACTGCTGCGCTGGTCGGCAAGCTGCAACGCCGTTATGAACCGGGAACGCTCCTCCGGGGGCACCAGTCCGGCGTCCGTGAACTGGCGAATGAGGGCGGCGATGCGCTTTTCGGCGACCCGTTCCATAACAACGAACATCACGATGGCGATAATGAAGCGGGTATAAGCGCTGAAGTCGAGGAAAAAAGTTCGCCCGCCTAAGGACTCACTCCAAGCGAGTCCCTGCGCCAGTGACAGCAATGCCGGCGGCAACCACGCTATGGCCGCGAATAGAAGCGCCGTTCTCATGGGCGGAAGGAAGTCCGGCCCCAACAAACCCAGCGTTGCTGCAATCGATAGAAGGGTCCGCCAATAACGAGCGAGAATTTGTCTTCCGGCTTCTGTGTCATCGGGTGGGTATTGTGCTCGATCGCGACAAAGGGCCCTTGCTCTTGGAGCTGAACGCACGTCCAGGTCTCAGCATCCAGATCACCAATCGCGCGGGTCTCCTTCCTAGGCTACGGCTCATCGAGCGGATCGCCGCTCGGGAACGTATCCGAGCCAGGTAGCGCACCCAGAGGTTGTCGCCGCAAGCGATATTGCTGTCGGCGCGACCCTCGTCCATCGCCCGATCAGGCGCCTGCTTATTAGACCTCTTTCCATGGCTCCCCCTTGCTCTCGTTATCGATGAATCGCTGCCGGAACTACCGGCCATGGCTCAACCGCGGGAGTCACATTGTATTGCTTAACCACGCCCTTCGGGTATCCACCCTGTCACTTCGACCGCGCCACCCATACCGGCCAGCTTTTAGCAACTTCGATCGGTAAAGGCTCTTAATCCAGGGGTCGGGAAAACTACCGCTATTACGTTATATTGAATTGATGACGGGAGGACGCTAACATTTGATTTTGCGCTGCGACATTGGGAAGCGAGGCCTCGAACAAAACATCAGAATTCGAGGAACGGTATGCACCAGCGCTCGAAGATTCAAGGTCTCTTTTGATCAATCGGTCGCACGGCTCCGTCCAAGGAAAGTTATCCGCTCGTGTAAGGCGTTTCTTTGTCGGCGATCGGTCTGGGAGGCCACCGGATTGTCCTGAGTCTCATTTGGGCTTGAGAATGCGTTAGGTACACGCAACCGCCTTCGTATCGAGGAACAAGAGATTAATGCAGATTAGGCGACTGGTTTGGCCTGTGCTAATGGCATTAATGCCTTGGGCAGGGATCGCACGGGCGGATTTCACGCTCAACATGCCGCGGGGCGTGACACCGATCTCGCATTCGGTCTATGACCTGCACATGCTGATCCTCGGGATCTGCGTGGTGATCGCGGTTTTGCTCTATGGCTTTATGTTTTACTCCATCTTCGCGCACCGGAAATCCAAGGGCGCCGTGCCGGTGCAGTTTCACGAAAACACCCTGATAGAGGTGCTATGGTCCGTGGTCCCATTCCTGATCCTCGTGCTGATGGCGGTGCCCGCAACCAAGGCGATGATCGCGAAGTACGACACCTCGGAAGCGGTGGTCACGATTAAAGTGACGGGTTACCAGTGGAAGTGGCAGTATGAGTACCTCGAGGACGGGATCAAATTCGTCAGTAACTTGAAAACCCCAAGCGAGCAGCTTTACAAGGGCGAAGCGAAGGGAGAGCATTATCTGCAGGAGGTGGATAACCCGCTCGTGTTACCGGTGGGCAAAAAGGTACGATTTCTAATCACGGCCGCGGATGTGCTGCACGCCTGGTGGGTTCCCGACTTCGGCTGGAAGCAAGACGCGACGCCGGGGTTTATAAATGAAGGCTGGGTGAGGATCGAAAAACCCGGCACCTATCGCGGGCAATGTGCCGAGCTATGCGGCCGCGGACACGCCTTCATGCCGATCGTCGTCGAGGCCAAGAGCGAGCAAGACTATACGCAATGGATTAGCAGACAAAAGGCGCTCCTGGCCGCAGCGAAAGATGCTGCGGGCAAGACCTTCACCAAGGACTAGCTCGTGGCTGAGGAGTTCGAGGTATATAACGCCAACCGCACTGCTTGCCACCAAGCCTACGGCAAGGGGGTGCCGGGCGCATTCCCGCAACCCCGCTACACGCTAGCGTATGGATAATGTGCGTTTGGGCGATTTCGTCGCGACCGTCTGGGCTCAATCGGTTGTTCCTGAGATCGCCGAATACATCCGCATCCCCAATAAATCCCCGGCCTTTGACGCCGATTGGCAAACACACGGGTTTATGGACGAGGCCGTGGCCCAGTTCGAACGCTGGGCCCGTTGCCAGCCCCTTCGAGATATGCAAGTTGAGGCCGTACGTTTGCCGGGGCGCACGCCGCTGTTGTATATGGAAATACCCGGCGCGGGCGCCGGCACGATCCTTCTGTACGGTCACTTGGATAAGCAGCCGGAGACGAGCGGCTGGCGCGCGGGCCTGGGCCCGTGGCAGCCAGTGTTCGAGGGCGAGCGTCTCTACGGCCGCGGCGCCGCGGACGACGGCTACGCGCTTTTTTCCGCACTCACCGCGCTTGCGGGAATACAAGCCCAAGGGGTCAAGCATGCGCGCTGTATCGTCATCATCGAAGCCTGCGAGGAGAGCGGTAGCTTTGACCTGCCGCACTATATCGAATTGCTGTCCGATCGCATCGGCGCACCGGATCTCGTCATCTGTCTCGACTCCGGCTGCGGTGATTACGAGCGCTTGTGGTGCACGACCTCTTTGCGGGGTCTCATCGGCGGGGTGGTCAACGTCGAGGTCCTCACCGAAGGGGTGCATTCGGGCGACGCGAGCGGCATTGTCCCCTCGAGCTTTCGCATTTTGCGGCAAATCCTCAACCGCTTGGAAGATGCCGAGACCGGCGCGATCTTGCCTCCCGACTTTAGCGTTGACATTCCCGAAGAGCGCATCGAGCAGGCGCGCTGCGCTGCGCAGGTCCTCGGCTCGCAAGTCCACGCCAAGTTTCCGTTCAGCGGGAACACGCGCGCCGCGGCGGCGGAGCCGCTGGCGCTGATTCTTAACCGTACCTGGCGGCCGGCGCTTGCGGTCGTCGGTGCCGAGGGCTTACCGCCCCTCGGCCAGGCCGGCAATGTCCTGCGCCCCGCGACCTCGGTCAAGGTCTCCCTGCGGCTGCCGCCGACGTGCAACGCCGTGGCGGCCTCGCAAGCGCTCAAACAGTTATTGCAATCGGCCCCGCCCTATGATGCGAACGTGACCTTTACCCCGGATTGGTCCGCCACGGGTTGGAATGCGCCGCCCCTCGCAGGTTGGCTTGAGAACGCGATCGATGCTGCCTCGCGCACGTATTTTAATCAACCCGCGGTGTACATGGGTGAAGGCGGCACCATCCCCTTCATGGCCATGCTGGGCGAGCGGTATCCCCACGCGCAATTTCTCATTACCGGCGTGCTAGGTCCGGGATCGAATGCCCATGGACCCAACGAGTTTCTGGATATTCCGACAGCCAAGCGCTTGACCTGCTGTATCGCCCGCGTCATCGCCGATCATTACCAGCATGGGCGAGAGGGAGGATAACACAACGATGAAGGTCGGGGTGATCGGACTAGGCGCGATGGGCGCGCCGATGGCCATGAATCTGCACCGCGCGGGCTTGCTACGGGGCGTCTGGAATCGGACCCGCTCGCGGGCGCAAGCCCTGTCTCGGGAGACGGGTGTGGCCATCGCCGAGAGTCCGGCGGAGCTCGCGGCGGGGGTGGACCTCGTGCTCACATCGGTGTCGCGCGATGCGGATCTGGAAGAGATGATTAACGCCTTGCTGCCCGGCGTTCGGCCGGGCGGTGCGGTGGCGGACACCTCCACCGTCAGCGCCGATACCGCGCGTGCGATGACGGCGGCGCTTAAACCCAAGGGGGCGGCATTTCTCGATTGCCCGGTCTCCGGAGGCGTGGAAGGCGCGCGAAACGGGTGCCTGGCCATGATGGTCGGCGGCGAGGACAGGGTGCTGGAACACATTCGGCCGGCCCTAGCCACCCTTGCCGCGACCATCGTCTACATGGGCCCCAGCGGATCCGGTCAAGCGACCAAGGCGGTCAATCAGATCATGGCCGCGGGGATCAACCAGGCGGTGACTGAAGCCCTCGCCTTCGGTGAGTCCATGGGCCTGGACCTCACGAAAGTAATCGACGTCGTGAGCCAAGGAGCGGCCTCGAACTGGTACCTGAGTCACCGTGGCAAGACCATGGTGGCAGGGCGCTTTGCTCCCGGCTTTAAAGTCGCGCTCCATCATAAGGACCTTACAATCTGCCGGGCGATGGGCGGCGGCCGGCCGCTGCCGATCGTGGATTTAACCCTGGAAAATTACCAGCGGCTTATCGACCGAGGCTACGGAGCGGAGGACATCTCGGCCCTGTACCGGATCAAGCGCGAACAACTCGGAGCGGGGTAACGCGCCGCCAGCGGGCGCAGGAGCCGTGCGGGGGGCACGGGGACAATGAATACATCTCGAACGCGGCTCTTTAAAGCCGCATTGATTCTAGACCGAACCGCCCGACCCCCCTTGCTGTTCAATCATCACAGCCCCTGTAGGGCTCGCAACAACCCACAAATTGTCCTGAAGAGCCATTCTTCCTATACCCCGAAGCGTTGCGCTCGGGGAACCTAGGGGGCTACCGAATTCCGGCTTAAGGGAGCATAATCGGATCGCTTACCGGCTGAGCCGACACTGGGGACAGAAGCGGCAGCCACTCGCAACATCAAGTAGGAGGAGACGAGATGAGGCGGATCATCGCGAGGCTTATACCTTTTCTCATAACAAATTTCCCGCGGTTTTGGACATTCATAAGAAACCAGCCTTTTCTTAACAAGATCACGAACCGATTCTTCATCAACCAACTCGTCAAGTCGACGGCGCCGAGACCGCATCCGTTCAGCCTGTGGTCTGAGGATCCTGCAGTCGTTTCCGACTATACCGCGTGGCCCTCGCTCACCGAACGCGTCTACACCGGGCGCCATCTGCCACCGGCCCCGGCCGACTACGTCGCTTCGCTCCCCGACATCCAAGCTGCGGCGGCCCTTTTCACGCGCCAAGACCAGATCCTGTCGGGCAGGTCCACCGTGCTGTTCATGTTTTTCGCACAGTGGTTCACGGACAGCTTTCTGCGCACAGATCCGAGCGACTGGCGCAAGAACACCTCGAATCACGAGATCGATCTGTGCCAGATTTACGGCTTGAACGAGCACACGACCAAGTTTCTACGCGCCTATGAGCTGGGGAAACTGAGGAGCCAGACGATCAACGGCGAGGAATATCCGCCCTATCTCTACGACACGAACGGCGCGGTGAATCCAGAGTTCGCCGACTACCCCTACCTCGGGGTTATCCAGAACTTGTTAAGCCATTTCGAAAAAGGGATCTTGAAGGGTGAGCTCGGCGCGGAACGCCGCCGCAAGCTTTTTGCGACCGGTGTCGAAAGGGGCAATTTCCTCATCGGTTACATCGCGCTGAATACCTTGTTTCTCCGCGAGCACAACCGCGTCTGCACGGTCCTGCACCAGAAGCACCCGCAGTGGAACGACGAGCGGCTGTTCCAGACGGCGCGCAATATCCTAATCGTCATCTTGCTCAAAATCGTCATTGAGGACTACATCAACCACATTTCACCCGCCCTCTTTCCATTCCAAGTCGATCCGGGTTTCGCCGAAACGCAGCGTTGGTATCGCACGAACTGGATCCCGGTCGAGTTCGACCTGCTCTACCGGTGGCACGGACTGGTGACGAACACGATCGAGGTCGGCGGGACGCACCGGGACGAGAAGGAGTACATGTACAACAACCCCTTGTTGGAGCAGGTGGGCATTGGCGGTATCTTCAATAGTGCCTCGGCGCAACCTGCGGGGCGACTCGGTCTCAGCAACACACCGGACTTTCTGCTGAGGACAGAGCTCGCGAGCTTGGATTTGTCACGGAAGTCCCGGCTCAAGCCCTACAACGACTACCTTGAATGCTTTGGGTCGCCGCGGCTCAGAAGCTTTGAAGAGCTTACCCAGAACCTAGCGATCCAAGAGGCGCTGAAACAGCTCTACGGCAGCGTGGATAGGCTCGAGTTCTACACGGGCTTATTTGCCCAGGATCTGGGACCCCGCGCCGTTTTGATGCCGCTCATGACCACGATGGTTGGTGTCAATGCGTTCTCGCATGCGCTGACAAATCCGTTGCTGTCGATAAACGTGTTCGGTGAAAGCACGTTTTCCAAGGTTGGGTTGGACATTATCAACGAGACTTCTACACTGAAGGACGTTGTTGCGAGAAACGTTGCGGGGGACGTCGGAAATGTTTCCTTTAACTTACCCGGCACCGCGAGCCCGGTGGTTCTACAGCGCGCTTGATGCATGACCGGTCGGATCGATGAACTGGCTTAGCCGTACCCGCCCTGATGTGCGCCTTCGGTGGACGCTTTTGGATTTTCGCGCGGCGACATGCGCCAATGTCCATCGGGGGCATGACGCAGGTCGAACTCCGGGCTCTGCGAACCAGATCGGGGTGACGCGAACACAAAAAAAGGGAAACGAAGTATGGCACTAGAGAAACTATTCAAATCAGTGCGGCAATATCTGATCGTC
>JBIMKC010000030.1:0-12548 GCA_043673925.1 Chromatiales bacterium | reverse complement strand
ACGAAGTATGGCACTAGAGAAACTATTCAAATCAGTGCGGCAATATCTGATCGTCCAGAATCCGGACCTGCTCTTCCGTTTCTTGCGGTTCCTGTGGCCCAACCTCAAATTACCGAACGGGAATGTCTTCGTAACGCGTTACCGAGACGTGCAGGAGGTGCTCTCGCGCCCGGAGGTCTTCACCGTGCGCGACTACGCGCCGCGCATGGACCCGAGTGTAGGCCCCTTCATGCTCGCCCGAGACGGGAGCATCGAGAATCAACGCGACAAAGGCATCATGCGGACGCTCATCAGCAAAAACGACGCGCCCAAGATCCGAAGCCTAGTATCGGAGATCACCTGCGGGTTGCTGGAGGATGCCAAGCGCGCCGGCCGGCTCGAGCTCGTGTTTCAAATCGCGCGCCGGGTGCCGGTCGAGATGATCCAGCAGTACTTTGGTTTTGTCGACCCGGATATCCAGAGCATGTTCCGGTGGTCTCGCGCAACCCAGATGGATATGTTCAAAAACATAGAAAACGATGCGCGGATTCATCAGGAAAACGTCGATGCCGGGCGCCAGATGTACAAGCAAATCAAGGAGATCTTGCTCCCGCAGCGGCGCCAGGAACTCGCTGCAAACCCGAATCTGGACGACGTCGTATCGAGAATGCTCCAGTCCCGTTTCCCCGAAGAGATCGGTTTCGACGAAGAGCGCATTATTTCCAATACCATGGGGTTTTTGGTTGGCGGGGTCGAGACCATCTCCCAGGCCGTCGTTCAGATCGTGGAATACCTGCTTGCCCACCCCGAACAGTTTGCGGGCGCCAAGCGGGCGGCCCAAGACGGCGCCGATGAGCTCCTGTATAAATACTGTTTTGAGGCACTGCGGTTCAATCCGATCAACCCCGTGGTGGTGCGCACCTGCGCCGAAGATTGTACCGTGGCCCGCGGTACGCTGCGCTGGGTACGGGTGAAGAAGGACTCCCTGGTTTTCGTCGGTACGCGTTCCGCAATGATGGACGAATTCGAGCTGTCGCGCCCGCGGGAATTTCGCCTCGATCGGCCCGAGCATCACTATATGCACTTTGGGTTCGGACTGCACACGTGCTTGGGTGAACAGGTTGCCCGCATCCAGGTCCCGGAAATCACCAAACACCTTCTGCTCCTTAAGAACCTGCGCGCTCTGAGCCCCCCAGACTTCGAGGGCGGACCGTTCCCTGAAAAATATCATCTTCAGTTCGATGCGAGCTGAAGCGGGGCGCGGCCAGCGGAGGCGGCCGGGGCGCAACGCTGCCTCGGCCGCTTACCGAATCGGACCGGGGTCAGCCATCCGGTGGCGTACGCGATCATCAAGAGCACGAAAAGCCCTATCGATAATGCCACCCGCAGCGTGAGCGCGGCGTACGGTCGCATCCGAGCGCTCCCCGCCTCGAATCAAGCGCATCAACGCAACGCCCAGGCTGATTAACACGGCGAAAAGACCGCCGATGATTAGAAATTTAACCAGCATGTCCCGAGAGGAATCGCGGGGTTCATAGCGGGACGGTTTGTCGCTCTAGCACGGTCCGTACAACCTCGCCTAGGAGCGAGGGGACGGTATTCTCCTCCCCCGGCCGAAGGTAAGGGATCATCCCAAGCAACGGTGCCTCGATGAAACGTTCTAAGCTAGTCACGGTGGCCTCTACATACCTATAATCCACGTCCACCTGGTTTGCAACCCAACCGAGCATTTTCACCTCGTCTCTCTCGATCGCCTCGACGGTCAGCAGTGCATGATTAATACATCCAAGCCGCACGCCGACGACGAGTAACGCGGGAATGCCTAAGTACCGCACCAGCGTGGACACGAAAGCCTGGTGATTGAGAGGCACGCGCCAGCCGCCAATGCCTTCCACGACCACGCAATCCACCTGCTCGAGAAGCTCGCGATAAACGTCGTTCACCGCGCCCAGCGAAATCTCCGCATCCACGGTAGTGGCGGCGAGGTGCGGCGCCACGGGAGGTTCGAAGGCGTAGGGGTTAACGCTGGCGTAAGGCAGGGGTACGCTCGATCGCTCTAATAGCGCGAGTCCATCCGCGTTTTTGAGTCCCTCGGCCGTACGCACGCAGCCGGTCGCGATCGGTTTCATGCCCGCTACGCGCAGTCCAGCCTCCTTCAATCCGTCGATAAGAGCAAGCGCGACGATGGTCTTGCCCACCCCGGTATCGGTTCCGGTGACGAAAAACCCCTCTCGCATAGCCGGCCTGGACGCGCCCTTTCAGCCGTAGTCAGTGCGGTAAGCGCACCTTGATCGCGCTTCTAAGCTGCTCGATGGGAAACGCCGCGACCGTGCTTCCGTCCTGCGCCCGCACCCCGGCTTCCGGTACCCACGCATGCCCATAAACGACTTCGAAGGTCGCCGGTAGCACGCCGTGGCAGCGGAAGCGTTCGTATTCCTTCACAAGCGCTATCAATTCACCTTTCCCGGTGAGACCGCGATGGCGGCCTTGCGCCGCGTTGACCGCCCCGATTATTTTCAGATCCCGCATCAGCGCATAGGCATCGGGGTAGGTCATCGTGAAGCGCTCGACGTCCAGCACCGGGCCACTGAAACCGGCGCGAATGAGCGCATCACCGATGTCGTGCATGTCGGCGAATCCATGAACGTGAACTCGTTGATCCACCTTCGCCCAACTCGCCCGTAACTCGCTGAGCGTATCCGGCCCGAAGGTCGAAAACATCAAGAGCCCTTGGGTAGTCAGGACCCGGCTGAATTCTTCGAGTACCCGGTCGAGATCGTTGCACCATTGCAGCGAGAGATTGGAAAACGCGAGGTCGATACTTTCCGCGGCTAAGGGAAGGCGCTCCACATCGCCGCAAAGATAAACCTGGCGCGATAAGAAACTCGGTGCATGCCTCCGTGCCTGCCGCAGCATTCCGTGGGCAATATCGAAGGCCACAAGCGCCTCGGGCCGATAGGTCCGGCGCAATAAGGCCGCGGCGTAACCCGTGCCAGCGCCCGCATCCAGTACCCTCCTGGGAGTAATCTTTACTAGCGCTAGACGCTCCAGCATGCGCATGGCCACGGCCTGCTGTAGCACGGCATGCCGATCATAGCTCGGCGCCGCGCGGTTAAACGCGGCCGCCAAGCGCTTTTTATCGAGCCGATAGGCGTCCGGAAAGGTTGTTGGCATCAAGAAACCCTCGCCGGTTCTCGTGTTGATGCGAGATAAAAGGCACATGCCTGGCGCCGGCGATGACGTGGGTGCGTAAACGCGGAGACAAGCGCATCAGGGGATCGGCAACACGGTCTCCTAGTATAGCTAAAAACGGGGGCCTCCATCCTGCTCAGGCGTGACCCCAGATCCGTGCTCGCGAGCAGCTTTAATCCTTCGATCAACGGACCTGGGTCCGTGAATCCCCACCCGTGAAAGAAGACCAACGGGAGACCCTACCCTCGCCGTTCTATGAAACAGCGCATGGGATCTCGGTGAGCGCCGCCAGTAACCCATCTATATGCGCTGGCGTGTGGTTTGCCGTGAGGGTGATCCGCAATCGGGCCGTACCCTTCGGCACCGTCGGCGGACGGAAAGCGACGACGTAGTACCCATTGCGCCGCAGCAATGCCGCCACCCCCAAGGTCGTGCGGCTGTGACCTAAAATCATCGCCTGGATCGGTGTAAGCGAGTCTCCAAGCTTGAACCCAAGGCGTCGCGCCCCAGCCCTGAAGTGTTCGATGAGCGTCTGCAAATGCGCCCTACGCCACCCCTCGAGACGCAGCAACGCGAGGCTTTCGCGCACCGCTTCGGCCATCGCTGGCGGTATGGCCGTGGTATAAATATAACTCCGGGCACGCTGAATGAGCGTTTCGATGAGCGGCTCCGAACCCGCTACAAACGCCCCGAAGACGCCCAATGCCTTTCCGCAGGTGGCCATGAGTATCGGCGCCTCCCCAAGCCCAAGCCCTAGGTGATTCAACGCGCCCGCCCCATCCGCTCCCAACACGCCGAACCCATGCGCATCATCAACCACCAGCACCGCTTCGTGCCGCGCGCACAAGGCGGCGATTTCGACCAAAGGTGCAAGGCCCCCGTCCATGCTAAAAACAGCATCGGTCACGACATAGGTGCGCCCGGCCCGGCCCTTTGAAAGCAGGCGTTCAAGCGCCCCGATATTGCGATGGGGATAACGCACCAGGCGCGCGCGCGCGAGGATCGCCGCATCGACCAGCGAGGCATGATTGGCCCGATCCTGGATCACGGTATCGTTTCGCCGAAACAACGCGCTGGCGATCCCGAGGTTCGCCAGATAGCCTGTCGAGAATAGCAGCGCCCTGGGCCGGCCGGTAAACGCAGCCAAGTCCAACTCCAGCGCGTGATGAGGCTGGCAATAACCCGAGACCAGATGCGACGCGCCAGCCCCGGCGCCATAGCGCCCCAAACCACGCCGAAACGCGGTAACAACGCGCGGGTCGCCGCTTAAACCGAGATAATCGTTGCTGGAGAAATCGACATAGCGACGGCCTTCGACCTCGATCTCCGGACCTTCCGCGGCTTCTTTAACCCGGCGTGTGCGATATTGATAGTGCTCTTTAAGGTGTTGCAGTCCGGCGAGTAGGGCTGCGTCGAACGCCGGCGCGTTTGCATCCCGATTTAGCGCGGTTCCCATCCTTGCATTTCTTCTTCATGCGTACTTTCTTCGCGTTCGATATCCTTGCTGTATCCGGAACCGGCTGCAAGAAGGCCGAAACCAAGCATTGTTACGACCAACATTTCGTACGAATAAGACCGCTGTGCTCAAACTGCCGTGATCCCAAGGCGTTGAAATAGCCGCCGATCATGTCCTGCCCCGGGATTTTCCGTCGTCAAGAGCTGCTCTCCGTAAAACACAGAGTTTGCACCGGCAAGGAAACAAAGGGCTTGCAGCTCATCCGACATGCTGCTCCTGCCAGCCGACAACCTTACATACGATGCGGGCATTAAGATGCGCGCGAGCGCGATGGTGCGCACCATCTCGAAAGGATCCGGGATCTCGGCAGCGCCCAGCGGCGTCCCCTTAACCCGCACCAGGAGATTGATCGGGACGCTTTCGGGATGTTCAGGAAGGTTGGCGAGGGTTATAAATAAAGAACAGCGATCATGGCGGCTCTCGCCCATACCGATGATCCCGCCGCAACATACCCGCATCCCCGCGGCTCTCACATGCCCGAGGGTGCGCAACCTGTCCTCATAGGTTCGTGTAGTAATAATCCGAGGGTAGTACGCCGGGGAGGTATCGAGGTTGTGGTTGTAATAATCGAGCCCTGCGTCTTTTAACGCCTCGGCTTGTTCCGCCGTCAACATGCCCAGGGTCGCGCATGTTTCCAAGCCGAGGCACTTGACCGCTCTTACCATTTCAAGCACGCGCTCCAGATCATCCCAACGGGGGCTACGCCATGCGGCACCCATGCAAAACCTTGTCGCCCCTTCGCGTTTCGCCTTTTCGGCGGCCTCCGTGACGATGGCAACATCAATCATGCGTGCGGCTTTCACCGAAGTGCCGTAGCGCGCGCTCTGCGGGCAATATGCGCAGTCTTCCGGACAACCCCCGGCCTTGATATTAAGCAATGTGCTGAGCTGGACAGTATTGGACTTGAAATATCGCCGATGAACGCTTTGCGCTTGAAACAGGAGATCCGAAAATGGGAGACTATATATATCCTCAGCATCGTCCGTTTTCCAATCATGCCTAGGCTCTGGGAATTTCAGGGCCGGATCAGGAAACAAAGAGCCGCTTGCGCGCGCGTTCATCATGGTGTTAAGTATGTCTTTATTAAGCGCGTTATAAAGCCGGTACGCGATCCCTTGCCGATTAACGGATAGCCCATGCACTGTGTTCTTTGCGATGCTCGGATCTCCTCAATAAGCTTCCTCTGCCAAGCTTGTTCCGAGGTCCTACCGGCGAATACAAACGCATGCCGCACCTGCGCTCTTCCGTTACCCGTGAATACGATCTGCGGTACCTGCCTGCAACACCCGCCACCGTTTGGACTGTGCTTCGCTCCCTATCACTATGCCTTCCCTGTCGACGCGCTGATTAAAGCTATCAAATTCTCGCAACGCCTCGCTTACGCGGAACTCGTCGCCCGCCTAATGTATCAACAGATTGCGCGCTTACAGACCGACTTGCCCGAGTGCTTGATTCCCATTCCCCTGCACTGGAAACGCCTCTTCAACCGCGGCTATAACCAAGCCGTTGAGCTCGCTAAGCCCCTCGCCGAATGCCTCGGGATCCCGCTGCTGCACGACGCGGCCGTCCGTAGTCGAAAGACAGTTCCACAGGCTAGCCTAGCGGCTAAAGCGCGGCGCCGCAACGTGCGCCGCGCGTTTCAGTTGAAGCATCCTGTGCGATATCAACACGTCGCCCTGGTTGACGACGTAATGACGACAGGCCACACAGCCAGGGAGCTCGCGGTTTTATTACGTTCCGAGGGCGTGAAGCGAGTCGATGTGTGGGTTGCCGCCCGTGCATACCGGTAGAAGCGGTACTTATCGACCGCAAACATTCGCGCCGGTGTTTTTCCTCGCCGGCGCTCAGGTATCTAGGTTCCCCACGGAAAGAGCGTTGACTTCGATAAACTCGCGTCGCGGTTCAACTTGGTCGCCCATCAGCGTTGTGAAAATCTCATCCGCCGCCACCGCATCCTCGATACGCACTTGCAATAGGCTCCGTGACTCGGAGTGCATGGTGGTTTCCCACAACTGCTCCGGGTTCATTTCGCCGAGCCCTTTGTAGCGTTGGATCTGCAATCCGTCGCGGAATTCTTCCAAAATACGCTCAAACCCTTCTCTAATGCTGCCGATCGGATATGACTTACTGCCCATTTCTACCTTTGCGCCGTTCCCCAAGCCTGCGCCAAGGTGCACTGATAGCTCTACGAGCCGGTGGTACTCACCGGACTTAAAGAAATCATCCGTGTAGATATCGGTGGCTTCGATGCCATGTATGACCTTCTTGGTGATGACTCTCGTTGGCCGGTCGGGCACCAGGTCGTATTGGGTACTATATGTCCCTTGTGGGTCGGCTTGCTGTAGCCGTTGATCGAGGCGCGCACACCAGATGGCGAGCGATCCCGGGTCGGAAAGCTCTTCGCTGCCGAGCAGCGGGATGTCGCCGATGCCCTTCAGTATTTCCTCGTTATGTGATCTCTGTAAGCGGTTAAGCAACTCACGCCAGACGAGGTAATCCTGCCCGATCCGATGGACGTCGTCTGACTTGAAAGCAGAATGTGGTGTGTAGAACCGCGCGTCGCGTAACGCGTTCAACAGCAAATAGTTCAGAAACGATCGCTCATCTTTTATGTATTCCTCCTGCTTTCCCTTCTTCACCTTGTAAAGCGGCGGTTGAGCTATATACACGTGCCCTCGCTCGACTAAATCAAACATCTGCCTATAGAAAAACGTGAGTAACAAGGTTCGGATATGCGAGCCATCAATATCGGCGTCCGTCATGATGATGATGCGGTGATAGCGGAGCTTGTCCGGGTTATATTCTTCCCGGCCGATCCCACACCCAAGGGCCATGATCAGTGTGCCCACCTCGGCCGATGCCAACATCTTGTCAAACCGGGCCTTCTCAACATTGAGTATCTTTCCCTTGAGCGGGAGGATAGCCTGAAAACGCCGGTCCCTGGCCTGCTTCGCCGATCCGCCAGCGGAATCGCCCTCGACTAGAAAGATCTCCGATTGTTTTGGGTCCTTTTCTTGGCAATCGGCAAGTTTGCCCGGTAAGCCTGCGATATCCAATGCCGTCTTGCGCCTGGTTAGCTCTCTGGCTTTGCGCGCCGCTTCGCGCGCGCGGGCCGCATCAATGATTTTATCCGTAATCACCCTTGCTTCGCTCGGGCGCTCTAACAGAAACTCTTCGAGTTTCTCGGCGACGACGCTTTCCACTACACCTTTCACCTCACTCGACACCAACTTGTCCTTGGTTTGCGAAGAAAACTTCGGATCCCGTAGCTTAACTAACAGCACTGCAGTTAGCCCTTCGCGGACATCGTCTCCCGCGACGAGAATCTTAGCTTTTTGAAGGATGCCCTCCCGCTCCATGTATTGGTTAAACGTGCGTGTAATGCCTCCTTTAAATCCCGCTAGGTGAGTACCGCCGTCGCGCTGCGGAATGGTGTTAGTAAAACAAAAGATATTCTCTTGATAGGAATCGTTCCACTGCATGGCGACGGCCACTTCGATTCCCTGGCGAGCGACACCGATAGTGATCACGCTCGGGTGTAAGGGCGTCTTTTTCTTGTTCAAATGCTCAACGAATGCCGAAATTCCTCCTTTGTATTCAAAACCACCCTTGCGCCCCGTCCGCTCATCGACCAAATCGATCTTGACACCGGAATTAAGGAACGACAATTCGCGCAGCCTTCTGGCTAAAATATCATAATGAAACTCTATATTCGAGAATACGTTCGGGCTTGGTTTAAATCTGATTTCCGTTCCACGGTATAGCGCTCCTCCGAGGACCCGGATCGGAGTTTTTGGCTCGCCATCTGCGTATTCTTGATAAAAGCATTGCCCATCGCGGTTAATCGTTAAATTCAAGGACTCCGACAGCGCATTAACAACCGATACGCCTACGCCATGCAAGCCGCCTGCGATTTTGTAGGAATCATCGTCAAATTTACCGCCCGCGTGGAGGGTTGTCATGATGACCTCGGCCGCTGAGCGTCCCTCTTCGATATGTAGGTCGACCGGGATACCACGGCCGTTATCCTTAACCGTGACCGATCCGTCACTATGCACACGGACATTAATTTCCGTGCAGTAGCCTGCTAGAGCCTCATCGACACTGTTATCTACCACCTCGAATACCATGTGGTGGAGACCCGTACCATCATCGGTGTCACCGATGTACATCCCTGGCCGTTTTCGTACAGCATCTAATCCCTTTAGAACCTTGATATTAGAGGAATCGTATCGTGCTGAGCTTTGCATAGCGGGTCCGGGCTACTGAAGGATAACAGTTTACCACAGCCGTCTATGTTTCACGTGAAACGTCTATAGCTTATTTACACGGCAAGCCTTTCAAATTCTCATAGGCATAACGACATAGACGTTCGTCGAGTCCCCGTCCGGCTTAATCACACAACTGCTACCCGTATCCTTAAATTCGAGTCGTACCTGGCGTGTTTTAATGACCGCAAGCGCATCGATCAGATAGACGATGTTAAAACCGACTTCCAGTAACTCATCGTTATAGCTAACCTGGATCTGTTCCTCCGATTCCTCCCGCTCCGCGTTTTGACCGCATGAGCGTAATGTATCCCGATCGAGCGAGATGCGTACGCCCTTGAAACGGTCGGTACATAAGATGGCGCTACGCGCCAGTCCCTCTCGGAGCAGCTCCCGATCCGCGATCACGATCTTGTTTGTGTTATGCGGCAACACCCTCTCGTAGTCGGGATATCGCCCATCGATAAGCTTCGAAGTAAACGTGCAGTTCGCTACTTGTACCTGAAACCGATTGTCGCTAACCGACAGCTTGGCTTCGCCGTCGTCCCCGTCCAGCACTTTGACCAATTCCATAACCGCTTTTCGAGGCACGATGATCTGCATCGATTCCACTACAGCAGGGCTTCCTGGTATGTCTTTCAGGGCTAGCCGATGCCCATCGGTGGCCACCGCCCGGATCCGGCCCGCGCCAATCTCGAGTAATAGCCCGTTCAAATAATATCTGACATCCTGCTGGGCCATGGCAAAATGAGTTTCTTCCAAAAGTGCTCTTAATTGTCGGCTTACAATCTCGAACGTCACTCGCGGAGAAAACGCGGTAAAGCTCGGGAACTCGGCTGCCGGCAGTGTTTGCAGCGTAAAACGGCTCCTGCCAGAACGAATGACGGCCTGACCACCTTCGCAGGAAATGTCGATTCGTGACGCGGACGGCAGCGCCCGGCAAATATCTAATAGCTTCCTTCCCGGAAGGGTTATCTCACCTGGCTCCGCCGCGCCTTGCTCGATAACAACGACAAGCTCGACCTCCATGTCCGTCGCCGAACATGATACAGAATCTTCACGCGCCGACACCAACACATGACCCAGAATGGGGGTTGACTGATTTCGATCCAGGATCCCACTTAAGTTTTGTAGCGGCGAAAGTAGCCTCTCACGCTCAATAGATAATTTCATAGACTTGTATTAATTTCACTATTAATGCATAGCGGTTTAATTGCATCTATGAAAGCTTGCTTAATAAACAAGAGCTTAAATAAGGACCTCGTGGTGGATATATAGTTAATAACCGGACGTAGTTTCTGTGGATAAGGATCGACAAGATTAAACGGAGACCGCCCGTATATAGAATTGTTCACAGGGAATTCACGTTATGTGGTTAGGATCCTGTAAAGCGTTAAGTAATCGTCGTCGAAGCGTTGTTCGAGCTTGCGCAATTCGGATACTTTTCGGCAAGCATGCAGTACGGTGCTGTGGTCTCTACCCCCAAAAGCATTGCCGATCTCCGGAAGGCTATGATTAGTCAACTCTTTGGACAATGCAATCGCGATTTGGCGAGGACGTGCGATGGATCGATTGCGGCGGTGTGATACTAGGTCGGACACGCGTGTTTTGTAAAAGTCCGCCACGGTTTTCTGGATGTTATCGATCGTTGTCAGCTTGTCTTGTAACGCAAGTAGGTCTTTTAATGCATCCTTTGCGAACTCCAGGGTTATGGGTCGTCCGGTAAATTGAGAGTTTGCAATGACACGATGCAGTGCGCCTTCCAGCTCCCTCACATTGGAGCGAAAGCGCTTTCCGATAAAGAAGGCAACCTCGTCAGCAAGCACTATTCGCGCCAACTCAGCCTTACTCATTAGAATCGCAACACGGGTTTCTAGTTCTGGGGGTTCAATGGCAACCATCAGACCCCAACCAAAGCGCGATTTTAGTCGTTCCTCGACCCCTTGGACCTCCTTGGGGTAACGATCACACGTTAGAACAATTTGGCGTTGACCCTCGAGCAAGGCGTTGAAGGTATGGAAGAACTCCTCCTGAGAGCGCTCCTTGCCCGCGAAAAACTGAATATCATCGATTAGCAAGGCATCGACGGATCGATAGAAACGCTTGAAATCGTTGATCGTGTTGTGTTGCAGTGCCTTGACCATATCCGCTACGAAGCGTTCGGAGTGCAGGTACACGACATTAGCATTTGGGCGGATCCGGCGAATCATGTTCCCGACGGCTTGCATGCAGTGCGTCTTGCCGAGCCCAACCCCACCACAGATAAACAGTGGATTGTATGCCGCTCCTGGATTCTCGGCGACCTGTAGGGACGCGGCCCGCGCAAGCTGGTTGGATTTGCCCTCGACGAAAGTCTCAAAGGTAAAACCGGGTTTTAGTCCGCGGTTAACCGGGGCGTCGCGGTTGCTACTCTTAGGCAAAGAATGCGGTGTATTACCGGTCGTGGTCCGGCCCGAATGGCTCCCGACGGAGAGGAAGACCTTCACCCCTTCGGGTTCTGCAAGATGAGTGAGGAGGTCTACTATCCGCTCAAGGTACTTTTCCTTGATCCACTCAAGTACGAACCGGTTGGGGGCGAGCAAGTTGAGATTATGGTCCTCTTCCACGGCATGGAGGGGTCTAATCCAGGTGCTAAATTGTTGTGGCGGTAATTCGCACTCGAGTTTGGCGAGGCAGCGTTGCCACAGAGATCGCCCCATAGAACCTTCCTCTATATAGGTTATAGAAACGCCGCAGGAAGCTGAAAAGTTTATACCCGATTCACGGTGCTTAGCCACCCGGCGGCGCCATTAACGGAGATACGATCGTGATTTGACAGAATAAGCTTATTCGTACAACATCTCAGGTTTATTTTTCATTCCAGTCATCTCGGTACTTTGTCATGAAAAGGACTTACCAACCCAGCAAAATCAAGCGCAAGAGGACGCACGGTTTCCGTGCTCGGATGAGAACCAAAGCCGGGCGGCTGGTGATCAAGGCCAGGCGCGCAAAAGGCCGCAAGCGATTGACGGCCTGACTGACAAGCGAGCGAGGGCCCTAGCATCCTTTTCCGCGGACGACAGAGTCAAACAGCGTCGGGATTTCGAACGCCTTCTTTCGGCTCGATGCAAATCCAGCGACCGCTTCGTAATGGTGCTTGCGTGCCCGAATGGATTGACCCGAGCCAGACTGGGTATCGCGGTTCCAAAAAAACAGGTTCGCCTTGCGGTAAAGAGGAATCGATTAAAACGACGTGTGCGTGAGTTCTTTCGGCGCCACGAGGCGAAGCTCGCCGGCTTCGATACGCTGGTCATAGTTCGTAAACCCGCTTGCGAGCTCACCGGAATGCAGTTCCATGATCTACTTGAATTCCATTGGGCGCGTATCGCGCGATGCAGAGAATTTTGATTTCCCTTATTAGGCTCTACACGAGGTTCGTGAGCCCGTTCATGGGGCGGCACTGTCGCTTCCACCCGAGTTGTTCGCAATATGCCGCGGAGGCGATCGCCATACACGGTTTAACGCGTGGACTTTGCTTAACTATAAAACGAATATGCAATTGTCACCCGTTTCACCCCGGGGGGGTTGATCCGGTACCACGTGCTAAGGGTTAG
>JBIMKC010000029.1:15923-20022 GCA_043673925.1 Chromatiales bacterium | reverse complement strand
TCTAGCACTTCGTTCAGACTCAAACCTCGATTAGAATTGACTGCAAGGATCTTAGTCGAGCGCGCGTTGCGTGATGAGAGCGCGTAGCGCACGTTGCCGCGTCTGATCGATCGGAAAATTCCATAGAAATAGGGCCCCGAGCGCCATAAGCACGCCCGGCAACCAGCCGTAGACCGCCATGAGCGCGAATTCGAAGCTGGGGGTGTGGGTGCTAGCGTCGGCGGGTTCGAACCCGAAGTACGCCGGGAGCACGGTCGCTAACAACACCCCGAGGGCGATGGCGAATTTATAGGTCATCGCCCAGATGGCGAAATAGAGGCCGGTCCGCTGCCGGCCCGAGGTCACGGTGTCATGATCGACGACATCGGCGGCGATGGAGTTCGCCAGGAACAGGATCGACGCGAAGCTGCTGCCGCGAATCGCGAGCACGCCGATGAGCGGCCAGCCATCGCCCTGCCCGTGGAAGGGCAGGAGCAGGCTCCATAATCCGGCCCAGAGCGCCGCCAGGCACAAGGCGCGGTGTTTGCCGATGCGATCGGAGATCCGGATCCATAGCGGCACCAGCGCGATGGTGGCGATGTTCTCGAGCAGCAGCATGGAGGCGAAGAGATCCGGGGTCTCGGTGACGTGGACCAGCACGATCTTATGCAGTGTCGCCTGAACGATGAGCCCGGAGACGAACAGAACGACGGAGATCACCATGCGCACGAACGCGGGATTTCGCGCCACGAGCATGAGACCCGCGGTACCCCGCGGCCACTCGCCCGCGAGCGTATCCGGGGGACGCTCGGGGACCGTCTTGAACGCAACGATGAGTAGCGGCGGCAGTGTCAGGATCACGGTCAGGGCAATGGCCCTCAACTGCGTCGCCGGTTCTCGCTGACCGAGAGATTCCAGGAGCATGAGCACCAAGACTAACACCAATTGGCCGGCGAACCCGAAGGCCTCCCGCCAGGCGGTCACGCGCGAGCGTTCCGAGTAGTCCGTGGACAGCTCCGCCCCCCACGCTTTGTAAGGAAGATCCACGAGCGTGAACGAGATAAAGAACAAGCACGTCCACCCTAAAAGGTATTCAAACGTCACGCCCGGGGGCGGCGCGAAGATCATCCAGAGCGAAAGCATGAACAGGGGCGCGCCGGCGGCGATCCAGGGTTTTCGCCGTCCCCAGCGCGTGTTCCAGCTATCGCTCAGGATGCCTATGAAGGGATCGATAATGACATCAAAGATGCGCGAGGCGGCAATCGCGATCCCCACCGCCGCGAGCGGTAGCGCCATGTCATCGGCGTAATACGAAGGTACAAACAGCGCCAGCGGCAAGGCCGCGATCGCATAGGCCATGTAAGGCAGGCCGTAAATCACCATCATCCCGGTGGCGATCTTTGGCGCGCTTAGGTCTGGAGCGTGAGGGTGCAAACTAACCCTCGGGAGCTCGGGTGACTGGGTATGACATAGGCCGCTGCCGAGGGACTCCGGTTACGCGTCTTTATCAGCTAGCCTTCCTGCTCCGAGTGGAGCTTCGATCCGCGCTCTGCGTGCATGCGGGGTTTTTGCCTCGGGACTCCGGCCAGCTCCTCGGCTCGGCGATCCAGCGTCTCCAACTGCTCCCGCAACCAGGCCACCCATTCCTGGCTTTGCTCGGGAGACAGATTGCACGGGATCTTCTTCGGTTCGCCGATCGCGAGCCCGATGCGCGTGAAGAGCGCGGGGATCTCCATGCGGTCCCAACGATGCTTGATGATGCGTTTCCGGCGCGCCGTCGCGGACGCGGGGACCACCACGTAACCGAGCTCGGCGGCCAGCTTGATGGCGCCCCGTTTGACCTTGTGATAGGGACCTAGCGGACCGTCGACGGCGATGCCGCCGTTCGGGCGCCGCTCCAAGGCGCGGCGCATGATCTCGAAGGCATGGCTGCGTCCGCGAATGGGAACCTGTACGCACTCGTAACCGAAGTGGCGGCAGATCTCGGCGATGATGGCTCCCCGGTCGGATTGGCTGGTGAACACGCAGGCCGGGCGTCCGCGCATGAGCGCGAAAAGAGGGAGGTATTTGCCGTGCCAGAAGCAAAACAATACCCGCTGATGCTGATCCAAGATCTCGTCGAGGCGATCGAGGCCGTCATAGCGTTTCCTCCAAGTCACGGATTGTAGACGCAGTAGCCACGCCCACAGCCATCCCAGCAACCGCGTCTTGAAATCCGCCCCTGTCGCCGACGGCTCGCCGCCCTTGTCGGGATGATTTTCCAGCCCGGCGAGGGCGTTCTGGCTAGGCCAGGCGCGCGGGTCTTCGGTGCCCCTCGGCCCCACTTCCCAAACGAGGCTCGGCCGCAGCGAGTCGCCCGCGGCCTGCACCACGTTGCGCAGGATCCGCCACTCACCTCGCAGGCGGCGAAACGCGATGTCCCAAAGGGTATGATCGCGCATTCTTTGCGTGGGTGCGGTGGCGCGCAACGAGGCGTAGAGATCAAGCGCCCGCGCCGCGGTTCCGCTCATATTGAAGGCGGAGGCCGTCCGTTGTGCGCCTTCCCGCAACCGTTGGCGCGCCTCGGCGCCTAGCGCGGCGACCCACGCCAGCGCCGCCACGAAGCACTCGGGGTCTTCCCGTTTTAACAGACGTCCGTTCTCCTCATCGCGCAGCATCTCGCGCACGCCCGATGCGTCGAGGGCCACGACCGGCACACCGGCGCACATGGCCTCAGCCAGCACCATCCCTTGCGTTTCCGTGTGGGACGCGAAGGCGAAGACATCCATCGCCTGGTAAGCGTCGCTGAGATCGCGCTGATCAAGCGCCCCCGTGAGAATCAGTCTCTCCGCGAACCCCGCGCGGGTGAAGCGGGCTTGCAAGTCGTCGCTCGCCGGTCCGCTGCCGACGATGAGACAATAAGCGTTCGGGTTTCCCTCCAGGAAGCGCATGCCCGCGTCCCCCAGAAAACCCAGGTTCTTTTCCGCGGCCAGCCGGCCAGCGTGCCCGAGCACGAACGCCCGTGCCGGGATCCCATATTTTCTCCGAAACGCCTGCCCATCGCCACCCGCGAAGAGCGGTAGGTTGATACCGGTCGGGATCACCTGAATCGGGGTTTCGACGCCGCGCTCGCGCAGCAACTCGGCCACCGTTCGGCTCGGCGCGATCACCGCATCGCACAGGTTGCAATAACCGCTGACGAGATCCACGACGAAATGTTTCATCGTTTGCGAATCCCCGGGCGCGTAGTGGGTGTATTTCTCGTACATCGTATGGTAGGTGAATACCACCGGCAGACGGCGCGCCGCGGCGACGCGCAAGGCCGTTCCTCCCAACAGGAACGGATGATGGGAGTGGATGATCTCGGGGCAAAATTGCTTGAGCGCCGCCACCAGCCGCAGAGGCGCCGGCATCGGTACCGAGAAGGCGCTGCCATTGAAGTCCTTGACGGCCGGAAAACGGATCACGCCGCGTTCGTTCTCGGGGGTGCCCTTGAAGAGCGGCGCCGCCACGAGCACTTGGTGGCCGCGGGCCCGGAACGCGCCGGCAAAGCCTTCCACGCTGCGCGCAACGCCCCCCACATGCGGTGCGTAGGTATTGGTCATCATCAGGATATTCATCGTTGATACCTTGTTGTTCTTCTAGCCCGCGCACTCTCTTATCGCGGCGTGCGCCGTGGCGCTAAGCTGGCCTCGCACTTTCTCCGCAAGCCGCCCGGATCGGAGCGTAGGCTCTGGGAGTGCGTTTTTTCTAGTTGCGATTCTAATGATACGCGCTGCCAAGCACCGGGAATAGCGCGACGTACACGGAACACCGACTATAAGGCTATAATAGGTGAGGCGGCAGGATCAACCGACGCAACAATAAATAACCACCGACATTGAAGTAACGACCTATCATCATCCGGCCCTCACCCTTCATGGGCAGCGCCACAATAATTGGAGGCAGTGAACTATGAGTCAGATCTTGCAAGAAGTGCTGGCCGCGAATGCTCAGTATGCGGCGAACTTTGGCGATAAGGGCAAACTAGCGATGCCGCCGGCGCGGCATTTTGCCATCCTGACCTGCATGGACGCCCGCCTGCAGCCCTCGAAATATGCCGGGCTCACCGAAGGCGACGCGCACGTCATTCGCAATGCCG
>JBIMKC010000029.1:0-15823 GCA_043673925.1 Chromatiales bacterium | reverse complement strand
CCCTCGAAATATGCCGGGCTCACCGAAGGCGACGCGCACGTCATTCGCAATGCCGGCGGACGGGCGAGCGATGATGCGATCCGTTCCCTGGTCATTTCCTACAAACTCTTAGGCACGCGGGAATGGTTCGTCATCCATCATACCAATTGCGGGATGGAATTTTTCACCGACGAGGTGATGCGCGGTCTGCTGAAAAGCAGTCTGAAGACCGCCGCGCTGGATGCCGGCGGTTTTCGCGATGTCGGCCCGGGACCGGGTGCTCACGAAGGCGACTATATCGACTGGTTGACCATCAAGAATCCGGAGCAGAGCGTCGTGGAGGATGTGCGGCGCATCCGCAACCATCCCCTGGTGCCTCGGGACATACCGATCTATGGGTTCATTTACGACGTCGGGACCGGCCGGCTCAATGAAGTCAAGGAGGCGATGGCCGTCGGCCAAGCGGCGTAGTTCCACGGGGGCGCGGGGTGATACCGATGCGGTTCCTATCGGCACGACGCACAGCGGGCAACCGTCGTAGAAAAGGAAACAAAAATGAAACCGCTTACCCTGATTAATTTCATGCTTGCGGCATCGGTCATGGTGCTGGGCTCCTTCGGGCACGGCATGGCACGGGCGGACGAGACCTGCATGTCGCCTTACATGGCCAAGATCGTGGGCCAGGAGGATTTCGCCTACGTCTGGACTTTGGGACAAGAAGGCGTGGGCGACGAGCAGGACAAGCTCGTGACCATCGACGTGAACCCCAAATCGGCCAAGCACGGCTCGGTGGTTCATACCGTATCGGTCGGTGGCCGCAACGAAGCCCATCACGGGGGATTCACCGATGACCGCGCTCACTTCTGGGCGGGGGGACTCGACACCAGCCGGATCTTCATCTTCGACGTGCGTACCGATCCCTCGAAACCGCGGCTGGTTAAGACTATCGAGGACTTCGTGGCCAAGAGCGGGGGCGCCGTCGGGCCGCACACCTTTTATGCCATGCCGGGCCGGATGCTGATCACGGCGCTGTCGAACCATCGCGACCACGGGGGCCGCACGGCGCTCGTGGAATACACCAATGAGGGCAATTACCTGGCGACTTATTGGATGCCCACCGACGATAACCTCCAGGGTGCGAAGAAGGCGGGGTCTTACGCCGATGGCTATGGTTACGACGTGCGCGCGCTCCCGAGACGCAATGTGTTGGTGACCTCCTCGTTCACCGGCTGGTCCAATTACATGATGGATTTCGGCAAGCTGCTGCAGGATCAAGAGGCGATGAAACGCTTCGGCAACACCGTGGTCATCTGGAATCTGCACGCGCGCAAGCCCAAAAAAATCCTCGATGTCCCGGGGGCACCGCTCGAGATCCGCTGTGCCTGGCAGCCGAACCACAATTACTGTTTTACCTCCACCGCCTTGACTTCGAAGATCTGGTTGATCCATGAGGACGCTCAGGGGGAGTGGCATGCCCAGGCGGTAAGCGACATCGGGGACCCGAGCAAGACCCCGTTGCCGGTGGATAGCTCCTTGAGCTCCGAAGACGATCTTCTGTGGGTTGATAGTTTCTCGGACGGACTGGTTCGGCTTTACGATGTGCGCGATCCCTTCCATCCGAAACAGATCTACGAAAAGAAAATAGGGGCGCAACTCAATATGGTGTCGCAGAGCTGGGATGGGAAACGCCTTTATTTCACCAGCTCCTTGCTAGCCAACTGGGACAAGAAGGGCGCGGACAACGAGCAGTTCTTCAAGGCCTTCCAATGGGACGGGAAGCAGCTCAGCGAACGGTTTGCAATCGACTTTTCCAAAGAAAAATTAGGGCGTCCGCACATCATGCGCTTCGGCGCTTATTCGTTGTATGCGCAGAGACCGGGTAGCGAAAGCATGCGCGTCGCGGTGCACGAGTAGCAGCGATCTGCGCGCTAGCGTCGTCGCAACGATTCTCATCGGATGGCTTGCGGCGGGGCCCGACGCCCTCGGGCAGGCGCTAAGCTACCCCGAAGCCGGATCCTATGAATTACCGTCTCTGAAGTCGGCGGGAGACGGCGAGGTCGTGACCAGCAGGGGCGCGGTCACGACCTTACACGAGCTTTATTCAGGCAAGCTTGTCGTTTTGAGCCTAATCTATACCCGCTGCGCGGACGCCCAAGGCTGCCCGTGGGCGACGGCACTGATGAGCATAGCTAGAAAGCGGCTCGACCGCGACGAGCCCGAGACCTCCTCTCGGGCGCGTTTCATCACCCTGAGCTTCGACCCCGACCATGATTCCCCCGACATCATGCGGCGCTATGGCGCGCCCTTCACGCAGGACAGCGACTGGGTCTTCGCGACCACCGATTCGCCCGCAGCACTCGCGCCGATCCTTCGGATGTACGGCCAAGATTTGCGACCGGATCCCTCACGGGAAGCAGGCGGGGATCTCGCGCACCTGTTACGGGTATTTTTAATCGATGAAAATCGCATGATCCGAAATATTTACGGCGCCTCGGTGCTCGATCCCGCGCTCCTCGTCAATGATCTCAAAACCCTGGCGCTAGAGCAGGAAGCGCGCTTTGCCCGG
This sequence comes from Chromatiales bacterium, assembly GCA_043673925.1. Taxonomy (GTDB): domain Bacteria; phylum Pseudomonadota; class Gammaproteobacteria; order JACCXJ01; family JACCXJ01; genus USCg-Taylor. The sequence goes on along the minus strand of JBIMKC010000029.1, from coordinate 13,278 downwards.
CCACGTTCGGAAAAAGACCTGGCGGCCGAGGCGAAGTTGTCCGAGAAACGCCGTGCCGATTTAATGCGCTGGGTGCTGGACCCGCCGCTCGGCCTTCCCCAAACGCCTGTGCCCGCGGACAACCCGCTGACCGAACCCAAGATAGCGCTCGGCCGCATGCTCTTCTACGACCGTCGCCTGTCCCTGAACAATACGATGTCGTGCGCCATGTGCCACATACCGGATCAGGGTTTCACGAACAACGCGCTCGCGGCGCCGGTCGGTATCGAGGGCCGCTCGGTGCGCCGTAATGCCCCGAGCCTGTACAACGTCGCATACCAGAAGCTTCTTTTCCATGACGGGCGCGAGATTGCATTGGAGACCCAAGTCTGGTCGCCGCTCTTGGCGCGGAACGAGATGGGAGCGCCGTCGGTGGGATGGGTGCTCGATAAAGTGCGCCGATTGCCGGCCTATCAAAGTCTTTTCGAGCGGGCCTTCGGCCGCCCCGCGGGCATGGAAACGATCGGGCAGGCGATTGCGAGCTACGAGCGCACGCTGATTTCCGGCAACACGCCCTTTGACCGCTGGTACTACGGACGAGAGACTACGGCACTCGGCCGCGAGGCCCAGCGCGGCTTCAAGCTCTTTACCGGTAAAGCGCGCTGTGGCGCCTGCCACGCGCTCGGACATGATCACGCGCTATTCACCGATCAGGAACCGCACAATACCGGCATTGGCTGGCAACGCTCGATGCACACGCGCGCCGCAGAGGCGGCGGTCCCGATCGCACCCGGCCTCAACGTGGCTAAGAATTTCGTAGAAGCAGTGAGCGAGCCGCCCCCGAACGATCTCGGCCGCTATGAGATTACGCAAGACCCCGCCGACCGTTGGCGTTACAAAACGCCCGGCCTGCGCAACGTCGCGCTCACCGCGCCCTACATGCACGATGGATCCTTCGCGACACTCGCCGATGTGGTTGTCTATTACAACCGCGGGGGATATGCCGCACCGGATCGGGAGATCGAGCCCCTCGGGCTTTCACCGATGGAACAGAACGATCTGGTCGTGTTTTTGGAAAGCCTCACGGGGGACAACGTCAGGGAACTCGCCGCTGATGGTCTCGCAGCCCCCATCGGCGATCCCAAAGAGTCCGCACGCGTCCCCTAGCACGAGCGGAAGCACGCATTGGCCGTGGACGCCGTTCGGGCAAAAAAGCGCTTCGGCCAGCATTTTTTGCGGGATCGCGAGGTGCTGGCGCGCTTGCTCGGGGTGATTCTTCCGCATCCCGGACAATGCGTAGCCGAGATCGGGCCCGGCACCGGTGCCTTGACGCGCCCGCTCCTCCTCGCCCTGGGTGAATTGCATGTGGTCGAGATCGATGCGGGCCTCGCTGAAGCGCTGACGGCGGAGCTTGCCGCTTGCGGTCGGCTCGTGGTCCACGCGATCGATGCACTGAAGTTTCCGTTTTATTCCCTGGCCGGGGAGGGCCGACGGCTCCGCATCGTGGGAAACCTGCCCTACAACATCTCGACGCCGCTGATGTTTCACTTGTTGTCCGAATCGCACTGCATCGAGGACATGGTGTTCATGCTCCAACGCGAGGTCGGGGAGCGGATCACGGCGCCCCCCGGTACGCGCCAGTACGGGCGGCTGAGCGTAATGGTGCAGTACCTCTGTGAGAGCGAGCTGCTGTTTGAGGTGCCGCCGGCCGCGTTTGATCCGCCGCCCAAGGTGTATTCCTCGGTGCTCCGGCTCACACCGAGGCGGGCGCCGCTCCCCGTTGCCGATAGGACCCTGTTCGAAGACTTAATACGCAAGGCGTTTTCCCTGCGCCGGAAGACGCTACGTAACGCTCTCAAGGGTTGGGTCGACGAAAGCGTGCTGCGTAGCGCCGGAATCGACCCCGGCTCACGAGCCGAAACCTTAACGCCCAGCGACTATGTGCGACTAAGCAACGTCGTGGCAGCAACGCGGTCCGGCCTGGCCATCGACGAATAACGCCGAGATCCCCGCCTCATGCGGCTTTAAAATCTATTCCCCGCGGTCTTGCCGCGGGGACCTTAGCGATGGGGTTTCCAAAGGGGAGAGGCGCAGCTCTCCCCTTTGGTCGTCCCACGGGGTTGCACACCCCGTGGTGGCGAAATCTAAATTGACTTATCGGATCAACCACGGCCGCTTGGTTACCCACAGAATCTGTGGATAAGTCTGTGGGATGTTTGCGAGAAAGGCTCCGTTACCCTTATGTGACGGCCTTCTTTGCTAGATCGATGAGAATTTAATCAATGATAAAATATCTTTATATATCTTATAGTTACTGTACACGTGCCGCGAAGAGCCGCGACCTGGCTGGAGCCCCGCCACCGACAGGCGGAGGCTCACGGGGGGCTGTGCGTAAGAAGCAAACCCTAGGCCATGCGTGGGCGGTGCACCATCAAGTACATTCCCCCCGTAACAGCTCGATGACCGGTCCCGTGGCGGGTCTTACCCGGCGCCAAATCGAAAAGGCCTCGGCGGCTTGCTCGACGAGCATCCCTAGGCCATCCAGCGCCCGCGCCGCGCCGGATTCGAGGCCCCAGCGCATAAAGCGCGTCGGCTCCGGCGCGTAGACCAGGTCATAGCACCAGGCGCCCGCGGCCAGGATCCCCGCGGGCAAGGGAGGCAATTCAGCGCCGAGGCTGGCCGCGGTGCCGTTGATTACCGCATCGAACTGCTGGCCGACGAGGGCGCCGTATTCATAGATTGAAATCTCGCCCAGCGGGCTAAACCTTTCGTATAAGGCTCGGGCCTTGGATAGCGTTCGATTGGCAACCGCGAGCCGGGCGGGTCTTTGCTCCATGAGGGGTCCTAACACACCCCGCACGGCTCCGCCTGCGCCCAACACTAAGACTCGTTGGTCCTGGAAACTGCCCCCGTGATTGCCAAGATAGTCGCGCAGGAACCCAATGCCATCCGTGTTATCTCCGTGGTAACGGCCTTCGCCATCGCGCCACAGCGTATTCGCCGCCCCAGCCGTTTCGGCCGACGCGGAGCGCGGGGACGCGAACGCCCAAGCCTCTTCCTTGAAGGGAAGCGTAACGTTCATGCCGCGTCCGCCGGCGGTAAAGAATTCCAGCGCCGTCTCGCGAAACCGGTCGAGCGGAGCAAGGAGCGCTCGGTAGTCGATCCGTTCTCCTGTTTGCTCCGCAAACGCCTGGTGGATCCGTGGCGAGAGGCTATGCCCGATGGGGTTCCCGACCACGCAATACCGGTCGCATCGGGGATCAAGCTGGAAGGGGCCGGGCATACTCGCGTTTTAAACGCCCACGCAGGCTCCCAGGAATGGAAATCAAACCGCGTAGGTCAACGGATTGATTAGCATAGGGGTTCGATATTAACATGCGTGACCGCCTAGCTGCCGGTATCGCATCAAAGACATCCATCCGGGAGGATAATGCATGACGACGCCTGTCTGTGCCCAGAAAGCCCCCTACGCACTCGATCTCAATGCGGGGACCTATTGGTGGTGCGCGTGTGGCCGATCCAAGAATCAACCCTTTTGCGACGGCTCACATAAGGGTAGCGAATTTTCGCCGCGTGAGTTTACCCTGAGCGAGAACCAGAAAGTCTGGCTGTGCGGCTGCAAGCAGACCGGATCACCGCCCTATTGCAACGGTACCCACAAGAAACTCTGAGAGGCCCCGGCAGCCGGGCTACAAGGCGTCCGTCCCGGACTCACCGGTTCGGATGCGGATCGCTTCGCCCAGATTAACGACGAAGATCTTGCCGTCACCGATCTTGCCGGTTCTGGCCGTTCCGCTGACGGCCTCGACGACTCGGTCCACCCGATCGTCGCTCACGGCCACCTCGATCTTTATCTTGGGTAGAAAGTCCACGACGTATTCGGCGCCCCGGTAAAGCTCGGTATGGCCTTTCTGCCGGCCGAATCCCTTGACCTCGGTCACCGTCATGCCCTGAACACCGATCCTCGATAACGCTTCACGGACGTCATCGAGTTTGAAAGGTTTAATGACTGCGATGATGAGCTGCACGCCAATCTGGCTCCCTTGCGTTATCGCGACATCGTAGCCTCTTTGATCCGGTAGCACAACCGAAGGGACCATGGGCCGCGTAGCTTAATACTGAAGGGTTATTACGCGCCGGATTTCATTCCCTCCCCCTTGCGGGGGAAGGAAGATTTCCGGGGTATTAATCGACAGCTAGAGATTGTACGCCTTCTCGCCGTGAAGATTCACATCCAGTCCTTCGCGTTCGGTTTCCTCCGTGACCCGCAGCCCGATGATCAAGTCGACCAACTTATAGGAGATGAGGGCCACGGTCGCGGACCAGACCAGGGTCACCCCCACGCCCCAGGCCTGACTCGTGACTTGGGTCGCGATCGAATAATCGGGCGCGACCGCGTTGGCGACGTAGTCCCACACCCCGGTGCCGCCGAGGTCCGGCGAGGCGAACACGCCGACGCCGAGCGCGCCGATGATCCCGCCGATGCAATGGACGCCGAACACATCAAGCGAATCGTCATAGCCGAAGAGATGCTTGAGCCCGGTCACCGCCCAGTAGCAGAGCACGCCGGCGAGGAAGCCGAGGGCGATCGCCCCCATCGGTCCCACCCACCCGCAGGCGGGCGTGATCGCGACCAGGCCCGCTACCGCGCCCGAGGCGGCGCCGAGCATGCTGGGCGTGCCCTTACCGATCCACTCCGCGAACATCCAGGCGAGCGCCGCTGCCGCCGTCGCCTCCAAGGTATTGATAAACACCTGGGCAGCAAGGCCCGTCGCCTCGAGGTTGGAACCGACGTTGAACCCGAACCAGCCGACCCAGAGCAAGGAAGCACCGACCATCGTGAGACCGACGTTATGCGGCGCCATGTGTTCCCTGCCGTAACCGGTCCGCTTGCCGATCATCAGGGCGCCGACCAGCGCGGCGATCCCGGCGTTGATATGCACCACCGTTCCCCCCGCGAAGTCGAGCGCGCCCTTCTGGAAAATGAAGCCGGCCGTCGCGGTAGCGGCCGCTGCGGCATCGGCGTCGGTATAGGCGTCCGGACCGGCCCAATACCACACCATGTGCGCGATAGGCAGATAGGCAAAAGTAAACCACAACACCAGAAACCACAGCACGGCCGAGAACTTCATGCGCTCGGCGAAAGCGCCGACGATGAGCGCCGGGGTGATCGCGGCGAAGGTGAGCTGAAAAGCGATATAGATGTACTCGGGGATCACGACGCCTTTACTGAAGGTGGCGACGTTGGAATCCGCGGTGACGCCCTTCAAGAACAAGCGGCCGAAGCCTCCGAAAAAAGCGTTACCCTCGGTAAACGCGATGCTGTAGCCGTACATCGCCCAGAGCACCGATAAGAGGCAGAAAGCGACGAACACCTGCATGAGCACCGACAGCATGTTCTTGGCCCGTACCATGCCGCCATAGAAGAGCGCGAGCCCCGGAATGGTCATGAGGATGACGAGCACGGTCGCGACGATCATCCAAGCCGTATCACCCTTGTGGGGTGTGGGCGGGACGGGCGCCGCGGCCGGCGCGGTTTCCTCGGGTGCCGCCTCTAAAGGGGCAGGCGCCGCGGGCGCCTCCGGCGCGGCCTCGGTCTCTTCGGCCTGCGTACTCGTTGCCGCATCTTCTTGAGCCTGTACCGCCGTCGGCAGGCCACCGCCCAATGCCGCTACCAGCGCAAACACCATCCCTATGCGCCGCACCTCGGCGCCTGTCTCGATAGACATTGCAAATACCTCCGGGAACAAAAATGATTTAGCGTTTTTATAGCGCGTCTGGCCCGGTCTCTCCGGTACGAATACGCACGACCTGAGACAGCTCGTAGACAAAGATCTTCCCATCCCCGATCTTGCCGGTGCTGGTCGCCTTGATCATCGCATCGACGACCTTGTCCGCCTGATCGTCGGTGACGGCAACCTCAAGCTTGATCTTGGGTAAGAAATCCACCACATATTCCGCCCCGCGGTAGAGCTCGGTGTGTCCTTTTTGGCGACCGAAGCCCTTGACCTCGGTCACGGTGATGCCCTGCACGCCGACCTCGGACAAGGCCTCGCGGGCGTCGTCAAGCTTGAATGGTTTGATAATGGCGGTTACTAACTTCATACGAGGATCCCTTTAAATAAAGCGCTTCTGGTTAAAGCCTGCTATACAGGCTACGGTCATAATCTACGTTTTCTCTTCCGTCATGCCGGTGAAAACCGGCATCCAGGCGAGCCTTCATGCGCCGCACTGGACCCCGGCTTCCGCCGGGGTGACGGTGATAGGGGGGTCATCCATGCTTAGGAAAATTATGCCCGTTCGCGGTATAACATTACCCAGTCAGATACAGCTTACCCCCCGCTTCCTCAGCGAGCTGGCGCTGGAGTCTAAAAGAAAAACGCAGCCCCGACCCCGAGTGTCCACTGGTGCTTTTTAGTGCGAAAGTCTTCGTCATCCGTAAAGAAGTCCGCATCCGATCTGTCGTAGCGCACCTCGGGCCGCAACAAGATGGCGGTGCCTTTGCCGAGGCCGATGCGCGTGTTCAGGCTCAGCGTGACGCCCCAGAGATCTTGGGGAACGAGTGTAGTGAACCCATCATTGTCGCTGTAGTATTCGACCCGTAGGCTCGGTTCAAACCAGTCGGTCACCTTATAGCGGGCATAGCCGGCGAGGCCCCACCACGTCGCATCCGCAGGACCGAGGCCCGCCGCAGCGTTCCTCTCGTTTTCGTCCCAGCCGTAATCGAAGTTGACCAAGAAGTTCCAGCCATCGAATGGACCGAGAAATACCTGCGTGTCCACCAGGTGCCGCCAGTCCGCGTTATTATCGGTCTGTTCTGGACCCCCGAGATAGTTAGCGTAGATAGCCAGCCCCGGCACCGGGAGCCAACCGATGGCTGGGCCGAAGGTCTTATCATCGTTATTGTCAATCGTGACATTGTACCCATTCAGCACATAGAAATCGGTATAGAAGGTGTCGGTCCAAGGATAGCTCACATGAACGCCCGTGTCCTGGAAGGGAATGCCATAGGTGTAGAAGAAGCTATGGCTATAGTTCCAGTTCTTAACGGTCTCGATCGTCTCACCTCCGATATGGGTCACGAATTTGCCCGCGTCGATGCGCAATCCACGTCCCAGGGGCGCAAGGTAGCTGACGGACGCATGCTGGAAGGTCTTGTCAAAATCCGTAACGGAGTCCTCGGCTGCCCCTGGTCCTACCGACCCCCTAATGGTATCGACGATAACGTCCTGGGTTTCACCAAAGGCCATATCGAACTTGAACCCAACCCCGCCAAACTCCGGGACCTTCTCAATTTCAAGTTCCGCCAACGAGAGATTGAATGAGTTGTGATGGATATCAAAGGTTCTGCCTTCGATGCTGACATCGCGGCCTTTGATCGCGGAAAAGGGTTGGCCGGCATTAACGGTACCCCGATCGGGTTCATTGAAGTTGAAGACATAATTGGTATCGACCCATCCTCGGACCTTTACCCCAGAAAGCCAAGAGAATCCAGTAAGCTGGCCGAGGTCTTTCGTGTCTGGCACCGTATAGATGCCTGCTACCGGCCAGGCAGGCGGAGCAAGCTCTACGGCCGGCGCCGCTGGCGCTGCCGCCTCCGCCGCCGCGGGCGCAGGAGCGGCCTCCTTTTCTTGCAGTTTTTCCTCTAGCTCCCCCATCCGCTGTTTAAGCTCCCTCATTTCCGCTTTCACGGCCTCCTTTTCCGGGTCCTCGGCCGCCCCGGCGCTGCCTAATAGCCCAAGCATTAAAATTCCTACAGAACATGCGGATAGACCGCTTCTTGTGCGTACGCTCATGGGTTCCCCCTGAAAGTTTAGTTGTTTTAATGAGGCAATGATGCCAGGGCACAGCGTGTGCCATAACTATATGGTAGCGACAACTGTCGTGTTTTCCATCGGTTATTATTGTTTTTTAATATTACTAAAAAAAGCATGCACTCGTTAAGTAAAATCCTTAGCCTCATCATAGCCCAAGATTATCCATGTATGCACCATGATAGAGCAATCATGGAGGTTTCGACGGTCTACTTGATTAAGACCTTACCGCCCTACCCGCCTTGGGATAATTCATCGCGCAACGATAAAAACTCGCGGACGCCCAAGATCCGCTTGATTTCATCGAACCCGACCATCTTGTCGGCGAGTGCTTGCGTGTGTCCATCGCGGGCAAAGACCTGCGCCATCTCCCGCATAGCCTTGGCGGTGAGTAACACCGAGTCGATCGGCGCGACCATGATCTTGAACCCCATTTGCTCCAGGTCCCTCACATCGAGTATGGGGGTCTTCCCGAAAGCGAGCATGTTCACGAACTTGGGGTAAGCGACCCGGCGGCAGATAGTCTCAAGTTCGGCGCGGGACAGGGGGGCTTCGATAAAAGCCACATCCGCGCCCGAATCACAGTAGCGGTTGATGCGATCGATCGCATCGTCCAAACCGTTCGCTTCGCGCGCGTCGGTCCGCCCAATGAAGAGAAAATCCGCATCGTTGCGCGCGCGCACGGCAGCTTTGAATTTAAGCGCCATCTCTGCGGCCGGGATCACCTGCTTGCCTTCAAAATGACCGCAGCGTTTCGGAAACACCTGGTCCTCCAGGATGATCCCCGCGGCACCGGCGGTTTCGAATTCGCTAATGCAGCGCATGACGTTATGTAGATCGCCATGCCCGGTGTCGCCATCGGCGATCACGGGAATCGTTACGCGCTGAGCCATTCGCCGTACGGCGTCCGCCATCTCGTTCATACCGAGGAAGTTGAGATCGGGCAGACCATAGAGGCTGGCGCTGGTCCCGAATCCGCCGATGAAAACCGATTCGAACCCGGCTTGTTCGATGAGCACGGCCGTCAGCACATCGTGCGCTCCGAGCGAACGGATGATCCCCGGTTTCGCGAGCAGCTCACGGACCCGGCGCGCGGGTGGTTGTGTCATAGGTCCTCCCGTGGGTGTTATTCAATACTACCCCGCCGCTTGCGACGGGGACTCTAGCATTGGGGTTTCCAAAGGGGAGTAGTGCAACTCTCCCCTTTGGTCGCCTGCGGGGTGCCCACCCCGCAGGCAAAATATTTTAACTAACGCCCAATGATACCCATGAAGCGCGTCGCGGACGACGGTTTCGGCTACAATGCGTCGCAGCACTCCGTTACACCCGCAATGGCGGCGGAAGCTTAACGGGCCCTACACCGACCGTCGTATGCACAGTCTTATCCCTAGAGTTCTGGAGATCACCGCCCTGATCGCTGCGGTTGGCTTGCCGCAGCTTTGGGCGGGTGCCGCCGCGGAGCCTCGCGGCCGACCCGAGGTTGAGTCCTTCGCCCCGATCATCGAGTATGTCGTACCGCGGGCGGGCGCCGCGCCTTACTCGGTCGCCGTGAATAGGCTCGGCGTGGCATGGTACGTGGACCAAGCGAACAGCCGCATCGGGCGCGTGGATCCGGAAACGGGGGAGATCACAGATTTTGAGATGCCGAGCCCCGGTGCGGCGCCCCATGGGATCGCCATCGGGCGCCGCGGACGCATCTGGTATACGGCCACCAAGCTCGGGAGAATCGGGGTCTTGGACACCGGGAGCGGGAAGATCATGGAATATCCCCTCCCGCCAGGGGCCAAGGATCCCGACTCACTGCTCATCCATAAAAACAGGATTTGGTTCACCGCCCAGCGCGCCAACGTCTGCGGGTACCTGGACCCGCACACGGGCACGGTCGTCGTTTTGCCGGTGGCCACACCCAATGCCCGGCCGCACGACTTGGCCGCGGCGCCCGATGGCGGGATTTGGGTCACGCTGTTTGGGACACACAGGCTCGCCCGCATCGATTCCAAGGAGGCGATCCTGCGCGAAATCGAATTGCCGCATAAGGACGCCCGCCCCCGGCAGCTCGCGATCGACGCCGCCGGAAACATCTGGTACACCGATCCGGCGCGCTCCAAGCTCGGCCGTTACGATCCGAAGGCCAAGCGCTTTAAGGAATACGACACCGTGAACCGAAATGCCGGTCCGACCGCGATCGCCATCGGCCAGGATAAGCGGATCTGGTACAACGAGTCCTACACCAATCGGATGGTCGCCTTCGATCCCAAAACCAAACGCAGCGCTACGTTGGAGATCCCGACCGAAGGCGCCATCGTGCAACACATGGCGGTGGACCGCAAAGACGGCACCTTATGGCTGGCGCTAAGTAACACGCAGCGGATAGGTCGTATCGATGTCCGGCGCGCCGCGAAGACGAGTACCGATTACCGCAAGCCGGCTGAGGACGCACCCGGTTCTAGGTGAGTCCGCACTCAGGGTTTTGTGAATAAATCTACTGCGCTCGGAAACTCGTAGATGTGCCTCATTCTTTTATCCTACCGGCAACACGCCCGTTATCCGCTCGTGATCGCGGCGAACCGTGATGAATTCTATGACCGCCCGAGTCAACCCGCGCATTTCTGGGAAGGTGCCCCGTGGATTCTCGCCGGGAAGGATCTCGCCGGCGGTGGTACCTGGTTAGGGATCACCCGATCGGGACGTTTCGCGGCCGTAAGCAACATACGCGATCCGGAACCCGCACAAGAGAACGCCCGATCGAGGGGTCTCATGGTCAGCGAGTTTTTGCGCGGGGACCCGCCGCCTCGCGCCTATGTTGCGGAAGTCGCTCGGCAAGGTCCGCGCTACAATGGCTTTAACCTGTTGGCCGGCGACCACGACGAGATCGCTTACTACAACAATCGCAGCGGGGAGATCCTGACCCTCGCGCCCGGTTTATACGGGCTCAGCAATCATCGCCTGGACACCCCGTGGCCGAAAGTAGAAAAAGCCAAGTCTGCTCTCGCGAAAATCCTCGGGATGCCCACCGCCGAGCCCGAGGCGATCCTCGAAATGCTGGCCGATAGAACCATTCCCCCTGACGGCTGCCTGCCGGACACCGGAGTCGGCCTCGTGCGGGAGCGCGTGTTAGCATCGATTTTTATCGCGAGCGAGAATTACGGCACCCGTTGCAGCAGCGTTCTAATCCAGGATCGCGATCGCCGCGTAAGATTCGTGGAACGCAATTTTTCGCCGGAATACGCTGCTGTTGAGACGGTCGCATATGAGTTCGATATCAGCGTTGCTGACACGTTATCAGCAAGAACACGGCCGGGACCGTGAGGCAGTTGTCGTACCGGCGATCCCAAGGAGCGGACTGCACTAAACAAAGCTTGCTCCTAAGCGTTAGAACCAAAACCGCATACCGGCCACGAATGCCGGGGTGTCGAACGCCTCTCCTTCGCCTCTCGCGAGATCGGCCGTCCGGCCAACTTTTCGTTCCCAAACGAAGCCAACGTAGGGGGCGATCTCGCGTGAGATCTCGTAGCGGAGCCGTAGACCCAGCTCAACTTGGCTCAGCCCTGGGCCGACCCGGAGTTCCTCCACGTCCTGGACGGCGAAGTCCAATTCGAACGACGGCTGCAGGATCAACCGCTGCGTAATTAGAATTGGGTACTCGACCTCAAGGCGCGCGGACACGTCGCCCTCCTCACTGACGAACAGATCCGCATCCACTTCATAAAGATACGGTGCAAGGCCATGGAGTGCGAGCACGCCATAGGCTCGCGAGGGGTCGGGTTCCAGGTCATAGCGCGCCCCGACGGCCAGGTCCCAAAAGGGACTGACCAAGCGGCTGTACCGTAGCTGCACTTCGCCGTTTTCCACGGGACCGTCGATACGATCATCCCCTTGGGTCTTGAACCACAAGCGGTGGTAGTCGCCACCGACCCAGCCCCGCACATCCCAGCTGAACGTGTCGGACCCGTCGGTCGCGACCCGGTACTCCAATTGTTCCGCCTGGACGTACGTGAAAATTTGATCACCGTGGGGCTGGGCGAGCGGCGAAGCCGCCGCCACGCTGGTCACCTTAAGCCATAGCAGCGCTGGCCAGAGGTTACGCATGGTTGGACTTCGCCCCCGCCTCAGCATAGGTCTTACCCCGGTCAGTTTAGCTCGCGGCCGGGATATCGTTGGCAACGACAAACTTCCGGAACATGCCAGCCTCCATGTGATAGAGCAAGTGGCAGTGAAACGCCCACTCGCCGAGCGCATCGGCGGTCACCTCGAAGGACAACCGCTCGCCGGGTTTCACGTTGATTACGTGCTTGCGCGGCTTGTAGGCGCCCGCCCCGTTATCTAGCTCGCTCCACATGCCGTGGAGGTGCAAGGGATGATTCATCATCGTGTCGTTCACAAAGGTGAAGCGTACGCGCTCGCCGTACCGGAGCCGGATGGGCTCGGCCTCCGAAGATTTTTTGCCGTCGAACGACCAGATGAAGCGCTGCATGTTGCCGGTGAGGTGCAGCTCGATGTCCCTATTAGGCTCCCGGAGATCGTAACCGGGCCTGATATTGCGCAGGTCCGTGTAAAGCAGGACGCGCCTAGCCGTATTCTCGAGGCCGATGCCAGGCTCGTTGAGCCTATTCGTCGGCATCATCGCAATCATGTCACTGCCCGGCCCGTGGCCGTCGGGTCCGTGCATCATCGCCGTCATCTCGTTCGCCTTATCGGTGGCCGCGTGCCCCATGCCATGCATGCCATCCATGTGTCCACCCATGCCCGCCGCTTGCGGTCCGCTCATCGGGCCGTGAGCCATGCCCATGTCCGCCATGGTGAGCAAGGGCCGCGGCCGCATCTCAGGGATGGGTGCCGACAGGCCCTCCCGCGGCGCAAGCGTGCCGCGCGCGTAGCCGCTGCGATCCATGGCCTCGGCAAAGAGGGTGTACGCGCTGTCGCTCTCAGACTCCACGATCACGTCGTAGGTCTCTGCCACCGCGATGCGGAACTCGTCCACCATGACCGGCTGTACGTCCTGGCCGTCGGCCTGCACGACGGTCATCTTGAGCCCGGGGATGCGGACATCGAAGTAGGTCATCGCCGAGCCGTTGATAAACCGCAGCCGCACGCGCTCGCCCTTCCTAAAGAGTGCGGTCCAGTTGCCCTTAGGTGGTTTTCCGTTGATGAGAAACGTGTAGGTGTAGCCCGTGACATCGGCGATGTCCGTGGGATCCATGCGCATGCGGCCCCACTCGAGCCGATCGGAAATCGTCGCCCCCCAGCCCTTGTCCACGACGTCGCGAAAGAAATCAGAGGCGGTGCGTTTGTGGAAGTTGTAATACCCGCCTTGCTTCTTGAGCTTAGCATAGACCGCGTGCGGATCCTCATCGGTCCAGTCCGAGAGCATGACCACGTATTCGCGATCGTAGCGGTAGGTTTCAGGCTGAGCCGGCGCGATGATGATGGGGGCGTACATGCCCGCTTGCTCCTGGAACTCCGAGTGGCTGTGGTACCAGTAGGT
>JBIMKC010000028.1:0-20292 GCA_043673925.1 Chromatiales bacterium | reverse complement strand
GAAAATTCTCGGACGGTGAAGGTGGGAGGCTACCGCGAAGCGGTTTAGTTTAACGTCGTGCTTCAGGGGCGCCCGGTCGCGGGCGTCCCCTGCAAGCTCTTGTTAGCGCCCTTCGTGATTGAGGCCACCACTTCGGTATTTTGAAGAGAAGTCGGATACTCATAGTCCGTAGCCTTATAGGCACCCACTCGGCTCTAATCTAGGCGTGGCTCGAAAGCAGGACATTCCAGTTCGATTCGGCGCGCGTGTGCGCCAGCTACGCATGGGCAAAGGCTACTCACAAGAGTCGTTCGCCGCAAAGTGCAACCTAGACCGAACATATGTTGGCGGGGTTGAGCGCGGCGAGCGCAATGTTGCACTTCGGAACATTGAGAGTATTGCCAAGGCCCTCGACATGACGCTTTCTGAACTCATGGATGGGCTGTAGTCCGAGCGGTCATGGCTGATTCAATCCTCAGAACAGAGTACGAGGAGGCGAAGCGCCAATGCATCGCTGACTGGATGGGTGCGCGGTCCGGCGAAGCAATCCTCCACCTTGCCATTATGTCGCTGCAGTTCCTTATCAAGAAGTGCAAACCAATTGACTTGGTCTCCCGCGTTCCCGGAAAGCAGTACTTTAGCTTCAAGAAAGCCAACGTGGTCGCACGCCCGGCCAACAAAGAACTCTTTGAATTGAACCCGGAAGTGGTCACTCAGCTCTGGAAAAAGTGGATCGCAGAAACGATTGGCGCAATAGAGTTCGCGAAGTTGACCTACACAATTGCACTTGCACCCTGTCTTGCAATGGAAATCTTCGATCGACAGAACAAGGGGCCAGCGACTTTCTTCGAGTGCTATATCGGCCATCTGTTTGCCAAGTCGGTTGGAGTCAATCCAACGAGGAGCGTGCGGCTGCCTGTTCACAATCGCAATGTGCTAATGACGATGGACTTCCTTTTTGACATGGGCGAGAAACGTCGGAAGGTCCACCTTCCAGTCAAGATGTCTACACGGGAGCGTGTCGTTCAAGCATGGGCTCACCAGCGACTACTGGACGCGGCATACGGCGACGGCACCTACCGTGGAATCATGGTCCTGTTTTCTGAGACGAAACTTGATTCCCGATCCCTTGAAGTCGTCGAAATATGCGTCCCTGACCAATGGCTAGCCTATCAGGGGCTACTCGCGCATATGGACCGCATTTACTACTTCGATGTTCCGGTTCGATATCAGGCGTTGACCGACCAGCACCCGAACGTCATTGTGATCAAGCCATTCGGCGAATTCTTCACCGAAAGAGAGGCAGTTGTTCATTCGTAGAGGGCTGTGAGCGTGGTTTCCCCGCGCCGTTCGTGTCGACGTGAAGGCGGTTCTTGAGACCAGTCCAGCGCTTCCGGCCCTGCGGTTTGAGAAAGACAAGAAAGTAGGAGTGGTTTTTTCTTGCGTGTGCCTGCGTAAGCAAGCGACTAACGCCAGGCCTTCCGTTGCGCAATATAACGAACAAATCCTCGGTAACGAATCCGTACCCCTGTAGTTCATTGATTAGTTCGACGTGGGTCAAGCGCTGCTGATTGGCACAGACTTCATCCTGGCATTTGACGATATAGACCCCGCCCTCCCGCAATACCCGCCACACTTCGCGCGCTGCGGTGAAGTAAAGGTCAAGTACGGCTTCGTGGTACTTCTTTTCAGAGTTTGCGAGGTTGTTCTTGTAATAGCCTTCGTAATTCTGATGACCGACATGCGCCGTGCCTCCTGGTGTATGCATGTAGGGGGGATCAAAGACGACGCAATCGATCGTGGTGTCCTCGTAAGGCAGCTTCCGACAGTCGACGCCCGACTGAATATCAGAGTGGAGAAGGTTGTAGGCATCCCCCGGAATCTTTCGCCAAAAGACGCCCTTGCCATAGGTTACGTCAGCGACCGTGCTGCCGGGTTTGACATAAAGAGAGAGGACAAATGGAAACACTTCGTCATTCGTTCCGATATGCGCGCTGAAGACCAGATCGTTGGTCGGCTTGCCGTCTGGAGATTTGCGCTTTTGGGTTGTCATCGCGTCTTAGTAGGAGTCATCGTAAGATGATGACTATACGTATCTGTCTTCTCACCGTCAAGCGATGCGGACTGTAGCTCAACGTCCAACCGTTCATGCTCTGCGCAGCTTCTTCACTGGGCAGCTAACTTGAAGTAGACCTCCTAAAAGGCACCTTAGCATTGCGTCAAAGATGAGGTCTAGTTCGCTTCTCTCGGCGCCAATTTTCCAGATCCTGCAGGCTCGGTCGATGATAGACCTCAGTTTGGCCAGTCGAATTAGATTTCATTCCGATGCCTACCCCACCGCGCTTACTTGATCAGGTCCGAGCGAAGCTTCGTTGGACGCATTATAGCAGCCCCGTTCTCTGCCGCACGGCTTCGTAGAGGCAGATCCCGGCGGCGACGGAGACGTTCAGGCTCTCGATCGCGCCGGCCATGGGAATGTGGACGAGGCGGTCGCAGCCCTCGCGGGTGAGCCGCCGGAGGCCTTTTTCTTCCCCGCCCATCACCAAGGCCGTCGGCCCGAGCAAGTCCAGACCGAATAGGCTGTCACGGGATCCCCCCGCCGCACCGATGACCTGCAGACCCAACTCTTTCATCTGGTTGAGCGCAGCCGCGAGGTTTCCGACCTGAATCAAGGGCACCGTCGCCGCCGCTCCGCTGGCGACCTTTTGCACCGCCGCGGTCAGTCCCACCGCCCGGTGGAGCGGCACGATCACGGCATGGGCGCCAGCGCCATCGGCAGTGCGCAGGCACGCGCCCAGGTTGTGCGGATCCTGGACCCCATCGAGCACCAGCAATAGCGGCGGCGCCGTGCATTCGGCAAGCAGCATTTTTAGGTCCCGCGCATCCGGCGCCCGCGGATGACGGCAGCGTAACACCACCCCCTGATGCCGGCCGCCAGCCGCTAGGCGATCGAGCGTTCGCGAGGCCGCTCGCTGCACGGCGAGCCCATGTTGGGCCGCGAGTTTCAGGAAATCTCGCAGGCGCGGATTCGGCGGCCCGGCTTCGATCCAAAGCTCGAGCGCGTGCTCGGGCGCGTCCGCTAATACTTGGCGCACCGCGTGGATCCCGCAGACGATGAGATCCCGCCCGGCCCCATCCCGCGCCCCTCGCTTGGACATGATAGCCGCGCCCGGTTTGTGTTATACCCGTTTCTGGATCATGGCACGAGATCGAAGTCGATACGCCGGCCATCGAGGTCCACGCGTACGACGCGCACCGATACCTCCGTCGCGATCCGGTAACTGCGTTTACCGTGCTCGCCCCGAAGCTCATGACGCACCGGATCATGATGGTAGTAATCGTTCTTTAGAGAGGTGACGTGCACCAAGCCTTCCACGTAGATGTCCTTGAGCTCCACAAAGAAGCCGAAACCCGTCACCGCCGTAATGATGCCCGCGTATACTTCGCCGATCTTATCTTCCATGAACTCGCACTTGAGCCACGCCACCGCATCGCGCGTCGCCTCGTCGGCGCGCCGCTCGGTCAGCGTGCAATGATCACCGAGGCTTCCCAACTGCTCCGCCCCATAACGGAACCCCGGGGCCGGTTTTTTCGCCAGCAGGTGGTGAATCGCGCGGTGGACCAAGAGGTCCGGATAGCGCCGGATGGGGGAAGTAAAATGCGTGTAGGCGCCATGGGCGAGGCCGAAATGACCGGCGTTCACCGGGCTATAAACCGCCAGCCGCAAGCTCCTCAGCATCACTGTTTGAATCAAATGCGCATCCGGCCGGCCCGCGGTTTTCGCGAGGAGCGCCGCGTAATCGCGCGGTTCGGGTTGCGCCCCGCCACCGAGGCTGAGCCCAAGCTCACCGAGAAAGGTGCGCAGATCATCGAGCTTTTCGCGCGCCGGCGGTTCGTGGATGCGATACAGGCACGGCAGCCCGCGCTCCGCGAGGAACTCGGCCGCGGCGACGTTGGCGGCGATCATGCACTCT
Organism: Chromatiales bacterium; assembly: GCA_043673925.1. Classification (GTDB taxonomy): domain Bacteria; phylum Pseudomonadota; class Gammaproteobacteria; order JACCXJ01; family JACCXJ01; genus USCg-Taylor. The sequence continues at coordinate 16,339 of JBIMKC010000028.1, read as the reverse complement.
TCGATGAGGCGGTGCGCGTCGTTGCGAACCGTGGGGACAATGCGCTCGATTTTTCGCGCGGCGTCGAAAACGATCTTGGTTTCCGTGGACTCGAAATCGATGGCCCCGCGTGCATCGCGCCGGCGGCGGAGCTGACGGTAGAGTGCGTAAAGCTCATCGAGATGCGGTGTCAACGCTCGATAGCGATTTCGCAACGCGCGTTGACGCTCGACCGCGATGGCATTGACCTCGTGATAGGTCAAACGCGCCGCGGAGCGCATGAGCGCCTTGCGAAATTGATAGGACTGAACACTCCCGCGCGCCCCGACATCGATATCGCATACCAGGCACAGGCGATCAACCTCCGGATTAAGGGAGCAGAGACCGTTCGACAGCGCCTCGGGCAACATCGGGATCACCCGGTCCGGGAAATAAACCGACGTGCCCCGAAGATGAGCCTCGAGATCGAGCGCCGAGCCTGGTACGACGTAGTGCGCCACATCGGCGATCGCGACCAGCAGGCGCCAGCCGTGCGCGGTACGCTCGCAATAGACGGCATCATCGAAATCGCGCGCGTCCTCTCCATCGATCGTGACCAGAGGCAGCGATACCAAGTCCACCCGGCCGGCCCGGTCCCGCGCGCGCACCGTCTTGCCGAGACCGGCCGTCTCAGCGAGCACTGTCTCGGGCCAGGTATGCGGCAGATCGTAGGCACGGATGGCGATGTCGATCTCCATCCCGGGCGCCATGTGATTGCCGAGGATTTCGCTCACCCGGCCGATCGGCTGACGCCGCCAGTCAGGTTGCCGCACGATATCGACCATGACGATCTGACCGTGCTGGGCACCCGCCGCGGCATCGCCGGGGATCAAGATATCTTGATGGAAGCGTTTATTGTCGGGGGCGACGAAAGCCACGCCTCCCTCGCTAACGAAGCGGCCGACCAAGCGCTGGTTGGCCCGTTCCAAAACCTCGACGAGCGCGCCCTCGGTACGGCCGCGGCGATCCTTAGCGACCACCCGCACCACCGCGCGATCGCCATGGAGCAAGCTGCGCATTTGCCGGCCGTTGAGGAACACGTCCTCGCCGCCATCTTCGCGCACCAGAAAGCCGTAGCCGTCGGGATGAGCCGTCACCCGCCCCGGCAACAGGTCCATTTTGGCCACCGGACCGTAGGCTTCCCGGCGGTTGAGAATCACTTGCCCTTCGCGCTCCATGGCCTTGAGCCGCCGCGCCAAGGCTTGCAATCCCTCCGGCGTGACGATCTCGAGATCGCGCGCGATACGCTTATGCGTCCTCGGCCCGCTGCGATCGCCGAGGTAATGTAAAATTAACTCGCGGCTCGGGATCGGCTTTTCATAGCGCTCGGCCTCCCGTTCCGCGTGGGGGTCTTCGATGCGCCGCTTTCTCATTGACTACCCATTGTGGCTTCGGTAGATTGCCGACTCTCTTGCCGAGGTGGCGAAATTGGCAGACGCGCAAGGTTCAGGTCCTTGTGGGGGCAACCCCGTGGAGGTTCAAGTCCTCTCCTCGGCACCATGGTTCTTTAGTTAATCAATCAAACAACTTTTTAAGCACGATGGTCTCCGAGCGCTCCGGCCCGGTCGAGATCAGATCGATGGGGGTCTCGGTGATCGCGGCCAAGCGCTCTAGATAAACCTTGGCATTATCGGGCAGCTCGGAATAAGAGGTGATCCCTTCCGTCGATGCGTGCCAGCCGGGCAGATCCTCGTAGACGGGCTCGCAGTGCGCGAAAGCCTCCGCGCCGGCCGGCGGCGTCGACCGCAGCCCGCCTTCGTAGTTGTAGCCCACGCACACCCGAATCGTGTCTAAGCGGTCGAGAACATCGAGCTTGGTGATGCATAGCCCGGAGATACTGTTGATCTGACACGATCGCCGCAGCGGTACGGCGTCAAACCAACCGCAACGGCGGCGGCGCCCGGTAGTGGCCCCGAACTCGTGGCCCCGGCGCGCGAGATACTCGCCCATCTCATCGGCGAGCTCGGTCGGAAATGGGCCCGAACCGACGCGCGTCGTATAGGCTTTGGTAATTCCGAGCACGTAATCGAAACAGCGCGGACCCACACCCGTCCCCGTGGCCGCACCGCCGGCCGTGGTATTGGAAGAGGTCACATAGGGATAGGTGCCGTGGTCGATGTCGAGGAGCGTACCCTGCGCCCCTTCGAATAATACGTTTTCATCACGGCGCTGATAATCGTTCAGCAGCCCCGTGACATCGGCCGTGAGCGGGATAAGCTCCTCGGCATAGCCGAGGTGCTCATCGAGGAGCGCCTGGAAATCGAGCGGCTTGCATTGATAGTAATGCTTGAGCACGAAATTATGAAAATCGAGAACTTCCCCGAGCTTGGCCGCAAACCGCTCGCGGTGGCGCAGGTCCCCCATCCGCACGGCGCGGCGCGCGACCTTGTCTTCATAGGCCGGTCCGATGCCCCGTCCCGTGGTTCCGAGCGCGGCATTGCCCCGGGCTTTCTCGCGCGCGATGTCGAGCTGGACATGATAGGGAAGGATGAGGGGACAGGCTTCGCTGACTTTTAGACGCGCGCGCGCCGCGATGCCCATCTGCTCGAGCCGGGCGATCTCTTCGAGCAGTGCTTGGGGCGAGACCACCACGCCGTTACCGATGAGACACTGGACATCGGGGCGCAATATGCCTGATGGGATCAAGTGCAGGATGGTTTTAGTCCCGCCGATGACGACGGTGTGCCCCGCGTTATGACCGCCCTGGAAGCGCGCGACGGCAGCGACGCGCTCGGTGAGGAGATCGACGATCTTGCCCTTGCCCTCATCGCCCCATTGCGTGCCGATGACCACAAGCCTTTTCCCCATGACGGGCGTCCTATGCTCCGTTATTTACTTCCCTTGTGGGACATCGATCACCTGCCACTGACCGTCTATGCAGTTCAACATTTTGTGACACCCCAGTTCAGGAGCGCCCCCGGCTTGGCCGGGCAAGGCGTAGATCACGCGCCGGCCGCCTCGCCTTAGCTCCGCGACGGCCTTGGCCAAGCGGACGTCTTCAGACCAGGGCGCGAAGACCGCGTCTTGTGCCTCCCGGGCTGCGGCGCCCGATCCAACCAGCAGTTTCAGATCGGTGCTAAAGCCGGTCGCCGGCCGCGCCCTGCCGAAGACACGGCCGATATCGTCGTACCTGCCACCCTTCGCGAGGGCCTGGCCCTGACCCGGGAGATAGGCCGCGAACATCACGCCGGTATGGTAGTGATAACCGCGCAATTCCGCGAGGTCAAAATGCAGCTCGACGGCGGGCGCGCGCTCTGCGAGGAGACGCGCGATTTCCCGCAATTCGGCAAGCGCATCGATGACGCTCCGGCTTGCGCCGGCGAAGACCTCTTGGGCGTGCGCCAAGATCGATTCCTCGCCGTTAAGCGCGGGGAGCGCGCGCATCCACCCGGCGGCCCGCGGGGCGATGCTCCAATCGTTTAAATAACGGTTGATCTCCGGACAAGCCTTGCGCTGTAAGGCATCAAATAAGGTGCTTTCCTGATCGCGATCAAGCGCGGCCTGCCGCGAGAGGCCGCGAAAAATGGCCATGTGGCCAAGATCCAAGAGCACCGAATCGAAGCCCGCCGCGGTCAGGGTGTCGAGCATGAGGCACATCACTTCGATATCGCTTTCTAAACCGCGATGCCCGTAAAGCTCCGCTCCTATCTGAAAGGGATTACGTGATCCCGCGAAGGAATTCGGCAAGGTATGCAGCACGGGTCCGAGATAGCACAAGCGCGTGGGCGCATCGCGTCGCAAGCGATGGGCGTCGATACGCGCGACCTGCGGGGTCATATCGGCCCGCACTCCCATGAGCCGACCGGTCAGTTGATCGGTAAGCTTAAAGGTCTGGAGATCCAGGTCATGCCCCACGCCCGTCAACAGGGATTCTAAATATTCGATGAGCGGGGGAATGACCAAGTCGTAACCCCAGCTATGAAAGAGATCGAGAATCCTGCGGCGTAACGCCTCGAGGCGCTCGGCTTGGGGAGGTAATACCTCCTCGATGCCCTCGGGCAGGAGCCAGCGGTCCTCTAAAACCATGGGATCAATGAAACCCGACAAGGAGCAAGACGCCGAGCAGCATGCAGGTCAGCCCCGCGAAGCGTAGCGTCGCATCGTCAAAGCGGGCCGCTTGCACCATGAAGCGCCGAAAGGCTTCGGGGTTCAAAAAAGGGGCAATGCCTTCGAGGACCAGCATGAGGCCAAAGGCAACCGCGAATTCTTGCCACATCACAGCGTTACCCGTGCCTTAGCTCCCGCGAACGGTCCGGCGCCGATGGGACGGGAGGGGAACGGCAAAAGCGGTGCTTATTGGTTTGTCGGGGTCTTAAAATAATTGAAGAAATCCGACGTCGGATCGAGCAATAAAATATCCTGGTTCTTGCCGAAGCTTTTCTTGTAGGCGTTGAGGCTACGGTAAAAGGAATAAAACTCTTCGTTGCGTCCATAGCCGCCAGCGTAAGTCTCGGCGGATTTGGCGTCGCCCTCGCCGCGGGTCTGTTCCGCTTCCCGGTAAGCCTCCGCCAAGATCACCGTCCGATCACGGTCCGCGGCGGCGCGTATGCGCTCCGCCGCTTCGGCCCCTTCGGAGCGAAGCTGGCGCGCGACCCGCTCGCGCTCGGCGCGCATGCGCTCATACACCGCGCTGCTCACTTCTTCGGGAAGGTTGATGCGCTTCGTGCGCACGTCCACCACCTTCGCGCCGAACTCATGCCCCTTCTCGCGCGCCGCTTTGGTGACGATGTCGGTGACATCGCCGCGCTGGCCCGCCACAACCTCCTGCACGGTGCGCTTACTGAACTCCCCGCGCAGACTATCGTTTATTTGCTGAAACAAGAACTCGCGAGCGACGGTCTCATCACCCCGGGTGCGTTTATAAAAGGTTTCCACGTCTTCGATCCGCCACTTAACGAACGAATCGACGATGAGGAATTTTTTCTCCTTGGTAATGAACCGCCCCGGCTCCGATTCTAGATACAACAAACGCTTCGGGAATTTACGCACCTTATTCACCACCGGGATCATGAAATGCAATCCGGGCTCGTAATCCGAACGCTGTATTTCCTCGAACCTGAAAAGAATCGCATACTCTCGCTGGTCCACGGTGAAAAGCGAGAACCAACCTATAATCGCAATCAGCACCAGCGGTACTATAATCCTAGCGTCAAGCATTAACGTGTCCTGCGGATCCGCCGTTCATCCCGTGCCGGCAGCTCCCGTTCGGAGACCAAAGGCTCGGGCTCCGGGAGCGCGTTCGATTCCGTCACAACGGCAGGAGAATTTAAAGGCGCTCGATGCTCGAATAGTTTATCGAGCGGTAAATAGACGAGGTTATTACCGCCTGCGGTATCCAATAACACCTTCGGCGCGTTCGAGAACACCGATTCCATGGCATCGAGATATAAGCGCTCTCGGGTGATCTGGGGCGCTTTTTCGTATTCCACCAAGAGCTGTACGAAGCGGCTGGCGTCGCCTTCGGCCTCGGCGATCACCTTCGACTTATAGGCGTGCGAATCCGCCAACACGCGGGCCGCGCTGCCGCGCGCCTTGGGGATGATGTCATTACGATAGGTCTCGGCTTCGTTGATCTGACGTTGTTCATCCTCGCGTGCTTTGATAGCGTCGTCAAAGGCGCTCTTGACCTCCTCGGGGGGTTTCGCCGCTTGCATGTTGACGCCGGTGACTACCATCCCCGCCTGATAAATATCCAGTAGACTTTGGATCTCGACTTGTATTTGGTTTGCTATCTCGCCGCGTCCCTCCGTGAGCACGAAATCCATGTTATTCTTGCCGATGACCGAGCGTATCGTGCTCTCCGTCGCCTGCTCGACCGTACGATCGGGAGCGATGACGTTAAACGCATAATCCTTTACGTCCTTCACGCGGTAAAAAACCGTAAACTCGACATCGATAATATTTTCATCTTGGGTGAGAATCGACGCGTGGTGAGCTATCGAACGGATCTGCTCGACATTGACGAGCTCGACGCGCTCGATGGGTCTCGGCCAGCGGACATTCAAGCCCGCATCCAAGCTCGCGACATAAGCGCCAAAGCGAAACACGATGCCTTGTTCCTGCGCCTTGACCTGATACACCATGGTCCAAGCCGTGAGGATCACAAGGATAAGCGCAATGCCGGCCCAGGTGCCCCGACCCGGCGCGCCACGGGCCGGACCGCCTCCGCCCCCGGTGACGCCACCGAATAGCCCTTTGAGCTTTGCTTGCAGCTTACGGATGACCTCATCGATATCGGGCGGGCCGCCCTCGCGTCCGCGATTACCCCACGGGTCACGGTCCTTACCGCCCCCCGGCTCATTCCAGGCCATCGTTACTCACTCCGCGCGCTCATGTGGGTGGATATCATACGGGCCTCGGCATGCCGCCGCAAGTTATCGGCGCCGGCTCGCCATCCTCGCAACACAGGGTTTCAAAGCGGCGCCGGCTCATTGCGATCTCAAGCATCCATCCCTCCTCGCATGCGTGGCGTTCGCCGCGGACAACGCCTTCGGCGTAGAGCCGCGCGCGCAGTCTTGCCGCCGCGGCCGGCAGTTGCAGCCATCCGCGCAAACAGTCCCCGGCTAAGTATTCGCCGATGGCTTGCTTGAGGGTATCCAGCCCTTCCCCGGTGAGGGCGGATACCCACACACGCCGCATCGATCCATCGCCTTCGCGTCGACGCGCGGAAGCGCCACTCTCGGCCTGGCAGCGATCGATCTTGTTGAATGCCTCGATCTGGGGCACGGTGTCCGCATGGAGATCGCGTATGATCCGCGCCACCTGCAGCCTCTGTTCATCTCTGAGCACGGTAGCCAGACTGGCATCGATCACATGGATGAGCAAGTCCGCGTGCCGCAGCTCTTCCAAGGTGGCGCGAAACGCCGCCACCAGTTCATGGGGGAGGTCTTTGATGAAACCGACGCTGTCCCCGAGAACCACCGTGCCGGCTAAGGGCGCCTCCAAGCGCCGCAAGGTCGGATCCAGGGTCGCGAACAGGATATCCGCGGCGTAAACCGAAGCACCGGTCAGGCGGTTAAATAAGGTGGATTTACCGGCATTGGTGTATCCGACCAAGAGTACGGTCGGCACGGCGGCCTTGCGGCGCGCCCGGCCTTGCAACTCGCGTTGCTGGCGTATTTCCTCAAGCTGGCGGGTAAGCCGCTTAATGCGCTGCCGCACCCAGCGCCGATCGGATTCTAATTGGGTTTCGCCGGGTCCGCGCAGCCCGATACCGCCGCGCTGACGTTCCAAGTGACTCCATCCCCGGACCAGGCGTGTCGAGAGGTGCTGAAGTTGCGCCAGTTCAACTTGTAGCTTGCCCTCAAAGGTTCGCGCGCGCTGGGCGAAGATATCGAGGATGAGATCTGTGCGATCGACGACCCGGCAGCCCAAGAGGCGTTCTAAATTACGCTCCTGGGCGGCGCTCACGGCGCGGTTTACGATCACGACCTCCGCGCAGGTTTCCGCGACGAGGGCGCGCAATTCCTCGGCCTTACCGGCGCCGAGAAGATATTTCGCATTGGGGGCGTCCCGCGCCACCAGGACGGCGCCCGCGCACGCGGCCCCTGCCGAGGCAACAAGATCTCGAAATTCGTCTAGCGTCTCGTCCTCTCGGTGGGTTCCGTAGTGGACTAGGACCGCACGCTCGCCTTTAGCGGGGCGTTCGAACAACGGGATTAGTACAAACCTGTAAGGGACTGGTTATTCTTCCGGCGACTCTTCGTCCTCGCGCGGCAGCCGTACCGGTTTCGACGGTACGATCGTGGAGATAGCGTGTTTATATACCATCTGGCTGACGGAATTTTTCAGCAACACGACAAACTGATCGAACGACTCGATCTGCCCCTGGAGCTTGATGCCATTGACCAGATAGATGGACACTGGAACATGCTCTTTACGCAACGTATTAAGGAACGGCTCTTGTAATGACTGGCCTTTACTCATTATCTACCCCTCCCACTTCAATTTATTCGTATTCTTTAAATCACGCCTTGCCTTCCCGAGAGTAAAGCGCCGTACAACCTCGCCTCGTCCCGGTGCGCCGCTCGCGCGCAGGATCTTCCGAGGATGTAGTCTATCTGATTACGCAAGCAACGAAAAATTCCGTGCGCCCCTACTTAATGCGCACTCTTAATTTCCATCGACAGGCTATTGTTAAATTATGTAATGACTGATCGGATGATTTCCGGTGCTCGCGGCCGGTGTGATCGCCCCCTTTCACGCGCCTAGGGCGGGCATGAGCCCGCGACAGCGTGCTGGCCGAGTTTCACGACGTTGTGGCCCAGACGGGGATCATCGCTCGCGAACCAGCGAGCGGATCGCTCCGTGCGTAACCACGTCAATTGGCGTTTTGCGAGCTGCCGCGTCGCGGTGACGGCGCGCTCGATCATCGTCTCATAGTCAAGCTGTCCCTCGAGGTATTGCCATACCTGGCGGTAGCCCACCGACCGCATCGACGGTAACGCGGCGCTGAGATCCCCCCGCGCATACAGACCCTCGACTTCATCTACCAGACCGTGATCTAGCATGTGCTGGAAACGGATCCGCAAGCGCCGGTGCAAATCCACCCGATCGCCGGGCGCCACGACGAGCTTGAGCGCCCGGTATGGCAGCGGCTGGCGGGTATCTTTCCGTAGCAGCTCGGTGAGGGTCTTGCCGGACACCTCGAACACTTCCAGAGCCCGTTGAATGCGCTGCGCGTCATGCGGGTGTATGCGCTCGGCGGCGCGTGGGTCGAGTTTCGCAAGTTGCTCATGCAAGGCGCCCCAGCCTCGCTTGGACGCCTGCGCGGTAATGCGTGCGCGCACCTCCGTATCGGCGCTCGGGAGCGCCGAGATCCCCTCGTCGAGCGCCCGAAAATAAAGACCGGTTCCTCCGACCAGCAAGGGCACCCGCCCCGCCTTAAGGGCCGTGTCCAGCTCGCGCAGCGCGTCGGCGCGAAACTCCGCCGCCGAATAAGTTTCCCCGGGGTCACGGATATCGATGAGGCTATGCGGTGCGCGGGCCAGAACTTCCGGGCTGGGCTTTGCGGTTCCGATGTCCATACCGCGGTAGATCATTCCCGAATCGACGCTGATTAACCGGCATGGAAGCGTGGCGGCCAGATCGACGGCCAGCGCAGTCTTTCCCACGCCCGTGGGGCCCATGAGAAAAATCGCGGCCGGCACCGGCATCCCACTTACTCTACCGGATGTTCGTCGGGTTGACGCAGCCCGCCTGCAATCAAGGATGACAGTTCCTCACCGGTCAGTTGCCGCCACAGACCGCGCGCCGCCCCGGGTTGCCCCAGGCCCAGACTCTCGATCTCACGAAGCCAGCCGTCCCAGTGGCCGAGGGTTCTCGAAGCGAGCGCCAGGGTTGCGCCATGCGTCGCTAAGGTGTCGCAAAGCGACCGTTCTAGGGCCGCTTCGGGATCACCTGGCTTAACCAGGACCGCCGCGATATCTCGGATCAATCGCTCGCCGTCGCAGCCGCGTAAAAGCGCGGGAATGCGCCGCACGATGATCGTGTGGGGGCCTCCGCGATCAACCTCCAGCCCCAAGCGCTCCAATAAGCGCGTGTGACCGAGGATCCGCTCGGCCTCCGCGGGCGACACGCTGACCGGTTGCGGGATCAGCAAGGGTTGGGAGCCAACCGGGTGGCCCGGGCGCGCCGATCGGATGCGCGATCCAATCATGCGCCGCAGCGCGCCCTCGGCATCGACGACCACCAATCCCAGCGCATTTTCCGCAAGCAGATAGCGGCTCCTCAAGAGTGCAATCGCGCGTCCGAGCGGCGGGCCGAGAAAATCCGGGCCGGCCTTTGGACTTGGAGCCTGCGCGTAGGTGGGACGCGCCTGCTTAACGCAAGGCGGCGGCGCAAGCCTATGCGCCGCGCTGTCACCTAGGCGAGACCGCTCGCTCGCTGTACCCGTAAGCGCGTGCTTCACCGCGCTATAGACAAAGTCATGGATGAGCCGAGATTGACCAAAGCGGACCTCGTACTTGGCGGGATGAACATTGACATCGACCGCGCCCGCTTCCATCTCCAAGAAAACGATAAAGGCCGGCTCCGCGCCGGGCGGTTGCGTATCTTCATACGCCCGGCGGATGGCATGGTTAACCGTGCGATCACGCAAGATTCGACCGTTCACATAAAGGTATTGAATATCTCCCGCTTGCGGGAGGGCCGCCCAACCCCAGGCGCGGATCCCGTCGCTTGTCAGATCGAAGGAAGCCGCACGCCGCATAAAATGATCGCCCGCTAATTCTTGCACCCGAGACTCGCTTTGAGGTTCTGTCGAGCGAAGGTTGAGCACGGCGCGGCCGTTATTGAGCAAGCGAAAAGCCACGTCGCGGCGGCTAATCGCGATGCGCTTCAGCAACTCGTGCAGGTGCAGGAATTCGGTGCGCTCGCGGCGTAGGAATTTTCGCCGCGCGGGGGTGTTGAACATGAGATCGCGGACGGTAACCGAAGTCCCGGGCGGATGAGCCGTCGGACGAGGATCGGAAGGGCTCGCGGCGCCTTCCATTTCGAGCGCCCAACCGAGGTCCGAACCCGCGGCACGCGAGGCCAGCGTCAGCCTGGAGACGGCCCCGATACTCGGCAAGGCCTCGCCGCGAAACCCGAGGCTGGTGATCGCATAGAGGTCTTCCGCGCGCTGGAGCTTGCTCGTCGCATGGCGGCGGAGCGCGAGCGCGAGATCCTCGGGTGCTATCCCGCAACCATCGTCACGCACCCGGATGAGGCGTATTCCGCCGCCCTCGATCTCCACCTCGATGCGCTTCGCCCCGGCGTCGAGGCTATTTTCAATAAGCTCTTTGACCACCGACGCAGGACGCTCGATGATCTCCCCGGCGGCGATCTGATTGATGAGATCATCCGCCAACAAACGAATCCGGCCAGGCGCGATCGGCATAGCCGATAGTATAGGTGAAGCCCCGCCATACGGGGATGCGTGTCGCGTGGACTAGCGCTCGCGTTCGTCGTTTTGCATCCGGGTATGCTTGCCGCGCGGACTTGATCGCGCTAACGCAGGGCGCGTGAAGTCGATACGCTCGCGTCGCTCAGCGTGTCCGCATGGCGAGCAGCGTCCCGGGCGGAGCCGCCTCCAGGAAATACGCCCGGATGCCATCCAAGATGGCTGCGGCCAGGGCCCCTTGATGGCGGGGATTCGTGAGCTTGCGTTCTTCGAGCGGATTGGTAATGAAAGCCGTCTCCACCAAAACGGAGGGGATATCGGGCGATTTCAAGACCGCGAATCCCGCCCGCTGAACGCTCTGATGGTGTATCTTGCCAAGCCGATTCAGGCGTTGTAGAACGCGGCCGCCGACGTTAACGCTGGCGTCGATGGCCGCGGTCTGGGATAGATCGAGCAACACCTTCCGCAAGAGATCGTCTTTGTCGTCGAGACTGACCCCGCCGACCAGATCGGAGGCATTCTCCCGCTCCGCGAGCCAGCGCGCCGCTTCGCTGCTGGCGCCGTGCCTGGAAAGCACATAGACCGACGAGCCACTGGCCTGCGGATCGCGAAACGCATCGGCGTGGATCGACACAAATAGGTCGGCCTTATGCTGGCGCGCGCGCTTGATGCGATTCCGAAGGCTTATGAAATAATCTCCATCGCGAATTAGCACCGCGCGCATGCCGCGTTCATCGTTGACCCGTTGGGCAAGCTTGCGGGCAATGGCCAAAACCACCTGCTTTTCGCGCGCACCCTGCGTCCCTATCGCCCCCGGATCTTCGCCTCCGTGACCGGCATCGATGGCGATCACGACGTTCCTTAAACGCTGCTGTTCCTGAGTGAGTGGAGCCACCTGCGGCGCGACCTCCTCGCGGCCCAGGAGATCCACGACCAACCGGTGGCCGTAGGGCCGCTGGGGGGCGAGCGCGAATCCCTTGACCTCGGCCCTTTGCTTAAGGTCCAACACCAAGCGCAGCTTCCGTCCGTGCGGGGCGTTTCGAATCGATTTCAAGAATCGATCCGCGGGATCCGATGGCGGCGGGGGTTTCACGAAGCGCCCGCCTTCGATGTCCAGCACCACGCGGTGCGGATGGGTCATCGTAAAGAGGTGGTAGTTCACCGGAGCGCTTAAATCGAAGACTACCCGAGTATTATCGGGGGACGCCCACATGCGCGGGCCGCTGATACTGGCCGCGTGGCAAGGTACGGCAATGATTAAGAGAAGTGCAAATAGGCCGCGTGGCATTGGGAGCGACGCCGGATTTATTGATAGTTCTTATTTTGGGGCGTTATAGCAGAGATTTCAAGTATTATTTAGATATATATACTATCATTATGAATTTTATAATCAATATACTTCGCGGGCGGGGTATGAACCCCGCCCTTGACCAAAGGGGAGAGCTGCGCTTCTCCCCTTTGGAAACCCCATCGCTAAGGTACCCGCGGCAACACCGGGGGGTATGCGTTTAATGTACTACCGGTCGGTTTCAGGCACCCGAATTCTGGACCCGTCCTCGCTCACCTGGTTCAAGACCGCGTTCCCGCATTCGCTGTAAGCCTCGCAAGCTATGTCACGCTGCTCCCCGGCGAGCGCGATGCGCATGTGCAGGTCGGGCTGCAATAGTCCCAATGCACCGCGTTCCGGCCATTCGATCAGACACAGCGTCTGCCCGTCGACAAAGTCGCGTACCCCGATAGCCTCGAGCTCCTCGGAACCCGCCAGGCGATATAGATCGAAATGATAGATGGAGCGCCCGCCAATCGAATACGTCTCCACCAAGGTGTAGGTCGGGCTCTTGACCAAGCCGCGATAGCCCAGGGCCTTCAATAGACCACGAACGAAGGTGGTCTTACCGGCGCCGAGATCACCGCTCAGGAACACCGTGCCGGCGCCACGGCCAATCGCCCGCGCGAAGCGCGCGGCGAGCGCGTCCATCTCCGCTTCGGTGTCAATGCCACAGCGCCAGTTGAGGCTCACACGGTCGTTCTAGGGCGTGTCTTGCCAGACGTCGCACTCCGATTGCGTCGGATTCGCAAGATATCGGAGATGGGGAAAGAGATCGCTCGCCAGCAACCCGCGCTGGCCCGACGCGGCCGCCCGATCGCCCGCGCGCGCGTGTAAACAGGCACCGAGCGTGGCCGCATCGAGGGAAGATAAACCCTGCCCCAGCAACCCCGCGATCACCCCGGTGAGCACATCGCCCATCCCCCCGCTTGCCATGCCCGGATTACCGTAAGCGCAGAGGCTGGTGTCCCCGTTCGGACCACAGATGAGCGTACCGCATCCCTTGAGGATGGCGACGCCCCCGTAACGGCGCTGCAGCTCCGCAACCGCCCGAAAGCGATCGGCTTGAACCTCCGCCACCGTCATCCCCAGCAAACGCGCTGCTTCTCCCGGATGCGGTGTGAGCGTCCAAGTACTCTTGGCGATGGGGTCCAGGGCGATGAGATTCAAGGCATCGGCGTCCGCCACCATAGGCAGCTCGCTCTCGATGACACGCGCGAGGAGATTGACGGCCCACGATGAGCGGCCGAGACCGGGACCCAACGCGATGACCGTGGCTTGATCTAAAAGCCCCTTGATCTCGGAGGCCGTTTCCACCGGGTGGCACATGATCTCCGGGCGCGCCGCGCACAGCGTGGCGGCATGGGCCGCGCGCGTGGCCAGGCTAACCAGTCCCGCGCCTACCCGTAACGCCGCTTCGCCCGCCATGCGGGCGGCTCCCGCGTAGCCGATCTCTCCGCCGACGACCAGGACGTGGCCGAACCGTCCTTTATGGGCGTCGCGCGGCCGTTGGGGCAAGAGGCGTCGCAGCGGCCCTAATTCCAAGCGGCGGGCGGAGCACGGCACGCGCTCAAAGACCGCGCACGGCACGCTCAGATCATCGTAATAGATCTCCCCGCAATGCTCCGGCCCCGCGCGCGTAAACATCCCCTGTTTGAGACCGATGAAGCTGACGGTCGCTTCAGCGCGCACCGCCGCCCCCATAACCGCCCCCGTATCGGCATTGAGTCCGGAGGGGATGTCGATCGACAGGCGTGGGCACGGCGACTGATTGACGGACTCAATGGCTAAGCGATACTCATCGCGGACCTCGCGATCGAGGCCGGTACCGAGCATCGCATCCACCAACACCTCATGGCCGCCCAGAGACGAGGCATCAAACGGCTGCGGCGCGAGGCCCGCCGCGAGGGCCGTCTCGGCCGCGGCGCGCGCATCGCCCTTGAGCGCCGTGTCGCCAACCTGCTGGATTGCGGCCGTCAAGCCCGCGCGCCGCGCTTCGCGCGCCAACACATAACCGTCGCCGCCGTTATTACCGGGGCCACAGAGAACGAGGATCCGGCGGGCCTCGGGCCAGCGGGTACGCAAAACCTCGAAAGCCGCCGCGCCGGCACGATTCATCAAGGTTAAACCCGCAATCCCGCCGCCCTCGATTGCCTCGCGATCGAGGGTCCGTACGGACTCCGCGCGGTATAGCGCTAGGGGAAGCGATGAGCGTACGCGCATCGATTAAAGCTTGAACAGATGCTGGCGGTAATATGCCAACTCGTCGATCGAGGCGAGGACATCTTCCAGGGCCCGATGATTGGAGTCTTTATCATAGGGTTTTAGCCCGGGCGCCCAGCGCCGCGCGAGCTCCTTGAGGGTGCTGACATCGAGGTTGCGGTAATGGAAGAAACGCTCGAGCTCGGGCATCAGCCGGTGCAGAAAGCGCCGATCTTGGCACACGCTGTTGCCGCACATGGGCGAGGCCGACGGCGCCACAAACTGCCGCACAAAGTCCAAGCTCATCCGCTCCGCGGCCGCGACCGTCCATGAGCTTTGCCGGACCCGTTCCGATAATCCCGATTTCGCGTGCTGTTTTTTATTCCAGTCATCCATGGCGCCGAGCACCTCCGGGGGCTGGTAGATCGAAAACACGGGACCTTCCCCTAAAGTTTGCAACTGGCCATCGGTCACGACCGTCGCGATCTCGATAATGTGATCGGAAAGCGTATCGAGCCCGGTCATTTCCAGATCGATCCAGATGAGGTTGCCTGTCGATTGCGTCATGTATAGGGCCCTCACAGATCGCGGCGGCCGGCGATAGCATGGGACAAGGTGGTGCTATCGACGTATTCCAACTCACCCCCTACCGGGATGCCATGGGCTATGCGGGTCGCGCGCAGCCCGGTCGCGCGCGCGACCTCACCGATAAAATGCGCCGTGGCCTCGCCTTCGGCCGTGGCGCCCGTCGCGATGATCACCTCCTTGACCTCGCCGCCGCTCAGCAGGTTCTTTAACTTATCGATCCCGATGGCCTCCGGACCCACGCCGTCAAGTGGCGATAAGCGGCCCATGAGCACGAAATACCTGCCCTGAAATGCCGCCGCTTGTTCGATCGATTGCACATCGGCGGGATTTTCGACCACGCACAGCACGCTAGGATCACGCCTCTCGCTCGCGCAGATCGCACACAGCGGTATATCACTGAGATTACGGCACCGCTCACAACGATTGACGCCGGCCATTGCTGCGAGCAGCGCTTGGGCCAGGCGTTGAGCCCCATCGCGGTTGCGCTGCAAAAGGTGAAACGCCATGCGTTGCGCGGATCGCGGACCCACACCGGGAAGACAGCGCAGGGAGTGGATCAGTTCCTCTATGAGCGGACTGTAGCGTTTCAATTTATGAGTTTGAGCGCGGAGGTGTTAACGGCCGACTCCGCGGATGAATTTACATAGGGAGCTTGAAACCCGGAGGCAGGCCCATCCCGGCGGTGAGACCCGAGAGTTTGTCTTGACTCGCTTGCTCCACGCGCCGGTTCGCGTCGTTGACAGCGGCCGCCAAGAGATCCTCAAGCATCTCCTTTTCTTCTTTGAGCAAGGCCGGATCGAGCGTGACTCTGCGCACGTCATGGCGCCCGGTCATGACCACTTTCACCATGCCCCCGCCGGATTCCCCGGTGATCTCGACGTTGGCGAGATCCTCTTGGGCGCGCTTGAAATCCTCCTGCATTTGCTGGGCTTGTTTTAGTAGGTTACCGAAACCGCCTTTCATCTAGAGCCTCCTTATAGTTAGTCCCGGCGATGCCGCGGGGACCTTTGCAATGGGTTTTCCACAGGCGCGAGATCGCGCCCCTGGGCCGGAAAAACCGTGACAGCAGGTTCATCGGCGTAGCGTATCGAATCTGTCAGAGCTTGTGAAGAAATCGTCGCGAGCAAGCCCGCCCGCGAGGCGCACGGCGCGCAGGAACCGCAGTGTATGTGGAAATACATGAGGATTCCGAGCACCGCGCAACGATGCGGGCAGGCTGCGCAGTAGATTTATTCACAAGCTCTCAGTTTGCCCTGATCGTAGCCACATCGACCTCCGCGCCGAAGGCCTCCCGCAGGGCCTGGACATTGGGATCGTTTTCG
>JBIMKC010000027.1:18920-20548 GCA_043673925.1 Chromatiales bacterium | reverse complement strand
CTACCCCCGCGTTTAGCAACGCCACCGCAGCCGCCTTATGCTCGGGCGCAAGATGCGCGTAGCGCAAGGTCATTTTGATGTCGGCATGGCCCAACAACTCCCGCACAGTGTTAAGGTCGGCGCCGGCCATAATTAACTTGCTAGCGAAGTGATGTCTGAGGTCATGCCATCGAAAACGCTCGATCCCGGCCTCGCGCCTTAAGCTAGTCCATGCGCGCTTGATCGAGGTCACGGGGAATACAGACTTGTTTGCGTTTTGCTTCCGCCATGCCGCCAATACGTCCAGGCCCTCATCGTTCAAGGGAATATGCCGCGCCTTCCCTGACTTGGCCGAAGTTCCACGCACCGTGAGAACGCGCCGAGCGAAGTCGATATCCTCCCACATGAGCGTCAACAGCTCGCCTTGCCGCAATCCCGTGTTGATGCTGACGAATACCGCAGGTGTGAGGTGATCGGCATAGCGGGCTATCTCAGGCAGCGGCTCATAATGGCGTTCGCGCCTCCACGTGTTGCCGGATTGACGGGTACGCCGAAGCTTATCATCGCGCGCCCGAAGCGCGGTCCGCAGCCGCGCTTCTTCCTCATTGGAGAGATAGCGCACGATTTTGTTATCATCCGCGCGCAGCGGTTTCAATCCATCCAGCGGATGATGATCGAGCACCTTAAGTTCTACCGCATGTGAGAGCGCCGAACGCAACTCCGCGACATCGCGATTGATGGTGATTGCGGCGATCCCCGCGCGCTTTCTGCGCTGCCGGTGCTTAGTGAGTTCCCAAACGCCGATCTGGGGCATGGGGCGGTTCAGGAACTCGGCGAATACGCGTTTGATTCGAGCGATCATCATGTCCCCGTGCCGAAATTGTTCCACGTGATGCACATAGACCTCTTCGAGAAACATCCCGAGCACCTGGTGCTTCTCCCGCCTTTGCGCCGCGATATGCGCCCGGTGTGCCTCCCGTTCACCGATACGGCTCTGTTGGATATCCTCACCGCGCGCCACCCGGCCCCGTAGCGCATCGGCACGCCGCCGCGCCTGGTGAACGGTGAAATCCTCCACCGGCCCGATGCGGTAGCGGCGGCGTTTTCCGTCTAAGTAATACTGCAAGTAGTAAGTACGCTTGCCAGAGAGCTCCACCCGCACTAGCAGCCCGCGGCACCCCCCATCGCGCAGGTCGTAGGGGCTTGCCTGGGGCTCGAGTTTGGCGATCACATTGTCGGTAAAGCGTTGCATGGCCGGTCCTTGCATTGGGACTGTTTGGACGACCTCTCGCCCGATCAAAGACTTGGAAGCGGGCAAAAAAGACAGTCAAAAGACAGTCATACGCCACTATACCACAGATATCCTTAAATGTCCTTAAAGCCACTGTATATTGGTGTTACCCCTTGTAGATCAGTAGGCTATCAAAAGTGAGCTTAGGGGTGATGTACGGATATTTAAAGAGGGGAAAAGGGGTATGTTCTCGCACTCATAATGCTGAGGTCTGTGGTTCGAGTCCACCCATAGCCACCAATAATTACAATGAGTTAACTCACTTCTTTTATTAGTCCAAATTCCCGCGCGTGACCAGATCGTGACTCGTCTTCCAGGCGGGCCACTGCGGTGCGCACGTTTTCCGGGGCAAGATGGG
>JBIMKC010000027.1:16722-18820 GCA_043673925.1 Chromatiales bacterium | reverse complement strand
GACTCGTCTTCCAGGCGGGCCACTGCGGTGCGCACGTTTTCCGGGGCAAGATGGGCATACTTTTCAGTCATATTGACTGTCGTGTGACCAAGCAGATCACGCACTTCGGTCAGCGGTACACCCACGGACACCAACCACGCAGCGCAGGTGTGGCGAAGATCGTAAATTCGAGAATCTGCAGGTTCCGCTTGTCGGCACGCGGCCGCAAAACCGCGTTTGACATCCTTGATACGATCACCATTCTTGTGAGCGAAAACCCAAGGACTTGACGGACAGTTGTGAACTCGAAATTGGAGCCTATTCGCGATTACTTCACGCGCGACCGCGTTGATAGGGACCGTTCGTCGCCGAGCTGTCTTCGTATGCTCAGCTTCCAAGAACAGCAATCGTCGTTGGAGATCAGTGCGAGTGCACTCAAGCCCCAAGAGTTCCTGCTTTCTGCATCCGGTATGCAACCCGAGGCGAATGAAATCTGCAAGATGTGGAGCTACCACAGAGAGGCCGCCTGACGTCCCTCGATCCAGTTCTTGGACCATACGAGGACGAGCTTGTACGCAAGGGCACCGATGTTTATACTGATTCCGTATATACGGTGTAGTTACGAATGGGGCAGGAAAATCGAATGCCAAGCAATGCAAGGTTTGAGGCGACAATACAGCCCTGGGGCAATAGCCTGGGATTGCGCATCACTAAATCGATAAGCGACTTGGCGCAAATCGGTAAAGGTGCGAAGGTAACGGTAGAGGTTACCAATAAAGGTTTGGTTATAAAGAAGAAAGTTGTTAAAAAGACCCTCCGGATCCCTTATTCAGAAGCTGAACTTCTCAAAGGCATGACGCCTCGTAAAGCGCATACTGATGAGTTGTTTTCGCTTCTGACGACTGAGTTGGGGGAGTAATGTGGCAAGGCCTTATGTGCCTCAGCGAAATGATATTGTCTGGTTAGATTTCGAGCCAAAGAAAGGGAAGGAGATCGGCAAGTACCGGCCTGCTTTGGTGCTGTCAAGTCGCGCGTATAATAAACAAACCGGACTGATGATTTGTTGCCCGATTAGCACCAGTATCAGGAATTCACCTACGGAAGTGCCTATTAACAACCTAGAGCAGGCTTGTGTAGTTGCTGCCAATATAATTCATACGGTCGACTGGCGAGAACGCAAGGTGAAAATGGCAGCGCAAGCTCAGTCCGGCGTGATGACCGAAGTTTTGTTACGGGTGATCCCGTTGATCGGTGCCGATGCAGTGATCACGGCCTTGATCGAAAAGAGCTGAGAGCTTGCGGGCCTTGCGAGGCGGTCAGCCGGCCGGGGAGTTTTAGCAGGGGATCGGTAGCAACGGCGGCATTGGATAACGGCCCGGCCACCACGCGGTCCGGCCTGCCCGCCCGGACCCGCGGTCGCGGTTCTAGTAACCGAATGCGCTCAGGCGCCCCCGGATCGCTTTATCCAGATTTTGGATCCACCCATTGTAGTTCGCATGGATGGTCTGTTTCGCCGAGTCGTAGTTGAGGTCCTGGCTGCTGTTGTAAACGATGCTATAGGAAGTGGTGGTGTAAGGGATGTCGACGATCGCCGTGTGGCTGCGGAGGTGCAGCGTGCCGGTGATCTGACCGGGCCTCACGACATGCATTTCCCAGCCTAGGCCCATGCCGGCGTCGACGATGGCCTTGGTCACATTATCCAGCGTATGGGTCTTGCCGGAGGTCACCGGTGGCACCGCTGAGTCGGTCACGTTATAGAGCGGCGCGGTTCTACAGCCCGCTAAAATCGCCATCATGATTCCAATCCAGGCGCCTGTTTTAAGTGTCTTATGCACATTCATGGTCGGTCTCCCCGTGAGATTAATTTTTTCAGCCCCGTACTTGCCGTGTGATTAATGTAATATCATCGGACTCCCGTTAGTCAAGATACCCTGGCAAGCACTTTTTAAGGGGACTTTATGAACGCACCCGTTCTCTTGCGCTCGGGCTCTCGCGACGATTTTTCGCAAGCTCTGAGTCCATACGCCGAGCGTATCCGTAAGTTACCGCGCCGATTTTAGCCCGGTGTATTCGCTAAAAATCCTACCGTAGACCCGGCGCTCGACATTGTCGAAGCCGC
>JBIMKC010000027.1:2759-16622 GCA_043673925.1 Chromatiales bacterium | reverse complement strand
GTGTATTCGCTAAAAATCCTACCGTAGACCCGGCGCTCGACATTGTCGAAGCCGCTGGCGCCCAGGATCTCCATGATGGTCGTTGGCTCGACGCATTCCGTGATCGTGTCCCAGTAATAAGTAGTTAGCAATCGGGCGTACCCGCTCCTGGTGAAAATGCGCATAATCAGAGGCAAGACTTTCTGAAAGTAGACCCGAATCGAAAATTGGCCGACAGCCGAGGGAGGACGAGATATCTCCAGGATCAGAATGCGGCCTCCTGGCTTCAAGACCCGTAGGAATTCTCTGAAGCTCACGCCTAGATCGGCTACGTGACGGAGCGCATAACCCATGCTTAGGAAATCGAAGCTGTCGTTTCCGAACGGTAGTTTCTCCGCAATCCCCAGCACCAGCGGAATAGGTAGAGTCTTGCGTGCTTCGCCTAACATTCCGCTGCTGGGGTCGAGTCCGATCACGGACCGAGGGTCACGGAGAATGGCCATGGCCGCTCGCGCGACGAGTCCCGTGCCCACGGCGACATCGAGAAGCTTCATGCCGGCGCCAAGCCCTGAGCGCGCAAGCGCCCAGCGGCGATAGAATTGGCCGGAGCCGAGCGACAGCACCGCACATGCAAGGTTATAATATTTGGCGGCGCCGTCGAATAAGTCGAGGACGAATGGCTGCCTCTCCGTCTCACTTGCGTAGTATTTATCGAGGACAGGGTGCGGTACTTTTGGCTCCTTATGGGAGAGGTCCTCGCGTGAAGCATTGCCCTTCATTAATTCATCCCGTGGGTGGCGAATTCGTAATTCTTGCACAGAAAGCAGATCCCGCGCAGTCCTGTAAATGCCTGCTTGCATGGTAATGTCATTACCCGGTGATGTGTAAGTGGATTTCACTGCCGCGGCTGGTCTCAGCCAGATAGCGCCGGCGTTTCGCCGCCGGGCCATGTTGCCGATTTCATGTCGCATCCCCCTCCGTCCGGTTGGTATCCGCGCATCACGGCCGTCCTCGTAGTCCTCGCCGGCGCCGTGTGGGCCGGGTGGACGATCAGGCTGGAGACCGAGCTGCTGGCGTTGTTCCCGCGGGAATTGCCGAGCGTGCGCGGGCTCGATCAATTCCAACGGCAATTCACCAGCGATCGCGAAGTGATCCTGGTCGCCGAAGACACGCTGCCCGCCACCGCGCGCGACGAGGTTTTTCAAAAGCTGCGCCCCGTCCTGGCGGCGCTGCCCGGCGTCGAGTCCGTCGCAGCGCCCGGCGATGAATGGCTGCGAGCCGCGCCGCAGCTCGCCGCGTGGGCGATCTGGAATCTGCCGGCGGAGCGATTCTCGCGCGTCGTCGCCGCGCTCGGGCCGGGGCCGGTGCGCGCGCGGCTCGACGAGCTGCCCTCGGTGCTCACGGGCGCGCTCGATCCCGAAGAGCTGACGCGCCGTCAATTCGACCCGCTCGGCCTGCTCGACGCGCTCGGCACGGGCAAAGACCACGACCATTTCCAATGGACCGAACGGCCGGCGACCGCGCTCACCATCACCGCCACGCGAGCGCTCATCACCTTCGACGAGTGCGAGAACTTCTCGGCCGCGATCCACGCCGCCGTACGGCAAACCGTGCCCGGCGAGACGCGCTTGCTGCTCACCGGCCGGCCCGCTTTTACAGCCGAAATCTCGACCCAGATGCGCCGCGACATGCGCTTGATGATCATCGTCGCCACCGTGCTCGTCAGCGCGGCGTTCTGGGCTTTCTATCGTACCCTGAGGCCGCTCGTCTGGATCTTACTCGGGCAGTTTCTCGCCCTCGGCGTGGGCCTCATCGCCGCGCGCCTCGCCATCGGCTCCCTGAATGTGATTAGCATGGGATTCGCGTGCATCCTGCTCGGGATCAGCATGGATTACAGCATCCTCGTCTATCATCACTACGCCTCGCATTTCCGCGACAACGGCGCCGTGTGGGCGCGGTTGTGCCGCGGTATCTGGTTCAGCGCGGTCACGACGGCGGCGGCGTTTCTGGTGCTCGTGTTTTCGTCCTTGCCGGGCCTGAGCCAACTCGCCTTGCTCGTGGCCGCCGGGCTTCTCGCGTCGGCGTCGTTCGCCACTTGGCTGCTCCCCACCGCGTGGGCCATGCGCCCGCCAAAGCCACCGCCTTTTCTAGCCCGCATGAGCGGCGCGATGGCTCGCACGATGGAGCGCCGTGGCCGCGCGCTGCTGGTGTTGGCCACGCTCGCTAGCCTCGCCGGCGCCGCCTGGCTGTTGCGCGATCCAGGCGCGCTGTACGCGCCCGACCTCGACCGGCTCCAACCCACGCAGAGCGCCGCCTTTCGCGGCCAGCAGGTGCTCGCGAAAAGCGACCCGAGCTGGCAGGACGCGATTTACCTCGTCGAGGCGCCGAGCTGGGACGCCGTACGGCGCGCCGCCGATGAGCTCGCAGTGCGCGTGACCGGCGGCCGTCGCTCGCCGCAGAGCGCCTTCCTGCCCGCGCCCTCGCGCCAGCGCGAAAACCGAGCGCTGTGGAAAAACGGCATCACCCCACAACTCCGCGCCGCTTTCGATACCACCGGCCTCGGCAGCGAATGGAGCGGTCCCACCCTGACCCTCGTCGAGACCCTCGACCGCGCCGCCGCCGGCGCGCCCGACGCCTTCACCGCCGTCTCCCCGCTCCTGGCCAAACTTCACCGCGAAGGATCCGGCCTCTATCGCGCCATGGTCCGCCTCCCCGGCGCCGCCGAGCAGCCGGTGCCGTCCGGCGGAATCAGTATTGTCGGCGCGAACGTGCTGCCGGTGAGCTGGGTCACGCTCAAAGACGAGCTCAACCGCACCGCGCTCGCCGATCTTCGCCGCCTCAGCGGCTGGGTGCTCGCATGCATCGTTGTGCTGTGCGCGCTCGCTCAACGTTCACTGCGCATGGTACTGCTCAATTTCGCCGCCCTCGGCCTCTCGTTCCTCCTCCTCGCCGCGCTGATCGCGCTCACCGGCGTCGCGCTCAGCCCGCTCTCGCTCTTGTGCGTGCCGCTCCTGCTCGGGCTCTGCATCGACTACAGCCTGCATGTCCTCATGGCCCTGCAACAACAGCGCGAGTACGTGCACCTCTACGCGCACATCGGCGTGCCCATCCTGCTCACCGGCCTCGCCTCGTGCATCGGTTTCGGTGTACCCATGCTCACCAGCCAGCCCGCGCTACAGAACTTTGGCCTGGTGATGGATCTCGGCATCATCGCCGCCGTCACCGCGTGCCTGTTCTTCCTCCCCGTGCTCGCGGGCCTCACGACGCGGCACCGCGGCGGGTCGGTGAAGTTGCCGAGCTAGTCCCGGTAGCAGAAAATGCAGCATGCTCCGCCATCTCCAGGGCCTAATCGTCATTACCCTCCTTGCCGCTACCACCACGCTCGCCGCGCCGCTGTCCGCCGAGCGCGCTAGCGCGCTACGCGCACAATTTCAAACCCGTCAGCGCGAGACGCTCACCTGGTCGGCCACGATCGTGCAGACGCTCACCCTGCCCGGGCTGCGCGATCCGGTGGTCAGCACCGGCACGCTCGCGTATCGGGCGCCGGAGCAGCTGCGTCTCGATTACACCAAGCCCGCCGGGGAGTTCGTCCTGGTCCTGGGCGATCGGCTCTTCATTCAAAAGACCGGCGCACGGCTCGCCGAAAAATCCCTCCGGGAGGACAGCGCCGGCAAGCCGTTCCTCTCGCTGCTCGGCCTTCTGCGCGGCCAGCCGGCCGAGGAGGAAAGCGACTACACGCCCGAGGTCAGGCGCGAGGAAGACCGCTACGCGATTGTCCTCACGCGCAATGCCGACGCCTCCTCGCGCATGCCCGCGCGCATCGCCAACCGCATCGCCGCCGACACCCTCGAGGTGCGCGAGATCGTCGTCGATCTGCCCAACGGCGGCGCGCTCAGCTACCGTTTCGATGCCACGACCCGCAACGCCCCGCTCGACGCCGCGCACTTCGCCGTCCCGACAGAGCCGACCGCAAGCGAATTGCGATGATGCCGAGAGGCGCGTCATTACACGCTGGAATCGATAGAACAGCAGGACCTCGGTTTTGTATGCGGCGACGGACGACAGTTGGGATTCCGGGCTCGCGGCGGGATCTTTCAACCGGCGGGGCCGAGCCTAGCGACAAGCAACACGTCAGCAAAGGGCGTACCTTGACTCATCGGCACCGGCTCGACAGTGAAGCCGAACCGGCGCAGCACCGTTTGCCAGTCTTGCGGGTCCAGCTCACCAGGCGCAGGTCGAAGCGGCAGAGCGCCGGATCGAGCAAGGGGTTGCGCAAGCCTGCGGGGGCACGGAAAAACAGCGGGCGCATCCCGGTGATCGCGGCCAATGTGTCCTGGGCGGCTTCGATCTCTCGGACGAAGCCGCGGAGTCCAAGCAGTGCGAAGTCGCGCCGGTGACCCAGGCTATGGTTTTCCACTGCGTGGCCGCGATCGACGATTTCCCTGCACAGATCAGGGTGGCGCATCGCTCGCTTGACGATGCAGAAGAAGGTGGCTTTCGCGCCGTGCCGGTCGAGCAGGTCGAGAACAGCGGGTGTAACCTTTGGCTCCGGGCCATCATCTATGGTAATGGCCATCTCGCCCCGCGCCGCGGCTTCGGGCGGTAGTCGCTTCCAGTTCGGTCCCAGTAGACTACACCGCGGCCACAGCCCAGCGATGGTCAGCATCGCCTGGTCGGTGACGACGGCGCCGGCGGTCCAGGGCCAGGCTCCTGGGCGGAGGATCGTCGCCACCACCGCGCCGGCGTGCAGAAGCGCGGACGCCTTGATCAGGGGAGCCGGACGCCAGCGGCGGTAGTCGGGTAAAGTCGTCATGGATGATTTGGATCGCCTAGGCCAAGATCCTCTAGTCAGTTCATACGAATGGCCTTACCCTATAAAAATGCCGGTGAACACGGCCCCCCCCTCGATATGAACGGCGTCGTTACCGTAATTCCTGCCTACAATGAAGCGCGGACTCTGCGCGTCGTCGTCGTGGGGGTTTTGCGCCATTGCCCCCAGGTCATTATCGTTGACGACGGCTCCACGGACGACACGGGCGCCAGCGTCGCCGATCTGCCGATCACCCTAGTACGCAATCCGCGCAACCTCGGTAAGGCCGCGAGCCTCTGGACCGGGATGCGGGCGGCGCTCCGTCACGGTGCCTCGGCGGTGATTACCCTGGACGCCGACGGCCAGCACCGGCCGGAAGATATTCCGCGATTCCTGGCCCTGGCGCAAGCCCACCCGCGGGAGATCATCACCGGCTCGCGCCTCGCGGAGAAGGCCGCCTTCCCCCGTAAGCGCTATATCGCCAACAAGATCGCCAATTTCTGGATCTCGTGGGCCGCCGGTTACGCCGTCGACGACAGTCAATGCGGTTTCCGCCTGTACCCTGCCGGTCTTCTGCGGCGGTTAGATCTTCGATCCGAAGGCTTTGTGCTGGAAAGCGAGATCTTGATCCAGGGTGCGCAGCGGGGGTGCCTAAGCTTGTTCTTACCGATTCCGGCCCTCTACGCGGGCAATGCCCGTCCCAGTCATTTCCGCGCGGTCAAAGACATCGCGCTCATTACCCGGATGGTGGCCCGTAGCCTACTTTCCCGCTGGCTCTATCTACCGGGATTATACCGGGGCGTGATCCGCGGCGGAAGCCACGCATGGTGTATTAGCCGGGACAGGCGTCGATGGCCGTCACCAGCTGATCATTAATCCAACGCCTTAAAAACCCCGCCGCACGCTGAGCGACCTCGTGCTCGGGCAGCCAACGGCACAGCCCTTCACACAGATCACCGAAGCGCGTGCCCTTGAGGACCGCATCGAGCGCCCAGGCTTCTTCGCGCTCCAGCGAGCGGAAAAAGGTTTTCAGTTCTTGACGCCAGATTAGCCACGCCAGCGGGTGCGGATAGGCGAGGGGTGTTCCCGGAGTCTCATGGCGATCGACGGCCTGCCAGATCTCGGCTACGTTCCAGCCGAAATCCAAGCGCCGCACCGATGGGTGCAGGGCGAGGCCGATGTTAGACCACGCGGCGGGCGCAAGCTGGGCGAGCGACTCCGCCGTCAGGGGCGGCGCATGGGCGGCATCGAAGGCCTCACCCAGCCGCCATTCAAAAGCCGCTAGTTCCGAAAGCCAAGGTTCATTGCGGAAATCTTCGGACGACGCGAGAAAAGTGTGGAGGTGCTGCCCGAAGTAGCGTATGGAAAAATGCCCGGAGGGATAGGCATCGGTATAGGCCGCGGCCAAATGAGCGAAGCGCTCCGCGCCGACCATGGCCCGCAATGCGGGGAAGTCGCTCGCCAAGGCTTCTTGGAGCCGTACACGGTAGGCATTAGCGTAAATCTCGAGGCGCGTCTCGGCGCTTACCGAGGGGCTCGCCAGCACCTCGGTTTGCGCGCCCGGGCCGCGCGCAAGCACATAGGCCTGAATGGATTGCTGTAGCTCACGCAAGCTCGGCATGGATCGGATAGCCTAACCGGTCGTCACGGTCGGCCGAGGAATCGTGCGGCAGGAGCGCTTGGGTGGCGATCCGCTCAGCCTGCGCCAGCTCCGCAAGCAAGTCCTCGAACGGGGGAATATTATCATCGCGCTCGATCATGGTAGACACCTTGCCAAACAGCGTAATCGCCCTGGCATAAAGGTCCCACACGGTATCGATTATGGGCTCGTCGTGAGTATCGATGCGGTAGGCTCCATAATCACGGTGACCCGCGAGATGAAATTGCTGCACCCGTGTGAGTGGCAGGTGTTCGATGTACGTGTACGCATCGAACGCATGGTTGCAAGCGCTGACGTACACGTTGTTGATGTCGAGCAGGAGCAGACAATCGGATTCCTCGGCAAGGGCTCGGAGAAATTCCCATTCCGGCATTTCCGAGGCGCGGTAGTCGAGGTAGCTCGACACGTTTTCCAACAGGATCCGCCGTCCCAGGTACTCTTGAACCTGCCGCACGCGCCCGGCGGCATGATGCAGAGCCTCGGCGGTGTAAGGCAAGGGCATTAAATCGTGCAGGTTAACGGGTTTCACGCCGGTCCAGCACAGATGATCGGAAATCCAGGCGGGCTCGATGCGATCGGCCAAGGTCTTGAGTTGCTTGAGGTAGTCCGCATCGAGCGGATCCGTCCCGCCGATGGAGAGCGAGACGCCGTGCATCACGAGGGGATAGTCGGCACGGATGCGCTCGAGGTAATCGACGGGCTTGCCGCCGGCCACCATATAGTTTTCAGAGACTATTTCGAACCACCCGAGCGGTGGCTGGCCGGCGAGGACGGCTTCGTAATGCTCCTTGCGGAGACCGAGGCCAAAACCGAGCGCCGGAAATCGCTTTTCCGAAGTGGGGAGCATTGGACAGGCGGGGCCGAACCGCCCCGCCTCAACCTCTCTGGCCCTTATTCGGTCACTTTGCCGCCTTTAGTCTCGCACGCCTCCTTGGTCAAGGATACCCAGCCTTGTCCGGAGCACGCGTTTTTTCCTTTACAGGCGTTAAGAGCGGTTTTGGTATTGCACTCCGAGGTGCCTTTGCACGCGTTAACGCCGCTGCATTTTACCTTACCTTCGGCGGCGGGGTGGACGTCTTCCGCCAGTATGGGATGGCTCATGAATAACGCCGCGGCAGCCGTGGCCAATAAAACGCCCTTGGTATTTTTCATACGATGGTCTCCTGATGGTGGATAGATAAGCCCGCCCGCTATCGAGGTCCTGTTCGATAGCGGGCCGTTCAACGCATGCGCAGTATCAGACTGCGCTTCCCCAGCATTCTTCCATGAACGCCGCTCAAGTGGTATTCGTTGCCTGCGTAGCACGGCCGGTGCTGCATCGGTCAAATTCGGGAATGTATGACCATAAGCACCGCAAAAGGAGACTCGAATATGCCAAAGGGCGGGTTCGTCAGGAGGGTAGCGGCGCGTAATTATCAGTGTCTCTGGGCTCGCAATGCGGTCATCACGGCGAATTTTCCTACTCCGACCTTGGACGCCTGACAAAGTTCAATGCCCGCGCCACGGTAACCGTGTTAACCACGTTATAACGCGAGCTCGACTGGCGTTCGTTTGTCAAGCGGCTGAAAACTCATCTCGTTATCGCTATGCTGTCGCTTCTAAAAGCAGCGGCGTCTCGTGTTGCCGGTAGGCTCCGCCGCGCGTCTCGACGGTTTGAAATCCGCAGGGGGGAATGGTAGGGGTCATGATATACGTGGAACTAGTGGGCATGCTGCTCGTTATTCTCATGGCCGCCGAGATTTTCACCAATGCGTTGGAACATCTGGGTGAAAAACTGAAAATCTCCGAAGGAGTCACGGGCTCGCTGTTTGCCGCTGTCGGCACCGCCATGCCGGAGAGCATGGTCCCCATTCTCGCTATCTTTGCCGGGACTGAACATGCGGACGTCAACGAAGAGATAGGAGTCGGGGCGATCATCGGCGCACCGCTGATGCTCTCCACGCTGTCCTTATGCCTGATGGGCTTGTCGGTCGTCGGGCAGCGCGGGCTTAAAGGGGGGCTCACGCCCGAGAAAACCGGGCTCGCACGGGACCTAAATTTCTTTTTGCTGGCCTTCGGTATCGCTGCCGGGGCGCTTTTTATCCCCCGGGAACCCCACTATTTTGTCACTTTGAAGGTTTTTCTGGGCCTGACCCTGGTGCTCATTTATTTCGTCTATGTCATGCTGACGCTGCGGGTGTCGGCGCAATTAGTTAAGGATGGCCACGGTACACAGGCGCATACGGATATGTATCTGTGCCGGCTCGGGTTGCCCGACCACATGCTGGTCCTGTTAATTCAGATCGCTATCGGGCTCGGGTTATTGGTCGCCGGCGCGGAAGGGTTTATTCATAATGTAGATGATGTGGCGCGCGAGATCGGCGTTTCAGCGCTGCTGCTGTCGCTTTTGATCATCCCGATCGCGACCGAGCTTCCCGAGAAGGTGAACAGCATTCTCTGGATCCGCCGCCACAAAGACACACTGGCGTTCGGAAACATCACGGGCGCAATGGTGTTTCAGGGTACGATACTTCCGGCCATCGGAATCCTTTTGACACCCTGGGATTTGCGCCTGGAGGTATTCACGGGGGTGCTCATCACCTTGGTCGCGGCCCTATGGCTGAGGCTGGCAGTCCGGGTGGGGAGGCTCTACGTCTGGCAGCTCGCCATTAACGGTAGCCTCTACGCTGCCTATCTCATCGCGGTCTTGGGGTAACGTTCCTAACGGCGCCAAAACGCCAGCGACTAAACCAGCTCATGAACCAGAAAAAGAATCGCGACCGAACACCCTCTGCGCGCGTGATCTGGCAGGCATGCCTGTGGCTGGGAGTTTCCATCCTCGGGGCGAGCGCGGTGGGCGCCATCGCGCTGCATCGAGGAGAAACGATCAACGGCCTTTGGTTTATCGTCGCCGCGCTGTGCATCTATGCACTCGGTTACCGCTTTTACAGCGCCTTCATCGCCGCGCACGTGCTGGCTTTGGATGGCACTCGTGCTACTCCGGCTGAACGGCTTAACGATGGCCGCGACTTTGTCCCCACACATAAATGGATCGTTTTCGGGCACCACTTCGCGGCCATCGCGGGTCCGGGTCCTCTCATCGGGCCGACTCTAGCGGCCCAGTTCGGTTACCTGCCCGGCACCTTATGGATTCTAGTGGGGGCGGTGCTCGGGGGCTGCGTACAGGATTTCGTGATCTTGTTTTTCTCGACCCGGCGCGATGGGCGCTCGCTCGGACAGATGGCCCGCGATGAGCTTGGACCGGTCGGCGGAGCGGTGGCGCTCGTGGGAGTCATGGCCATCATGATTATTCTCATCGCCGTGCTCGGGCTGGTCGTCGTCAACGCGATGAAACATAGCCCGTGGGCCACCAGCACCGTCGCCGCGACGATCCCGATTGCCTTGGTGATGGGCACTTATATGCGCGGGATCCGGCCCGGACGCGTGCTCGAAGGGACCTGCCTCGGTGTGATCTTGCTGGTGCTCGCGGTCTTGGGCGGAGGATGGATCGACGCCCAGCCCTGGCTGCGCCCTTGGTTCGATTACGACGCTCCGAGCCTGGCACTCATGGTCATTGGCTACGGTTTTGCGGCCTCGGTTCTTCCGGTCTGGCTGTTGCTCGCGCCGCGCGATTACTTATCGACGTTTATGAAGATCGGAACCATCGCGGCGCTGGCCGTGGCGATCGTGGTGCTTCAGCCCGAAGTCAAGATGCCTGCGCTCACGCAATTTATCGATGGCACGGGCCCCATCTTCGGGGGCAAGCTGTTTCCTTTTGTCTTTATCACGATCGCCTGCGGCGCGATCTCGGGGTTTCACTCACTTGTCGCCTCGGGGACGACGCCGAAGCTCCTAACCAACGAGCGGGATGTGCGTTTCATCGGCTACGGCGCGATGATGATGGAGTCCTTCGTCGGGATCATGGCGATGGTTGCGGCCACCGTATTGGAACCCGGGGTGTATTTCGCCATCAATAGCCCGGCGGGTGTCGTCGGGGCGGAAGCGGCCGAGGCCGTGGCCACGATCACGAGCTGGGGTTTTCCGGTGTCGGTGGAACAAATGCAATCGCTGGCGGCGTCGATGGGGGAAGCGACGCTGTTCGCGCGCACCGGCGGCGCCCCGTCCTTGGCCGTAGGCATGGCCAGCATTTTTTCCAGCACCTTCGGTGGCGGTCTTCTGGCCGTGTGGTATCACTTCGCGATCATGTTTGAAGCGCTATTTATCTTGACCACGCTGGACGCGGGTACCCGTTGCGCGCGCTTCATGCTACAAGACCTCCTGGGGAACCTCATTCCGGCCTTAGGGCGGACCAGTTGGTATCCGAGTGTCTGGCTGACGAGCGCGCTCGTGGTCGGCGGCTGGGGCTATTTCCTGTATATCGGCACGATTGACCCCCTCGGGGGCATAAATAGTCTCTGGCCGCTCTTCGGGATCTCGAATCAAATGCTGGCCGCGATCGCGCTTTGCGTTGCGACTACCATCTTGGTCAAGTGCGGACGGGCGCGTTACGCCTGGGTGACCGCGCTGCCTCTGACATGGCTGGTTACCGTGACGAGCACCGCGGCTTGGGAAAAGCTTTTCAGCCCAGAGCCGCGGGTCGGGTTCCTGGCGCATGCGCGCGAGCTCGGCGAGCAATTGAGCCGCGGCCTGCTAGCCCCCGACAAAGTAGGGCAGGCGCCGCAGCTTATCTTCAATGACCAACTGGATGCCGCCTTGACGGTGTTGTTCCTCGTCACCACCTGGGTGCTCGTGATCGAGACCTTGCGGGTCTGTCATGCGGTATTGACCGGGCGCCGGCACCCGCCGCTGACGGAGACACCCCACCTCCCGCGGCGGATGGTCGAAGACTGGGTGCGGGACTGACCGGATCGCGCGGCATCGGCGGCCATTCCGATGCGGACATTGCCGCGCTGGTGTATTATGTGACCGGCCGGTTTGGCGCGAGGGCAGCGACGATCACACCCGATGAAATCGCCGGGCGTCGCGAGGAAGAGTGATGCAAGAGCCTTTGCCTGGCTGGGACGCTCGCCTGAACTACGTTGAGCTTAGAGGGAGATGCCGATGAGTTTAGATCCCGTTATCCTGTCGCGTCTCCAATTCGCCTTCGTCATCGCCTTCCACTTCCTGCTGCCGGCGTTCACGATCGGGTTAGCGTCCTACATCGCGGTGCTGGAAGGACTGCTCCTCGCGACCAAGAAGCAGGTGTATCTGCGGATCTCGATCTTCTGGATCAGGATCTTCGCCGTGGCGTTCGGCCTGGGGGTGGTATCGGGGATCGTCTTGCCCTACCAGCTCGGCGCCAACTGGAGCCGCTACTCGGACGCCACCGCGAACATCGTCGGCCCGCTCATGGCCTACGAGGCCCTGATGGCATTTTTCCTGGAGGCGGGGTTCCTCGGCGTGCTGCTCTTCGGGCGCAAGCTCGTCCCGCAGTGGGCGCACTGCTTCTCCGCGCTCATGGTCGCGATCGGGACGCTCCTCAGCGCCTTCTGGATCCTGGCGGCGAACAGTTGGATGCAAACACCCGCCGGCTTCGAGATCATCGACGGACGGTTCGTGCCGACCGACTGGCTGGCGGTCATCTTCAACCCGTCGTTCCCATATCGGTTACTGCATACGGTGACTGCCGCCTATCTCACCACGGCGTTCACGGTGATCGGGATCGCGGCCTGGTATCTGCGGCACGGCCGCTTCGTTGACGAGGCGAAGGTCATGATCGCGATGGGCGTGATCCTCGCTTCGGTGCTGGTGCCCGCCCAGGCGTTGCTCGGCGATCTGCACGGGTTAAACACGCTCGAGCATCAGCCGCAGAAGCTCGCGGCGATGGAGAGCCTGTGGGAGACACGCGCCGAGGCGCCGGCGGTGCTGTTTGCGCTTCCGGATGAAACTGCCGAGAGGAACCGCGCCGAGCTGTCGATCCCCAAGCTCGGGAGCCTCTATCTCACCCACAGCTTCGACGGCGTGGTGCGGGGCCTCAAGGACTTCGCACCGGCGGACCGCCCCCCGGTCCTGCCGGTGTTCTTCGGCTTCCGGGTGATGGTCGGCATGTGGGCAATCATGTTCGCGCTCACGGCCTGGGCGTGGTGGCTCGCCTGGCGCAAGCGGCTCTTCGCCACCCCGGCGTTCCTGCGCTCGGCCACCTGGGCGATCCCGGCCGGCTATGTCGCCGTGACCGCCGGCTGGATCACGACCGAGGTCGGCCGGCAGCCCTACGTGGTCTACGGACACCTGCGCACCGCGGACGCGGTGACGCCCACGCTCACGGGCGGCGACGTCCTGGCGTCACTCCTCACCTACATCGCGGTCTACATCGTCGTCTTCGGCGCCGGCCTTAACTACTTCGTGCGGCTGGTGCGGCAAGGTCTCCCGGAACCGCTCGAGAGGCAGGAGCTGCGGCCCGAACAGCGTCCCGCCCGGCCGCTGTCGGCGGTCACCGGTCCGGCGTCTGAGTGAGACCTACCATGGTCCTCGACCTCGTGCCCATCTGGACGGTCATCCTCGCCTTCGGGGTTTTCATGTATGTACTGCTCGACGGCTTCGACCTCGGTGTCGGGATCCTCTTCCCGTTCGCGCCCGGCGATCGCGCGCGCGATCTGATGATGGCCTCGGTGGCGCCCATCTGGGACGGAAACGAAACCTGGCTCGTGCTCGGAGGATTGGCGCTGTTCGCGGCTTTCCCGCTCGCCTTCGCGATCATCTTCCCGGCGCTCTACTTCCCGCTCCTCGCGATGGTGCTCGGCCTCGTATTCCGCGGCGTCGCCTTCGAGTTCCGGCCAGGCACGCGCATGACCAGCAAGCGCTGGGACCATGCATTCTTCTGGGGCTCGCTCATCGCGACCTTCGCCCAGGGCTGCGTGCTTGGAAAGTTCGTGCTCGGCTTCGCGGTGAGCGGACGGCAGTATGCCGGGACGAGCTGGGACTGGGTGCACCCCTTCGTGCTCGCGGTGGGCGTCGGGCTGGTCTTCGGCTATCTCTTGCTCGGCGCGACGTGGCTGGTGATGAAGACCGAAGGCGGGCTACAGGACTGGGCGCGCACGAAAGCGCGGGTGGGACTTTTCGGTACGCTCGCCTTCATCGGCATGGTGAGTCTCTGGACGCCGTTCCTGGACACCCGGATCGCCGCGCGCTGGTTCTCGTGGCCCAACATCGCGTTCCTCGCTCCGGTGCCGATCGCAACCGCAGCGATCGCCTGGTGGCTGTGGCGGTCGCTTGCACGCGGGCGCGACGCCGCGCCGTTCGTCGCCGCGATGGGGCTGTTCGCGACCTGCTATCTCGGGCTTGCGATCAGCCTCTTCCCGTACATCGTGCCGCCGGCGATCACGCTGTGGGACGCAGCCGCCGCGCCGCAGTCGCAGGCGTTTCTGCTCATCGGCACACTGTTCTTGCTGCCGATCATCTTGATGTACACCGGCTGGTCGTACTGGGTGTTCCGCGG
>JBIMKC010000027.1:0-2659 GCA_043673925.1 Chromatiales bacterium | reverse complement strand
TGGACTCGCAACATCTTCAGCATCCCGAAAGGCACGGGCTCGGGCTTCATCTGGGACGAGCGCGGGCACGTAGTGACCAACTACCATGTGGTGGCGGGCTCCTCGGGGGCGCAGGTGAGGTTGAGCGACGGGCGCGACTACAGCGCGGGGCTGGTCGGGGCGAGCCAGGCCCACGACCTCGCGGTGCTGCGCATCGGGGTGGCCTTCAACCGCCCGCCGCCCGTGCTCCTCGGCACGAGCCAGAACCTCAAGGTCGGGCAGAAGGTGTTCGCCATCGGCAACCCCTTCGGCCTCGACTGGACGTTGACGAGCGGGATCGTCTCGGCGCTCGACCGCTCCCTGCCCTCCGATCAGGGCGGCGTCATCGAGCACCTGATCCAGACCGACGCCGCCATCAACCCCGGCAACTCCGGCGGCCCCTTGCTCGATTCCGCTGGCCGGCTCATCGGGATCAACACGGCCATCTTCAGCCCCTCCGGGACCTTCGCCGGGATAGGCTTCGCCGTGCCGGTCGACACCGTGAACCGCGTCGTACCCGAGCTCATCGCTAGCGGCAAGTACGTGCGTCCCGCGCTCGGGATCGAGGTAGACGAGGACCTGAACCGCCAGGTGACGCAGAAGCTGGGCGTCGAAGGCGTGCTGGTGCTCAGGGTCATGCCGGGCTCGGCCGCCGAGGCAGCCGGCATGCAGGGCGCTCGCATCGATGCCGAGGGCATTACCCCCGGCGACATTATCGTCTCTTTGGATGACAAGCCAGTCGACAGCGTCGCGAAATTGCTCGGGCGGCTCGACGATTTTCGGTTGGGCGATGCGGTGCGGGTAACGGTGCTGCGCGAGGGCGGCAAGACTGAGCTCACCGTAACGCTCCAGGCCGGTGGTTAGAACAGAATTAGCGAGGTGAGGTACGGGAATCAACGACCAATGGCGGATTTTCTTCGAGTGGCCCAAAGGCTCACCCGGCCCGATCAACGTTGAGATCGTCGATTACCATTGAGGTGCAACATGGGACGCAGTGCCATACATCCTGGCGAACATCTCGCCGAACAGCTTGAAGAGCTGCAGATGAGCGCGGCTGAATTAAGCCGCCAACTCAAGGTGCCCACGAATCGTATTACCGAGATCCTGAATGGCCAGAGGTCCATTACGGGCGATACTGCCCTGCGGCTCGGTCATTTCTTCGGGACCAGCGCCGAGTTCTGGATGAACCTACAGAAGCTCTACGAGCTGCGCCTAGCAGATCAGAAGGCCGGCGACACGATCAAGGCCCTGCCGAGACGCTGGCCAGTCGTGGGAACAAACAGGGTGGCTCGCAACCGCGGCCGCTGTAATCAGCTTGCGAGCAGAGGTCCGCGCAATCCGATCAGCGCCTCTAAATGAATGGGGACGCGGATATGGCCGCCGGCAATGAGGCCTTCTCGCGTCGTGATCGATGCCCAGCTCGCCGATCGGGGCTGGAAGACACAGGAAGCGAACAGTGTCCGCTATGAATACGTCCTGCCGGACGGTACACGGGCGGATTACGTGCTGTGTGATCGACATGGCCGTTCCATAGCCGCCGAGCGCATCGTAATCGATAGCTACCGCGAGATGATCGGCAATCTCGGTCTCGATGATCCCACGACTCGGCGCATGATGGAGGAGATCTTGGCGATGGAAGAGGAGCATGCCGATGCCCCCGTGAGCCTGCTCGAAGAGCTTGGCAGCGACGGCTAGAATGCCAACATAGCCGGATATCACCGGCAGGCTAGCCTCTTTGCCCGACGCTCCAGCTTCCGCAGCGCTTGACACGGCGTCCATTCGGCGGCAAGGATCGGGCCCCGAGCCGGGAATCATCGTGGAGGCGAAGCTATGCTGGATACGATCAAGGCGTTCTTCGAAGAGCATATTGCGGTGTGTGGCTCCGACGCGCCGCAGGACCAGGAGCACCGGCTGCGTGTGGCGGTGGCGGCCCTCCTCACCGAGGTAGTGCACATGGATGAGGAGATCGCCGAGGCCGAGCGGGCACAGGTCCTCGCTTCGATTGCCGAAAAGTTCGATCTCGACGCGAAGGAGGCCACAGATCTCATGGCGCTTGCCGAGAAAGAGGCGGGGGCCGCCACGGATTGCTACCAGTTCACCTCCCAGATCAACCTTGCCTTCAGCCCCGCGCAGAAAGTGAAGCTCATCGAGCACTTGTGGCGAGTCGCCTACGCCGACGGCACCCTGCACACGTACGAGGAGCACCTTATTCGCAAGCTCGCGGATCTTCTCCACGTGCCGCATAATAGCTTCATCGCCACCAAGCTCCGCGTCCGGGGCGACGCCTAGCAGGTGGCGGGGTTCACGTTTTTATGGTTGTCAGACGGCACACCGCAATACCGGCCAGGACGATCGCGCCGCCGCCGCGGATACCACAGCAGCCACAAAACCGGCACAGAGAGCGCGACCCGCCAGAACGCGGCTGCGGTGTAGCCGACGTCGATGAGACGCACGAAAATCGGCGCAAAGCCAATGCACAGCGCGCCAGCGATGAGGCAGGCCAGCGCCTTGCCGTCTGTATGAATAGTAGGCACCTTCAAGAAAGTGGTGTTATGGGAAAGATCTCGATTGCTGGAAGTGAAGAGCGCCATGGAGCTTGGGCGGGCGTCCTGATCGGGGGGCGCGATGACGGCGGTGCCGC
>JBIMKC010000026.1:0-21634 GCA_043673925.1 Chromatiales bacterium | reverse complement strand
GGGATCCCCGGTCCGTCATCCTCTACTTCCAGCACCAACCCCGGCCGCTCGCCGTTTACCGTAACACGCAGCGCCACTTCCCGCCGCGCCCATTTACAGGCATTGTCCAGGAGATTTCCGAGCACCTCCAGGAGATCGCTTTCATCCCCATGGAACACGGTCCCGGGCTCCAAAGTGAAATCGAAACGCAGCGCCTTTCCGGCGTAGACCTTGGCAAATGACTGCTGAAGCTTGTGCACCAGCGGTGCGACCGCCACGGGCACCGCGAGCACCGACCGGCCCGAGGCCGCGGCGCGCTGAAGCTGGTAGTCCACGGCCTTATTGATTCTCTCGACTTGTTCTTGCAGCGTCTCCTGAAATCCTTCCCCTCTCTCGCGTTTCTCCACGGCGCCCCGAATCACCGCGAGCGGCGTCTTTAGACTATGGGCCAGATCGGCCAATGCATTGCGGTAGCGCTCGAGGTGAGCGCTGCGATTCCTCAAGAAGGTATTTAAGCTCTCCGTTAGAAGTCGCAGCTCCTTCGGGTAGGCGGAGCTGAGCTCGTCCCTGCGACCGGCCTCGATCTCCGCCACCTCCAAGGCGACCCGGCGCAGCGGCGCGAGCCCCCAGCGCCAGATGAAACCTTGAACGCCCAGGAGCACGAGCGCGGCCCCGAGCAGCCAAGCCCAGAGACTGCGCCGGAAACCGCCCACCAGCGCATTGAACCGCTCCGTGCTCTCGGCAACGTAGAACGTATAGCCGTAACGCTTCTGCGGACTGGCTTCCCAGACCACGCCGAGACCCACCGCAAAGAATTGCGCGCCCTCCGCGCTCGCCAGTTCATGGAACGCTGGCTCCCCGGTGCGGTAGATGGCTGCAAAAGGCAAGCTCAACCCGAGCATGGAGCGGGAACGCCAGACCACGTCCCCCGCGGCGTCGTTCACCTGGGCATACAAGCCCGAACCCGGGGTGTCGAGGCGGACCTCCGGAAGCCGCTTGGGAACAGCCAATTTCTCGCTGTCATCGAGCTCGGCGGCGGCAAGCAGGGAATAGATCTGAACCTTCAGTTGCTCGCGGATGGCGGCCAGCGCGCTCTCCCGAAAAGCCCCATCCAAGGTGAGTCCGGTGAGTCCCAGGAAGGCCGCGAGCACGACGCTCGCGGCGATCAGGAGCCGGGTATTAAGCGAGAGTCCGCCCGCTCGGTTCAAGGTTGAATCTGTAACCGCGGCCGCGCAGGGTTTCGATGGGCTGCAGCACCCGGTCGGGGTCGAGCTTCTTGC
This sequence comes from Chromatiales bacterium, assembly GCA_043673925.1. GTDB lineage: Bacteria > Pseudomonadota > Gammaproteobacteria > JACCXJ01 > JACCXJ01 > USCg-Taylor. The sequence goes on along the minus strand of JBIMKC010000026.1, from coordinate 20,375 downwards.
GCAACCGTGCCACCAGCACCTCGAGCACGTTGCTGTCCCGGTCTGACTCCTCCTCGTAGATGTGATCGCTAAGCTCGGACTTGGAGATCACCTCGCCCGCGTGCAACATCAGGTACTCCAAGACTTTGTATTCGAAGGCCGTGAGCTCGACAGGCGCGCCGTCGACCTGCACGCATTGACTCGCCGTGTTCAATGCGACCGGGCCGCATTCCAGAAACGGCGTGGCCCACCCCTTGGAGCGGCGGATCAGGGCCTGCAAGCGCGCGAGCAGTTCTTCGAATTGGAACGGCTTAACCAGATAGTCGTCGGCCCCCGTATCCAGGCCTTCCACCTTTTCTTGCCAGCGCCCGCGCGCCGTGAGTATCAAGATGGGGAAGGTGCGGCCGGCGGCCCGCCAGCGCCGGATCACATCGATACCAGATAGCTTCGGGAGACCGAGGTCAACGAGCGCAGCATCGATGGGAAACTCGCCGCCCATATACAAGGCTTCTTGACCATCGCGCGCGATATCGACGGCATAGCCCTCGGAGCGCAGCCGTTCCGCCACCTGTTCGCTCAAGGCACGCTCGTCTTCGACCAGAAGCAAACGCATCGCAAGCGTTTAACCGTGGCGCTTAGCGTACGTCGCCGGTGCGCGGATCGACTCCGATCTCGTACACACGGCCGTCGGGAGACAGCACCTTGACACTGTGGCGATTACGCCCCGGCCGCACCCCGAGCACCCGCCCCCCAGACTTTTGGCGGGCGATGGACGCCGCCTGGTCTGGGCCGATCCGAGAACGCTCGCCACCGCCACGGAACCGCTCCCGACTGCGTCCCTCGTGATCCGCGCTCACTGTTTGAGGCAGGGCGATCAGGCAGGCGAGCAACACCGCGCTCACCGCGCGTGCCAGGTCCCCGCATCGCGACCGCGGGAAATGAACTTTCAACATAGCGTGCGTTGGCGGGCTGGCCAATCCATTCGTCATCACCAAGACAAGTTTACCGAGAACGGCTTAACCTCTGCTTAACGATGCACTGAGCGCTTAAAGCGCATCCGCTTCGGGATCCGTAAAGCCACGGTCATGCTGCAACGCCGGGATCATCCGCCTGGCCTCCTCGACCCTCGCGGAGTCAACCTCGGCAATGACAAACCCAAGTTCGTCACCGCCGTCGGCTAGTATCCGCCCCCAGGGGTCCACGATCAACGAATGCCCGTAGGTGGCCCGGCCGCTGCGCCGGATACCGCACTGACCCGGTGCGAAGACATAACTCCCGGTCTCGATAGCGCGGGCCCGTTGCAGCACGTGCCAGTGCGCCTGCCCGGTCGTGCGCGTAAAGGCCGCGGGGATCGCGAGATACCGGGCGCCTGCCTGGGCAAGCGCCCGGTAGAGGTGCGCGAAACGCAAATCGTAACACACGGACAACCCGATCCCGCCCCACGGCGTGGCTGCCACCACGGCCCGATCCCCCGGCTCGACGGTGGCGGATTCCCGGTAGCTTTCCCCGGCCTTAAGATTCACATCAAATAGATGAAGCTTGTTGTAGGAGGCGATGACGCGCCCGCTATCATCGAGCAAATACGAGCGGTTGTTGATCTTCCCGGAGGGGAGCTTGATCGCCAAGGAACCCATCAAGATCCAGGCGCCGAGCTCGCGTGCCAAAACCGCGAAGTGCGGGATCGCGGGGTGCGATTCTTCCGTATGGGCTTGCGCCAGCAAGCGGGCATCGTTGACTTGGATCAAGGAAAAATTCTCCGGCAAGCAGATGAGATCGGCACCCGCCGCGCGCGCCGCGCGCACAAGCTGCGTCGCCATCGTGATATTTTCGGCCAGATCGTCGTCGGCGCAGTTCTGGATACAGGCGACGTTAAATTTCATGGATCACGCCAGGGATTGTTCGGAGATCAAGACGCCGTCTTCGTCGGCATATAGATACCAGCCCGGCGTGAAGGTGACCCCCGCGAACTGCACCGGGATGTCCCGATCCCCCGCGCCCTGCTTGACGCTCTTGCGCGGAGTGGTGTTCACCGCCTTGAGCCCGATCGGGATCGTAGCGATGGCCGCGGCATCGCGTATGCACCCATAGACCACGAGCCCAGCCCAGCCGTTCCGGCTTGCCAGCTCCGCCAGCTTATCGCCGACCAGCGCGCAGCGGAGCGATCCGCCGCCATCGACGACCAACACCTTGCCGGCGCCGGGCTCCTCGAGCGCCGCGCGTACCGGGCTATTATCCTCGAAGACCTTGACGGTCGCGATCGGCCCGGAAAACCGTCGCGTGCCCCCATAGTCGGACAACATGGGCTCTAGCACCTGGACCCTGTGTTCGTGCTGATCGTAGAGATCGGCGGTCGCAAAGCTCATAATCGCTCCGTCTTAAGGGCGACGCTTTATATTATCCCATCACTGACCAAAGCGAGATCATGATCACCCGCGCAACGCCGGCCGAGCCGGCGTGCCGGAAACGCGGCGCCGTGCGGCTCACGCGCCGGGGACACCGTCCTGCATGAGCGCAAGCTCACCGCTTGTGAAAAAACCGTCGCGAGCGGTGCGAGAGCCAGGCGCACGGCGCGCAGCGACGAGACATATCACACGATAGGTGAGGAGCGAGCACCGCGCAACGCAGCAATCGTGACGCGCAGCAGGTTTATTCACAAGCTCTCAGCGCACCGCTGGGTCCTCGGGCTTCTCCTGGGATCGGCCCTCGCATTGGCCGTGGTCTACGCGCGTAATCTCTGCCAGGGTTACGAGGCCTTGCTGACGCTCCTCGATCTCGTTCACCGCTCACCCGCGGCGGCGATCGACATCCGTCCTGCCGCATTGCGCACGGCCCTTAGCTTCGCAGTTGAGGAACGCCGCTATCGGGCGGATCTTTACCGCACGGGCGATCCGGTGCTCGCGGGGATCGTTTTCGTCCCCGGTGCGGCCGCCGAGGGCAAGGAGGATGCGCGCGTCATCCGCTTTGCGACCACCCTGGCACGCGCGCGCTTCGCGGTGTTGGTACCCGACATCGTCGCCTTGCGCGAGCTAAAGCTGCTACCCGAAAGCCGCCGCGACGTGGCCGACGCCGTCACCTATCTGCGCTCCCGGAAAGAGCTGACGCCCGCGGGCCGTGCGGGCATCCTGACGACGAGTGTCGCCGTCGGGCCCGCGCTCTTGGCCTTGCTCGACTCCTCCTTGTCGCGGCGGGTACGTTTTCTTATTTCCGTCGGCGGCTATTTCGATCTGCCGCGCGTACTGACCTATTTCACGACCGGGCACTATGACGCCTATGGTCTTTCGTTAAAGAATAAGCCGCATGAATACGGGAAATGGGTCTACGCGCTCAGCAACGCCTCGCGTCTCGAAAACGCCCGCGAACGCTATCTCCTCGGCACGCTGGCGCGGCGGAAATTAGTCAATCCCGAGGCGGAGGTCGATGATCTCCTGGCCTCTCTCAGTACCGAGGGCCGGCAAGTCTACGATTTCATAGCGAACCGGGACCCCGCGCGCAGCGCGCACCTGCTGAGCCGGTTTCCGCCGGCGTTGCGAATGGATGTCGAGCGACTTAACCTCGCCGCACACGATCTCTCGCGGATCGAGACCCGATTCATTCTCGTCCACGGCCTCGACGATCCGATGATTCCCTACGTCGAGAGCGTAGCCTTGGCCGCGGCGCTCCCCCCGGGCCAGAGTCAGATCTTCCTCCCCCGCGGCCTGGTGCACGTCGACGTGGCGCCGGATGCGATGGACGGAGTGCGCATGTGGAGCGCGATCTACGCGCTGCTCTCCGAGCGTTACCTGTAACGATCCGCAGGAAGCAACGCACGGCCGGGGATCCTTAACGCGTGGGTGGAAGCCGTAAGCTAAATGGGAGCTACACGCGGACGCCAATAAGCGGCGCGCCGGTGAGCCCATCGGATAGACGCATAAAAAACCTTAAAGTATATAAGCTTTCGGTCTTTCCTGCTGTGAAAAAAGTCACAGCGACATAGCGTTTCACTCATCTATACTTAGTCTATGCATCGGCGGTCCATGCACAGGACCACGACCCGATAGGGAGAGAGGCTCGGGTAGAGTAGGTAAACGCCTAATCCTACTGTGTCACAAGTGGATAAAGGAATGCCGTGCGAGGCGGAATCGGGCGAGACGAAATCGCCGGGAGCGATTTTGAACAGCGAAGCTGGCCCAAAGGGCGAAGGGCAGGATGCCCGGAGTCAAGCGGAGTTTACGGCGGTAAATGAGCATTTCGAGCCCGATTCTAACGACGCAGGGCGCCCTTCAGCGGGTTATGATACAGTAGGACGAAGCATTGGCGATTGAATTCACGACACTGCATGGAGGGGGAATTTATGCACGCGATGGTCATCGGTCAGCATCTCCGCGCATGGACACTGGCCGGGATCGCGCTCTTATGCGTCACGGCTAGCTTACCGGCGCAGTCGAGATTCTCATTCACGTTATTTGAAAGCGGTCTGGTCCGCCCACTCGCGCTTTCGCCCGACGGTACGCATCTCTTCGCCGTCAACACGCCCGATAACCGGCTCGAGATCTTCCGGGTCCGCAAACACGGCCTGCGGCACATCGATTCTGTCCCCGTGGGCCTGGAACCGGTCGCCGTCGCGGCGCGCTCCAATACTGAAGTATGGGTCGTGAACCATCTCTCGGACAGCGTGAGCGTCATCCAGGTGCGTAAGGGCCACCAGCGCCGCGTGGTGCGTACGTTGCTCGTGGGCGACGAGCCGCGGGACATCGTCTTTGCAGGCCCCGGACACGGACGGGCATTCATCACCACGGCACACCGCGGACAGAACACCGGCCGCGACCCCGAGCTCACCACCGAGGGTGTCGGCCGTGCCGACGTCTGGGTTTTCGATGCCGACCAGCTGGGGGACTCGCTAGGCGGTGATCCGCTCACTGTGATAACCCTGTTCACCGACACTCCACGGGCCCTCGCGGCGACCCCGGACGGGGCGCTGGTGTACGCCGCCGGCTTCCAGACGGGCAATCGCACCACCGCGATCAACGAGTTCCTGGTGCGCAAGGGCACCGCCCCACCCTTTGCCCGTGTGTATCCCGGACCCCTCACTAACCATGCGTTGATACCGCAGCCCACCGTCGCCTTGATCGTGAAACACGATGGCGTCCATTGGGTCGATGAGCTGAATCAACAATGGGATGACATGGTGCCGTTCGAGCTGCCGGACACGGATGTCTTCACCATCGACGCCATGGCCGGCACCCCCGCGGCGGTAGCAGGCGGCGCATACAGCGGGGTCGGCACGGTGATCTTCAACATGGTCGTGAATCCGGTGACCGGCCATGTGTACGTGGCCAACACCGAGGCCCGAAACGAAACCCGCTTCGAGGGAGCCGGAAAGTTTTTGCAGGATTTGGACCCGAATCGGCGCAGCGTGCAAGGTCATCTGCATGAAAGTCATATCACCGTGCTGGGACCGGGCGGCAGCGTCTCGCCTCGGCACCTAAACAAGCACATCGATTTCAGCAAGTGCTGCGCGCCGATTCCGAACGACGAGAACGCGACCAGCGTGGCGTTCCCGCAGGATATGGCGATCACCCAGGATGGTGGGACGCTGTACGTCACGGCCTTCGGTACGAGTGAGATCGCGGTATATGACACCAGTGAGCTAGAAAATGACAGCTTTGTTCCCAGCACCGGGAATCAGGTCGCGGTCTCCGGCGGCGGCCCGAGTGGGGTGGTGCTGGATGAGAAGCGTGGCCGCCTCTACGTACTGACCCGGTTCGACAACTCGATCTCGATTATTGATACTGCGTCACGCACGGAGATCAAGCATCTTGCCATGTTCAACCCCGAGCCTGAGCACATCGTCGAGGGACGGCCGTTCTTGTACGACGCCTCCTTCACCTCCAGCCACGGCGACTCGGCCTGTGCCAGCTGCCATGTATTTGGTGATTTCGACAGTCTTGCTTGGGATCTAGGCGATCCGGACGGGGATGAGACTCCGAACACTGGGCCGTTCCGTCTCGACGAGAGGATCGGTTTCTTCCTGCTGCGAGGGGCACCGGAGAACCCGCACTTTCGCCCCATGAAGGGTCCCACGACGACCCAGAGTCTGCGCGGCCTGGACAATCACGGGTCGATGCATTGGCGCGGCGATCGCACCGGCGGCAACGCCGCGAACTTCCCGCCCATCGATGCGGGGCCGAACGTGCAACCGGACGGCGGCTCCTTCGATGAAGACCTGGCCTTCCGCAAGTTCAATGTCGCTTTCGTGGGCCTGAACGGTCGCGATGCATTCATCCCCGAGGCGGACATGCAGGCCTTCACCGATTTCGCGCTCGAGATCACCTATCCGCCGAACCCTATTCGCAATCTGGACAACTCCCCCACCCCGGAACAGCAGGCGGGGCGGGATTTCTATTTTAGAGAGGATGCGGCCGGGAAGCCCGTCCCCTCAGACACCTTCTTCAACTGCAACGGCTGTCACGTGCTCGACCGCAGCGGCAACAGCGAATTCCACGAGGTGAAGCACCCCGGTTTCTTCGGCAGCGATGGGCAGTTCTCCTTCGAGGGCGAGTCGCAGTTCTTCAAGGTCCCGCACCTCCGCAATCTGTACCAAAAAGTCGGCATGTTCGGAATGGCGGCACCGCCAACCCCCTCGGGGCCGCCATCGCCCACCAACCCCAACCCGGTGGCGCCACTCGGGAGCCTCATCTTCGCACCGCTCGCCAACAACGGCCCGCTGGGACCCCAGGTGCGCGGGTTCGGCTTCCTCCACGACGGCAGCGTCGATACGGTGTTTCGGTTCCTAAGCGGTGCGGTCTTCACCACCCGCGCCCCGGGATCGATCCCGAGCCTCGACCCGCGCACGCCGCCCGAGTTCGTGCCCGATCCGGGCAATGAAGGCGGCTTCCCCCTCACCCTCGAAGGCATCCTCCAACGCCGGGCGGTGGAGGCCTTCATGCTTGCCTTCGATAGCAACTTAGCACCCATCGTCGGCCAGCAGGCGACCCTCACGCGGCATAATGCCGCCGAGGTCGCGCCGCGCATCGACCTGCTGATTGCACGGGCGGAGGAAGACGAGTGTGACCTGGTGGCGAAGAATCGCTGGGGCGGTTTCCTCTATGTCGGCGAGGGGAAGTTCCGGTTTTCACGCAAGGGAATACCGAAGATCCCCGATCCGCTAGTGCGCGCGACGGCACACCTGCCGAAAGGGGAAATCACCTACACCTGTGTGCCGCCGGGCTCCGGCACCCGGATTGGTCTCGACCGCGACGAGGACGGTATTCTAGATAACCAGGATCACAATACGCGCTGAAAAGGAAAAGTAAGCGGAGTTAGGCCTCGATCAGCAACGCCTTGCGTCTCGAAAATGCCCGTGAACGCTATCTCCTCGGCACGCTGGCGCGGCGGAAATTAGTCAATCCCGAGGCGGAGGTCGATGATCTCCTGGCCTCTCTCAGTACCGAGGGCCGGCAAGTCTACGATTTCATAGCGAACCGGGACCCCGCGCGCAGCGCGCACCTGCTGAGCCGGTTTCCGCCGGCGTTGCGAATGGATGTCGAGCGACTTAACCTCGCCGCGCGCGATCTCTCACGGCTCGAGACCCGATTCATTCTCGTCCACGGCCTCGACGATTCGATGCTTCCCTACGGCGAGAGCGTGGGCTTGGCCGCGGCGGTCCCCGCGGGACAGAGTCAGATCTTTCTCCCCGCGGCCTGGTGCACGTCGATGTGGCGCCGGATGCGATGGACGGAGTGCGCATGTGGAGCGCGATCTACGCACTGCTCTCCGAGCGTTACTTGTAACGATCCGCAGGAAGCGCACACGACCGGGGATCCTGAACGCGTGGGTGGAAATCGTAACGTATATCGGCGCTACACGCGGACGCGCCAAAAGCTGCGCGCCGGTGAGCTTTTGCTATATGGACCGCCCGTTAGCCGCGAGAGGCTAGGGTACGGAGCCATGGTATGCCTACGGTACTGAGGTCCGGACCCTATCGCTTTTTCTTTTACGCGGGTGACCGCAATGAACCGCAGCATGTCCATGTTGAGCGAGACGATAAGATCGCTAAGTTCTGGCTAGAACCAATTCGATTACAGAGCAGCGGTGGGTTTTCGCGCATCGAGATTGCGCGGATCGAGAAAGTGGTGAATGATCGCCGAGTTGAGCTAGTGGAGACCTGGAATGAGTACTTCGGCCATTGAAATAGAAGTCCCCTTTGCCGAAAACGTCACGGTGTCGGACGATACGCTTTGTGTCGACCTCAGCGATGGGCGAAGCATTTCTGTTCCACTCGCATGGTATCCTCGGCTATCGCACGGGTCATCGGTTGAGCGGAAGCGCTGGCGCATGATCGGTCGGGGGGTGGGCATTCACTGGGAAGATCTAGACGAGGACATCAGCGTCAAAGGTCTATTGGCAGGTAAGCGGTCGGGCGAAAGCCAGGCTTCATTCAGCAATTGGCTGGCGAAACGGTCATCGCGCCTAACAACGCGCTCAACACGGACGCGCGGGAAAGCGCCGCGCACTGGTTAGCTCCGCGTTAGCCGGATAACGAGGAGGGTATTGAGGGACAGACCAGGACAGACCACAATTTTTACAGAGCCATGACCATGCCCATCATCTCAATGTTTTATGGGATCATTATCCGCATGTATGTCATCGACAATCAGCATCACAACCTGCCCCATTCATGCCAAGTATGCCGAATTTGAAGCTTCCATCGGCATTGCAGATGGCGAGATACTGGCAGAAGAGTTGCCCCGTAAGCAATTGCGGCTGGTGCAGGCATGGGTAGAGCTTCACCACGATGAGCTGATGGCCGATTGGGAGTTGGCTGTCGGTGGTGAATCCCCCTACAAGATTGCCCCCTGTGAGGTTGCCATGTATTGGGATGTCAAGACTGTCAAACCCTTACCCAACTACCGAATCTACGTGGAAATCGAGGATGGTCGCAAGGGTATATTTGATCTGAAACCCTATCTCGATCGAGGGGTCTTCCGTGAACTCAGAAATGTGCATTACTTCAATCAGGTTAGCATCCTGTTTGGCGCGGTGACGTGGCCAAACGAACAGGACATTGCACCCGAAACCCTGCTTGCGGAAATGCTTCCCCTGGAGGAGACAAACCCGCCTACCGAATCGCTGCAGCGGACTCCGCTAACGCTTCGCCGCTGAGCTTTATCGTTGGGACTCGACAGCCCTCGGGAGTATACTTCTTATGTGACAAACGCTGCCCAAAAATTAATCGATTCCTTCGAAGCCTTACCCGAGACAGAACAGCATGAGGTTCTGACTCAACTGCTTCATCGCCTCATCGACTCCCCCTATGCGTCCCTCTGCGACGAGGATTTCACGCAATCGGCCGATTTGATTTTCCAGGAGTTCGACCGGCACGAGGAGCAGGGGTGAGATCCCCACATCGCGGTGAGGTCTGGTTGGTGGATCTCGGGCTAGCCGCAAAAATTCGTCCTTGCTTGGTGCTTAACATACCAACCGCCGAAGTGGATCGGTCGCTGGTCACAGTGGTTCCCCATACCACAAGCCTACGAGAGACGCGGTTTGAGGTTACTGTTGCCGTACCCTTTCTGCGTACTGGCGGTTTTGATGCACAGGGCATCGTCACCGTGCCCACCGTCAGGCTCATTCGGCATCTTGGTACGCTCAAGCCTGAACAGCTCAACACCGTAGTGAGGGGGGTGTGTTTGTGGCTCGGAATCAACGCCGGGTCCTAACCCACGCCCTGAGGTCGACCGCCAAGCATTTTAAGTCGCCTCCATGATTGAATTGAGCAGGCGTGCCGCCGCTCACGCGTTTCGTTGGGCCTTGACGAAGCGTATCCCATCTATGCCGCGATGCCACGGCCACCGGCTTGGTATGGTTACGACATAACAACTAAAATAAACAATAGCCTTTGCCGAGGAGGAGCTTTGCGATGCCGGAGCCGACGCTGTCTTTGACCGAGCTTGAGATGCGCGACGATTTCATGCGCCGGCATATCGGGCCTGACCGTACGCAGCGCGCTCAAATGCTACAGATCCTCGGTCTGCACAGTCTCGAGGATCTGATCGACCGGGCCGTGCCGGCCAACATCCGTGCTCAGCACGCCCTGGATCTACCCCCGCCCATGAGCGAGCGCGCGGCGTTGTCGTATATGCGCCGGATGCGCGAGCGAAACAAGGTTTTCGTGTCCATGCTCGGCATGGGATATCACGGTACCATCATGCCAGCGGTCATCAAGCGCAACGTGCTGGAGAACCCGAGTTGGTATACGGCCTATACGCCTTATCAAGCCGAGGTGAGCCAAGGGCGGCTCGAAGCGCTCCTCAATTTCCAACAGATGATCATCGACCTCACGGCAATGGAGATCGCGAACGCCTCGTTGCTCGATGAGCCGACCGCGGCGGCCGAGGCGATGACGATGTCGCGGCGCCTCTCACGGGCGAAATCCAATGTATTCTTCATCGATCGCGATTGTCATCCCCAGACCGTTGCCGTCGTTCGCACCCGCGCCCGGCCGCTCGGCATCGAAATCGTCGTGGCCGATCCCTACACCGATCTCGAACGCCACGAAGCCTTCGGCGTCCTGCTTCAGTATCCCGGTTCCAGCGGTGAGATCCGGGATCCTCAGGTCGTGATAGCCGCTGCCCGCCCGAAGCAGGCGCTGGTCACCGTCGCGGCCGATCTGCTGAGCCTGCTGCTGCTTAAGCCACCGGGCGAGATGGGGGCCGATATCGTCGTCGGCAGTGCGCAACGCTTCGGCGTGCCGATGGGCTACGGCGGGCCCCACGCGGCATTCTTCGCCACCCGCGATGCCTATAAGCGTTCGGTGCCAGGAAGGATAATCGGCGTGTCCGTCGACAGCCTCGGACAACCGGCTTATCGTATGGCCTTGCAAACGCGGGAGCAGCACATTCGCCGGGAAAAGGCGACGAGCAACCTCTGTACGGCCCAAGCGCTGCTGGCCAACATCGCGGGTTTTTATGCGGTCTACCACGGCCCGAAGGGCCTGAAGCGCATCGCGGACCGCGTGCACCGTCTGACCCAAATCCTCGCCGCCGGGCTCGAAAAACTCGACTTTGAGGTCGTGACTCGCGGCTGGTTCGACACGCTTACCGTGAGGGTCCCCGGACAAGCCCGGCGCATCGGCGCGCGCGCGCGCGAGTCGCAGATCAATCTGCGCGTGTTCGAGGCCGATCACCTTGGCATCACGTTTGACGAAGCCACCACCCGCGAGCATCTGCGCAAGCTCTGGCGGGTGTTCTCGACCCAAGCCGACGCAGTGCTTGACATCGAGCGTTTGGATGCCGAGATCGCGGAATGCATACCGGAAGGCTTGCGGCGGCGGAGCACTTTGCTCACCCATCCGGTCTTCAATTCCTATCACTCCGAGACCGAGATGATGCGTTACCTGCGGCGGCTCGCCGCCAAGGACATCGGCTTGGATCGGGCGATGATCCCGCTCGGTTCTTGCACCATGAAGCTCAACGCCACGACCGAGATGCAAGCACTCTCGCAACGCGAGTTCAGCGCGCTGCACCCCTTCGCACCGCTCGATCAGACCCAAGGGTATTTGCAGCTCTTCGAGGAACTCGAGGACAGGCTTTGCCGCATCACCGGTTTCGACGCCTTCTCGCTGCAACCGAACGCCGGCTCTCAAGGCGAATATGCAGGCTTGCTCGTGATCCGTAAATACCATGAAACCCGGGGTGAGGGACATCGGAATGTCTGCTTGATCCCGGCCTCGGCCCATGGCACCAACCCGGCGAGCGCCTCCATGGCCGGGTTGAAGGTGGTGGTCGTGGCCTGTGACGAGGGGGGCAACGTGGAACTCCGCGATCTGCAGGCCAAGGCCGGGGCTTGCCGCGCTGAGTTGGCCGCACTGATGATCACCTACCCCTCCACCCACGGCGTCTTCGAGGAGGCCTTCGTAGAGATATGCCGCATCATCCACGACTGCGGCGGGCAAGTGTACCTGGATGGGGCCAATCTCAACGCCCTCGTCGGCCTCAGTCAACCCGGACTCATCGGCGCCGATGTCGCCCACATCAATCTGCACAAAACCTTCTGCATACCGCATGGCGGCGGGGGGCCCGGGGCCGGGCCCATCGGGGTGCGGGCGCATCTCGCGCCCTATCTGCCCGATCACCCCGTGGTCGGCGGCGTCAATCCCGCCGCCGGGCCCGCCGGCACCATCGGACCGATCGCCGGGGCGCCCTGGGGCTCGGCCAGCCTGATGACGATCTCCTGGGCTTACATCGCGATGATGGGCGCCGAAGGCCTCACACGCGCGACGCAGATCGCGATTCTCAACGCCAACTACATCGCCCGTCGCTTGAGTGCCTATTATCCGATCCTTTATACAGGAAAGAATAATCTGGTCGCCCACGAATGCATCATCGACGTGCGGCCGATCAAGGAGGCAACCGGCATCACGGTGGACGATATCGCCAAACGCCTGGTCGACTACGGATTCCATGCGCCGACGATGTCGTTTCCGGTCCCCGATACCCTGATGATCGAGCCGACCGAGAGCGAGAGCAAGCGCGAGCTGGATCGTTTCTGCGAGGCCATGATCGGGATCCGCGAGGAGATCGCGGCGGTGGAACGCGAAGAAGCCGATCCGGAGAATAATGTCCTGCGCAATGCGCCCCACCCGCCGGGCCTCCTGTTAGAGGAGCCGTGGCGCTACCCCTATACCAAACAGCAGGCATTCTATCCGCTCGCGAGTCTGCGCGACGATAAGTTCTGGCCGCCCGTGGGCCGGATCGACAACGTGCGCGGGGATCGTCAATTGATCTGCACCTGCCCGCCGCTCTCCGCGTATGCCGAGCCCGCCGAAGCCACGGAGACTGCCGTGCGCAGCAGGATCGCCTAGCAAGCCTCTGGCAGTGAGCGTCGGAAAACTACAAATTTCACGGAGTACGCCCATGCCGGTAATCTTAGTCCTCACCGCCACGAGCCCCGACAAACCGGGTTTGATTGATCTGCTATCGACGACCCTCGCCGCCCACGGCGCCAACTGGCAGCAAAGCCGCATGGCGACGCTCGGCGGGCAGTTCGCCGGACTGCTGCAAGCGAGCGTCCCGGAAAAAAAGCTCGCCGCCCTGGAATCCGCGCTTGAGGGGCTACGCAAAGAGGGGTTGACCGTAACCATCGCGGCCGAGCCCGTGCGCGCGCCCGCCCTCGGTCTCCGCCGGGTGAAACTCGAGACGACGGGCCAAGACCGGCCCGGGATCATCAAAGAGATCGCTCACGCGCTCGCCACTCGCGGCGTCAGCATCGATGAGCTGGAATCGACATGCGCGAGCGCATCCTGGTCCGGGGAGGTGATGTTCAAGGTCACCGCCGAGCTCAGTGTGCCCGCGGGCGTAGCCACCGAGCAACTGTGCGCGGTGCTCGAAAACCTCGGCAACGAGCTGATGGTCGATATCGCGATCGAGGAAGAGGGCTTGCCTTCTTCACCGTAGTGACGGAAGTCGGCGCCGGCTCCAGCCGTTTCTCTACCGCTGCATTACACGCGCTCGCCTTAGAGGCTATCCCACAGTTGGCTCGACGCGCCGGGCTTCCCGTGTAGCAAAACGGGTATCGTGTTAATCTATCTAAGATCCTGCGAAATGCGGCAGGTCAAGCCAAATAGGGTCCGAAGGGGGGGTCTATGCCCCGAGCCCCATAAGGCTCGGTACCGAATGGTCGGAGAGGCCGGCCTGTTTCGTGGAGATTTTTAATTCCTATACACGATGAAAAGGAACAGACAGATGAAGAAAAATTTTGTATTCGCACTCCTCGCGGGTGCGCTCAGTCTTACCGCAACAAGTGCTTTTGCTCAAGCCGGTACTGGCCACAGTGTAGAGATCGTCAAGGGATTCGTTTCCGAAGCCCTAAAACACGCGAACGAGGCCTTGGCCCACGCTCAGCAAGGACATGCTCCGGAGACCGCCACGGCTGCCCGCGCGGCGTCAGCTCAGGCCGATGAAGCCGCCGCTACTGAAAACGCCGGTATGGATATAGAGCAGGCTCAGAACAGGTTCACTACAGCGATCAAAGCGGCCGACAAAGGGGATGCGGCCGCCGCCGTGACCCCGCTGCAAGAATCGGTTACTTTACTTACCGGGGCGCTAGATAAATTATAAAAAAAGGCACGGAAGTCCTGTCAACCTGAGCTCCTCCCGCTGGTCTCAACAAGGACGTTGCGATCAGCGGATCACTTGACATAACCCACTCCCGAGAGCCGCCACCCCGCCGATCGGAACCTCGGGAATTTTCATAAGGGACCGGGAGGTGCGTCCGATGGAGCGGGCCGGCCGTGTCATTGCGTCACGGTGGCTACCGCGGCGCGGGTCATCTTCTGTAATTCGCCTTTTTCATGCAACTCCATCACGATATCGCAACCCCCGATGAGATCCCCATTGATGAAAATCTGGGGGAACGTGGGCCAGTTGGAATAGCGGGGAAGGTTCTGGCGGATCTCGGGTTGCGACAGTATGTCCACATGCGCGAATGCCACCTCACAGGACTTCAAGGCTTCGGCCACGCGCATTGAAAAACCGCACTGCGGGAAATCCGGCGTTCCTTTCATGAAGAGCACGATAGGATTGCTATGAATGGTCGTCTTGATTTGCTCCATGATATCCATGGGTCTATACCTCCCGTCGTTCTCGGATGACGATTGTGATCGGTTTAGCGTCTGGTTGCAGTCATTCTAAGAGCCTAACGGCCGCGATACCAGTCCCAGGCCGTACTTGTTCGCGGTTCGCCGCGCCGGTTGCGTAGGATTAAGCCTCGGCCCCCGGTTCGACGTTGCGCCCGCGCTTGAGCAGACCGCGACGGCGCTTGCTTTCGAGCCGGATCCTCCGCGAGGCACGCGTCGGCCGGGTCTTCAGTCGCGGCGTTGGGATGATCGCGGCTCGGCGGATGAGGTCCAGCAGGCGTTCGAGCGCGTCCCGCCGATTGCGCTCTTGGCTGCGATAGCGGTGGGCCTCGATCACCAACGTCGCCTCCTTGGCGATGCGCCCGCGCGCGAGGTAGAACAACCGCTTGCGCAGCGTCTCCGGCAAATAAGTGGCGTTACTGAGGTGAAAACGAAGCTGCGCCGCCGTCGCGACCTTATTGACGTTTTGACCGCCGGGTCCCGGGGCGCGCACGAACTGCCACTCGAGATCCCGCTCCCGGAGGTAGAGTGTGGGACTAACGCGGATCACGAGCCGGTTGCATCGATGGGTTCGATGTGTCTCCAGTGATGTCCGCGGCTACGAATTCGCTCAATTGCGTCAGCAGCGATTGAATGTTTTGTCTCACCGATCCTTCATGCGCTTTGCGTACCCGGCTCACGCCGTACAGCGCCTCGGCGAGAGGCGCGTCATAGGTCGAGATCACCCGCCGTTGCCATAGTTCCTTTTCGCTCCAGCCATCCGCGATCCGATAATCGACCTTGAACACCGAGCGCATCGACAAGCCCGGAACCACGTCTTGGAACACAATCTTGGGATAAAGCACATAATCACCGTTCAGGTCGATAAACACGATGCGGAATAGTCCTGATTTTTCCAGCGCGATCTTCAGGGCCTTCCGAAACCCTTCGTTATCGATCTCCGAGGTCATGAAAAAATTGGTCTCCTCGCCGCCTAGTGCCCGTGAGATGGCGATCGTTTTTCGGTTGGAGACCGACGGCACGGTGTTGATGTCAGGCACCATTGCCGGGACTTCCGGTCCCTCTGCGCAACCCGATTGAAGCGCCGCGAGGATCAGTAGGAGACGCTTTGCTCGTTGCATCCTGAGATAAGAAGACTGGCGCCGGAATCGCCGGGCATGCTCCTGAAGACGGTGTACAGGCGATCGGGTACTAGCGGGTCACTTGCCGGTTCACGGACCGCGGGGTTTGGGACCCTCCCTCATAGACCCAGCGGAGCAGCGCGTCCTGGGCCGCGCCGCCCGCCCCGGCATTGCGGTGATTGATGAGACAGACAACCGCGATCGTGCGCCCCAACCGGTCGTGCACATAACCGGCAATGGCTTTGACGCCGCGCAGACTACCGGTTTTTAAGTGGGCATGACCCGCGAGGGCCGTGTAACGCAGCCGCTGGCGCATGGTTCCGTCCACGGAGGCGATAGGCAGGGAGGATACGAATTCTGGCATCAACGGACTGCGGTACGCGGCGAGCAACAGTTTGCCCATCGCGCGCGCCGTGATGCGCTCCGTTCGCGACAGCCCGGAGCCGTTTTCGAGGGTGGCCATTTGGGGATCCAAGCCTTGATCGAGTAGCCAATCATGCATCGACTGTTGCGACTTCACCAAGGTCGCCGGCGCTTGCCGAGCGGCCGCACCGAAGGTGAGGAACAACTGCCGCGCCATCACGTTGTTGCTGAACTTGTTGATATCGCGCACGATCTCGGCGAGCGGCGGGGATTCGCTTGCGGCCAGAAGCTCGGCGCGCGCCGGCACCGGGCTCTCGCGCACGCTGCCGTGGATCGCGCCGCCGAGGTCACCCCATATGTCCTTAAATACACCATGGACGTACTGCGGGTGGCCCAAGACAGCGGTGTAATACTCGCCGTCGCCGCAGGCCGCGGCGTAGCGTCCGTGGACCGTCACTCTTACCTGCGCGGCATCGCCGCGGACAGCGATCGACGGGCCGCCCCGGCACGGCCCGCGCGTGGCGCCGAGCCGGTTGACGAGCTGCAACTGCGTGGGATTCGGATCGCTCACCACGCGCACGGCGCCGGCGCTTGTCGGCAACAACCGGATCTGTACGGATTTGAAGTTCAACAGCAAGGCATCGGGTCCGGTGTTATACGGGCTGAAAGGCTGGTGATCGAACTGCCCGGGGTCATCCTGCGGGATCGCAAAGTAGCTGCGATCGAGCACCAAGTCCCCGCGGATCACGCGAACGCCGCGTTGCCGGACGGTGCGCAGCAGGAGCCAGAACCGTTCCAAGGTCAGCTTGGGATCGCCGTAGCCCTTGATGATGAGATCCCCCTCGAGCACATCGCCTTGGGTACGGCCCGAGCCGTAGATTTCGGTCTTCCAGGTGTAGACGGGGCCGAGCCGATCGAGCGCCGCGAAGGTCGTGAGGAGTTTAACCGTCGAGGCGGGAATCATCGGCGTTTGCGCCGACCATTCGAGAAACGGCTGCCGGGTGGCCGTGTCTTGGACAAAGATCCCGGCGCTCGCGGCTGGGATCTTGGCCCGCTGTAGCGCTTGCGTGACCGGGGGCGGTAACGGGCCGGGAGGCGTTTCCGCGCGCAGGCACGGGAGGACGAATACCAGCAGGAGGGAGAGCGCGACCGATCCTCGAACGAGCAAACCGCGACGGCGCGATGCTCGGTGAGCCGAGCCCAGCAGCAAGAGAGAGTTCTTATTCACATTGCTCCGCTATCCAAGAGATCGCAGGGTCTATAACGGGCCCATGGTGTCTCCGGGGGGTCACGCTATCGCAGCGCTCCCCGGATCAGGAAATCACCCGCTAGGCCGGCGAGGGATGCCAGCCCGCATCGGCCCACAGCTCCCCGCTCACCGCGGAGTTGGTGATCATAAAGCAAATCGCGTCCGCGATCTCTTGCGGCCGGATCAACCGTCCTAACTGGGTCTCGGGGAGAACGTATTTCTGGATGTACTCCTCGCCGAGGGCGCGGACCATGGGGGTGTCGGTGAAGCCGGGGTGAATCACGCTGCAACGGACGCCGTGAAAGATGGCTTCTTTCATCAAGGTCGCCGCCGCCCCTTCCAGACCGGCCTTCGATGCGGCGTAAGCGATCTGGCCCTTGTTGCCCTGCGAGGAGATCGATCCAATGAAGATGATGACTCCCTGCATGCCTTCCTGGGGTTGCCAGCGCTTTAGGCCTATGAGGTAACGCGCCTCTGCGGCGCGCGCCACCATCTCGAGTGACCAGTAGACCGGGGCGACGAGATCAACCTCCGTCACCAGCCGGAATTTCTCCAGCGGATAGATTTCGGCCTTGCCGGTCTCTTTGTTCATCTTAACCGCTAGGGCGTCGCGGGTGATGCCGGCGGCGGGGACGCAGATAGTCACCATGCCATGTTGTTCGCTCACGGCGTCGTACACGCAGCGGCGGAAATCGTCGTCGGTCACATTCCCGCAGAAGGCATGCGCTACCGTTTTGCCGAGGTCTTTGTTGATCTCCTCCGCGGTCCTAAACGCCTCTTCCGTGAGGTCAATCAATGCGACCGCTTTGGCGCCCCGCAGCGCGAGCTCTAACCCGACGGCCTTACCGATGCCGCTGGCTCCGCCCGTCACGAGTGCTACTTTATCTTTAATTTCCATTGCATCCTCCCAATCCTACGCATCGAGTTGGAAAGATAGCGTCGGGGGGACACGGGCCCCACCGGAGCCGTTTTGCTGTGCACAATGATTGTAACGCGATGTTTGTGCGGCGCACAATGATTATTCAACCGCGCCCATGCCGTCCCGTGCGTAACCCGCTCGGCACGCGAGCTGGTTGCGGCCTGCGATTAGCCGCTGTCGCACGCCGAAGGCGCTGGGCTTACGCGCATTGGGACAGGCTGCAGGCGCCGGAATGCCGTGCCGCAGTAGGTGATGAATCGCGCCAGGATGGGAGCGCCGAATAGCGCGATTGTGTCGAGGAAGCAATACCCGGCGGCGATGCCGCTCGGCGGATTGGCTTGAGGTAGATGGCCCCAGGAGGGCCAATGCAGCGCCCAGGCCCAGGTGCCCGAATAGGTGCCCACGATCTCCAAGTAGCTCGTGATATAGAAGGCCGCGATGTAAAGAAGCGGTGAGCGCCCAACAAAGAAAAAGCCGCAGAACACCAGGAATAACACCGCCCCGCCCGTATCGGCGCGTTCGGCGTAGGCCACACCCCATAAAGCCCAGCACGCCCCGATCACGAGCGTCACGCGCGCGATGAGCGTGTCGTAGCGCTCGAAGAGCGCGGATCGGGCAAGCGCCACGGCCGTCAAATACACCATGCCGTGACCGGGCGGGACGTAGGCGGGAACATTGTCGAACCGATAGGTGTAAATATGGTATAGGGGCGCGAACGAATACTCGCACAGCGTCGCAACCGCGACGGCCACCGCGACCTGCATACGAATGGCGGGGGTTTCGAATTGCAAGAGCCCGAATAAAAAGCACCACGCGATGGCGCCGAGGAAGTACTGCTCGATACGGGTGCAATCCCCGTCGAGGTAGAGCCCGACGGAGACACAAAAGACTACGATGGCGGCGATCGCGAGATCGCGTTTGCTGCGCGCCAGAACCGCCACGGCGCCGGGGTCGTATGTTCTAGTCACGCGCTGAGGGCTTGTGAAAAAAGCGTCATCGAGCGCTTTACGCAAGCTGTGTGGCAAGAAAGCCTAGGGTGCGCTCCCAGGCCAGCGCGGCCTGGCGCGCGTCATAATTCGGCCGGGTTTCGTTGGCGAACGCATGCCGTGCCGGGTAGCGATGGAACTCGTAACGCACCTGCCCTTCTTGCAGACGCTGTTCAAGGGCGTCCACGCCGGCCATCGGGAAGAATTCGTCCTGCTCCGCGAAATGGCCCAAGAGCGGTATGCGGATGGTGCGCGCATCGGCCGCTTCGGCCGGAGGGAAACCGTACCAGCAGACGGCGGCCGTGAGATCTTGCACGGACACCGCCGAGAGGATCGTCAGCGCCCCGCCCATGCAAAATCCGTTGGCGGCGACCTTGGCGCTCCGGGCTTTCAGATATTTCACCGCGCCTTGGATATCCTGGGTCGCGGCTGCGCCGAAATCCAACTGCCCCATCAAATGCTCGGCCTCGGCCACCTCGAGCGTCACCCGGCCTCGATAGAGATCGGGAACCAAGGCGCGGTAACCCGACTGGGCCAGGCGCTCGGCCACGCCCTTGATCTGCTGGTTAACGCCCCACCATTCCTGGATCACCACGATGCCCGGCGCGCTCTCGCCCGCCGCGGGGCTCGCATAGTACCCGCTTGAGGTCTTTCCGTCCGGCCGAGTAAAGGCCACGGTGTGTCCCATGGTCGTAATCTCAAAAAAGTCAATTTAGATTTCGCCACCACGGGGTATGCAACCCCGTGAGGCGACCAAAGGGGAGAGCTGCGCCTCTCCCCTTTGGAAACCCCATCGCTAAGGTCCCCGCGGCAAGACCGCGGGGAATAGATCTTATGTCGCCTTTCAGATTACAGAAAGAACCTAGCCTTCGGCAACCGTTTTCAGTTTCAACGTCGATCATAATCCATTACTATTAACCGCATGATCCTACGGGGCGGGCTGCCCCTTTTTTAATGCCATAACAACTGGGGAGTCCTCACATGCAAGTCGCTAACGCGGTAAAAGAAATAGCCCTCGAGGTGCGCCAGGAAGGGCAAAGCTTTCTAAGAACAGTGCTTGGCAATCGCCACTACCTGGCCATCGCGGGGGGCGTCGCCGCGGCGATACTGCTACTGAGCTTGTTGCTGGGATCATTGTCGCTCG
>JBIMKC010000025.1:0-21990 GCA_043673925.1 Chromatiales bacterium | reverse complement strand
CCGCGAAAGCAGTTCGCGAATATCTGCGCATAGCTGCCCTCGGATGCCGCCGCATTTTGTATACCCTCATGGACGCCGAACATCGCCGCTCCCATCGCCGCTCCCTCGCCAGGAACTCCGAGCACTGCGCCAACGGCCGCGCCGAGCGCCGCGCCGATTAAGCCGCCCGCGAGCGCTCCGCCAACGGCCGCCTCACCCGTGCCGGTGGTGTTTTGTTTTGCGATCTCCTCGCATGCTAGCCTGTCAGGGTAGACGGTCTCTGGATGCGTGTCCGACGCGAGGTCAATGACCGGCCTGTACGCCTGCGTAGCGCAGCCTTGTAGTGCGAGCACTGTGATTAATGTTACTGTGATCGGGGTTTTCATAGCTATTCCCGGTGATTTATTTACTGTTGACATTTATTGATGTGCATAGGGTATGCCAAGGCGATTGGCGCCTTCCGGCCTCAATGGTACGAGGTCGAGTTGCACGGCGGTAGATCGTAGCGTCTTTTCGATCATGGCAAGGTGCCGTTGTATCAGCTTGATCTGGTCGGCCATGACCCCCGAGCGGTAGGGGTCGATCTTCTTGACGATGACGATCTCGCCGTCTTTGAAGCTATGGCGCAACATTTTAGAGAGCTTTTCTACCAGCCGTTCGAGTGCGGTGAGCGCCGCTCGCTCTTCCGGGGTCGGAGGCTCAGGTAGCTCGAATAAATTGTCTTGGCTCTCGCCCTGGAGCAACCCATCGGCGCAGGCTCGCAATCGGTTGTAGCTGTCGCAGGTGCCCGAGCGAATCAGCCGCAACAACTGGTCTTGACCAGCCGGTGATAGACGCGACATCTCATACGCCTGGGACGGCGTGATCGCCCATTTCGCCAAGAACTCCTGATACTCGGGGCGAAGGTTGAGCAAGGACAGCCGCTCCTTGATACGCCAGATCTGTTTCAGGCCGATGCGCTCCGCAAGCTGCTCCACGCTATAGCCTGCATCCAGCCGCTTGCGGTAAGCCCATGCCTCTTCGAGCGGCGTGAGGTCCCACCGGTGCAGGTTCTCGATGATGGCCTGGTCGGCGAGATCGTCGTCATCCGCTTTGGCGACGATCGCCGCGATCGTATCGAGATCGGCGAGCTGGTGCGCACGATAGCGCCGCTCGCCGGCGATGATAAGGTAACGCCCTTTACCATCGGGCCGCACCCGGATGGGCTGCAAGAGCCCCTGGGCCTTGATGGAGGCCGCTAGCTCCTGGAGCTTGGCCTCGTCGAAGACCTTGCGCGGCTGGTCGGGGTTGGGGTAGACGTTAGAGAGAGGGATCGTTTTTAGCATGGCGCCCGCCTCAGAGCAATCCGTGTTCGGCGAAGGAATAAAACCCGTCGCCGATGATGATGTGATCGAGTACCCGCACATCGATGAGCGCCAAAGCGTCTTTCAGACGCGCGGTTAATTGCTTGTCCGCGGCGCTCGGGCTGGCTTCACCGCTCGGGTGGTTGTGGGCAAGGATGACGGCCGCGGCGTTATGCCCTAGCGCTGCCTTGACCACTTCCCGCGCATGGACGCTCGCCTGATCGATGGTCCCGCGGGAAAGCTCCTCGAAGGCCACGACGCGGTTTCTGGTGTCGAGGAACAGCACGCAGAAGACCTCGTGCTCCTTCTGAGCCAGCTTCAGTGTCAGGAACTCGACCGAATCCTTGGCGGATGTTATCGCGGATCCCCGGCCGAAGAGTTTGCCCACGCAGCGGCTCGCCGAGGCGACAATTTCTTTAGGGGTGGCTGTCCGGTAAAGACCATCCGCCTCGCGTACGAAAAGCGCGGTAGTCCCATCCGCGTTAGAATGCTCTGTAGCCATAGTCAACTCCTATTCAGTTGGTTGTGGTCAGGGCCTGGTCGCAGTTTCGAGCTGCATTCAGGCCCGCTTTACAATTTATCCACTAAACTGTTCGCATATATAGTACCATGTTTAGGGGTGTGGTTCCACTCAAATGCATGGCGCAGATTCTGCGCGCCGTGCCGTTCAACGCCTGGCCGGGCGTGTACGTTTGCTGTAGCGGTACTTTGCGGTTTGAGGGTTGTTTGCGCGCCCGGAACGCGAATATTTCCATTGTAGGTAATGATGTCTCGGCGTATTCGTGCGTGCTCGGCGCGGTGGCCAGCGGCGCAGAATTTCCGATCCGTTTCCACGGGCGGCTGGAGTTCATCGAGGAGAGCCTAGCCGGTGATGACGGTTTCATCCGCCGGGCCGCCGCGGTGCTCGCCGCGTTCCAGATGGCCGATTACGTTGGGGTAACTGTACATGCTACCACTCATTTCGATCACTACAAGCGGCACTTTGCGCATTATCTGGAGCGAGCGCGGCGCGAACTCACCGGGAAAATGCAGGCGCTCAAACTGCAAGGCTTCTACAATGGGGATTGGAGGGACCACGTTGACAACGCGATAGCCCGCGGCCAGGGTATCGTGGCGTTCCCGCCGTTTTTTAAAGGCGACTACGAAGCGATGCACCGGTTCGTCCACGAGAATATAACGTGGCCGGCACCGTCCTACGATGTTTATGATCCGCAAACGCTTGGTTCCATCGTGAATCGGATCGCCGCTTCCGGCGTGCCTTATTGCGTGTTGAGCGATCAGGTATTCGCAGATCCAAAGCCGTTTCTCAAGTTCACGAAGCGGCGCAAGGTGCCACATTACTGTTATGGCACGTCCACGATGGCCGCGTTGACGCATATCCGCCTGATAGCCAAGGCATTCTCGTTTCGGGCCGTGGATCCCGCAAAGCTTGGCCGCGACACAAAAGTGCGCTTCGTAAAAGCCGCTTCGCAATCCGCGGTCTATATACGCGATAGATACCTCGCGAAAGGCATCAACCATACCAAAGCGGCAATGGAGTTTTTCGTTTATCTCGACGACATGCTGCTCGGCCTTATCGGTTATTCCCTGTCGAGGGTGCGGCGCACGCGCGAAACCAAGCTACCGCACCTATTGCATGGCGTGCACACCACCGGGCACAGGATAGGAAGGATTCGCCGCACCGCGGAGGAAACGCTTCACGTATTGTGCGATCTTTGCACGAGTCGCGAGGCGAAGTTGAGCAAGTTGATTGCGCGCATGGCGCTGTCGAGGGAATTAACCGCGCAAATGGACCTGAAATATCTAACGCGTTTTGTGATGGTGTTGACGACCGCGCGGACAAAAGCCCCGGTGTCAATGAAATACCGCGGCATTTATGATCTCCTCAACCGGCGGCCCGCAGATGATCCAAGCGAAGGATTCGTCCTGCAATATGGCAGCCGCCCAGAGGAGTTGAGTTTAGACAAAATGTTTGAGTGGTGGCGCAAAAAATATCATCCTGAGTCCCATGCCCGCGGATAAATTATCGACCAGAATCGCGCGTTATTCGCTGCGCGGCCTCACTCAATTGGGCGAGCATTCAAGTCAACGCAACGCGAGGTCAATGAATCATGCCGTCTTTAATCGGCTGGTTGGGAACGTCCGCCGCGACGGATTGCTGACGAGCACGCCGCTCCTCGGACGCATGCAAGGCGACGCGCGGCTTTACGTTCTATCGGGCAATCATCGGGTGGCGGCGGCTATTGAGGCGGGCATCGAGGAGGCGGACTGTATGGAAATAGTAGAGCCTCTAGCGGGAGACCAGTTCACGGCTATTCAGCTCTCCCATAACGCGATTGAGGGCGAGGATGACATCGTTATACTTCAGGATCTTTACGTCACGCTGAACCTGGAGTTGAAAGAATACTCAGGCTTGACCGATGAAGATTTAACCACCGGAGACCTGAAGGTTTTCGCCATCACCGGCGGGCAACCGCTCTATATCGAATATGTCTTCGGCTTTCTCGCTGATGATGCCAAGGCGGTTGAGCAGTTTTTAATTTCGGCCGCCCGTTGGGGGAAAAAACGAACGCCAGTCTATCTTGCGCCCTATCAAGAGTTCACGCGGTTTTTCGAGGCAATCGTGCGCGTCAAGGAAATGACCGGGGTGACCAATTCGGCTATGGCCATGAGCATGTTGATTGATTTTGCGAATGAGCGCCTAGATCAGTTGTCGGCGGCTGAACGTGGTTGAACCAGCGCCCCCCGCGTATCCGGCTTACCCGGTCGAAGCGATTTCAAAGCTCTTGAACCTCACGCCGCGCCGCATCCAGCAGCTCGTCCGCGAGGGCGTGATCCCCAGGCCCGAGCGGGGCAAATATGATCTCATCCGCACGATCCGCGGTTACGTCAAATACCTGCAAGAACGGGCCGAGGGTCGGGGTGTCGAGCCGACCGATCTGCACGGTGAGCGCACGCGCCTCCTCAAGGCCCAGGCCGACAAGACGGAGCTTGAGATCGATGAGCGCATGGGGGCGCTCCTCCCCGCCGAGCGGATAATAGCCGTCTGGGAGCAACTGGTCGCGGCGTTCCGGGCGAAGTGTCTGGCGCTGCCCTCGAAGCTCGCGCCGCTGCTCAGGGGTAAAGATGCCGTTCAAGACATCAAGGAAATCATCGCCGCCGGCGTCCGCGAGGCGCTGGAGGAGCTATCCCGCTTCGAGCTGGCTGACAACCTTCAAGAAAGCAGTGAGGCGGGCGGCGCTAGTCGCGACGCCACCGTCGCTGTTGACGGTGGCCGAATGGGCTAACGCTAACCTCCGGCTAAGCCCCGAGGACAGCGCCGAGCCAGGCCAGTACTACTCCAGTAGGGCACCTTATCAGGCAGGCATCATGGATGCCTGTTCGGATCCGGCGGTCGAGACCGTAGTGGTGATGTCGAGCGCGCAAGTCGGGAAGACCACGTTCATAAAAGCCGTCATCGGCTATCACGTGGACCAGGACCCGGCGCCGATCCTGTTGCTCAATCCCACGCTTGAGATGGCGCAGGCGTTCAGCAAGGACCGACTCGCGCCGATGCTGCGCGACACCCCTTGCTTAGCCGGAAAAATCGCCGACCCAAAGAGCCGCGACTCGGGCAATACCCTGCTCCATAAGCGTTTCGCAACCGGCCATATCACGCTGGCCGGTGCCAATAGCCCCGCCTCTCTCGCGAACCGCCCGATTCGGGTTTTGCTCTGTGACGAAGTTGACCGTTATCCGCCCTCGGCCGGCACCGAGGGCGATCCGGTTAATTTGGCGTTTAAGCGCACGAACAACTTTTGGAATCGCAAGCGGATATTGACCAGCACGCCGACGCTCAAAAATCTAAGCCGCATCGAGAGAGCTTATGACCAATCCGACCAACGTCATTACCATGTCCCCTGCCCGCGCTGCGGCGGTTTTCAGACGCTCCGGTGGGCCAACGTGAAGTGGGAAGATGGCAAGCCCGAGGAGGCGCACTATACGTGCGAGCACTGCGGATCGGCGATCACCGACCCGGACAAGATCAAGATGCTGCGCGAAGGCGAGTGGCGAGCCGGGGCGGAATTCAACGGCACGGCTGGGTTCCATCTCAATGAGCTATACAGCCCTTGGCGGACCTTCGGCGAGGTAGCGGCGGATTTTTTGGCAGTGAAAGACAATCCGCAAACGCTCAAAACCTGGGTCAACACCTCGCTCGGGGAAACTTGGGAGGAGGACGCGGGCGCGCGCCCCGATTGGGTGGGAATTAAGACCCGTGCC
Organism: Chromatiales bacterium; assembly: GCA_043673925.1. GTDB lineage: Bacteria > Pseudomonadota > Gammaproteobacteria > JACCXJ01 > JACCXJ01 > USCg-Taylor. Next base: position 16,408 of record JBIMKC010000025.1, on the reverse strand, counting down.
GAGCCCTATGAAATCTTGACGGTGCCCCGCGGCGGACTCTTGCTGACCGCCGGCGTCGATGTACAAATGGACCGCCTGGCGGTCACCATCAAGGCGTGGGGCCGCGGGGAGGAATCCTGGCTCGTTTATTGGGGTGAGCTTTACGGTGACACCGCCCTTTGGGATGTGTGGATGGAGCTCGACGGGCTTATGACCAGGAGCTATCTGCATCCTAGCGGCGCGGAGTTGCACATCACGAGCGCCGGTATCGATTCCGGTTTCCAGACCCAAACGGTATATTCCTATTGCCGCGGCCGCGGCCCGCGCGTCTTCGCGGCGAAGGGTATGAACATCACCGGCAAGCCTGTCATCGGGCGGCCATCGATACAAGAGGTCAACTATCGGGGGAAATTGATTTCCCGCGGCGTACAGCTCTGGCCGATAGGTAGCGATGCCGCCAAGCGACAAATATATGGGCGCATCAAGCTCAGCGGCGCCGGACCCGGGGTCATGCATTACCCCATCGGCCTCGAAGACGAGTACTATGAGCAGCTCACGGCCGAGAAGCTGGTGACCAAGTACCGCCATGGAGTCCCCTATCAAGAATGGTACCGGGCACGGCCCAGAAACGAGGCGATCGATTGCGAAGTGCTAGCCTATGCCGCGGCGTGTCGGGCGGGCATCGCGCGGATGAATTGGAGCAAACTGGAAAAGGCCATGGCTGAGATCTCAGTTTCAACGCAGGCTCCGGCGGAAAAGATGACCGCCGCGGCCGCGCGCTTCTATGCGAGACGCCCCGACGCGCGCGGATTCGTGAACAATTGGAAATAACCTACGGCGAGCCATCGCGCCTCCATATAGGCGATACCTGGGCTTGGAAAAAGAGCCTTAGCTCCTATTCGCCGACCGCGGGCTGGGTGCTCGGTTATGCGCTGCGCGGCGCGGGAGTCATCGATATCATAGCGACCGCTGCGGGCAGCGATCATGTGGTCGAGATCCCCGCCGCGATCACCTCGGGCTGGAGCCATGGGGAGTACCGTTGGCAGTCACACGTCAGTGCCGGGATTGAGCGTCATACTCTCGATTGCGGGATCCTGGAAGTCCTGCCTGATTTGTCGCTGATTATCGATCCTGGCTACGATCCCCGCAGTCTAACCAAGCGCATACTGGATGCGATTCAGGCGGTGATCGAGGGCCGTGCCTCGATGGATCAACAATCCTATACGATCGGAGGCCGAACTTTGGAGCGAATACCGATCAAGGATTTGCTCTATTTCAGGGACCGCTACCGGGCGGATTACGAGGCCGAGCGCAGACACGAGGAAGGAATAGGGACAGGTGCGCCCGGCCGCAATATCTACGTCCAGTTTAGCCGATGAAAAAAAAGCTGAAAAAAAAGAATACTCGGGCGGCGCCCGCGCGCCAGGCATACACCCGCTATGCGGGGGCCGAGCGCTCAAGGCTCACGGCCGATTGGCTGACCGCGGCCACCTCGGCGAATGCGGATATCCGCCGGGATCTGCCGCTGTTGCGCGAGCGCGCGCGGGATCTCTGCGGCAATAACGAATTCGCGAAACGCTTCGTATCTCTTCTCGATCAAAATGTCATCGGCCCAAAGGGGATCAAACTCCAAGCGGCGGTAACACTCGCCGATGAAACCAACGATGAGCAGGCCAACATAGAGATAGAGCGCGCGTTCGAGGAATGGAGCAGGCCCGGCCAATGCGATGTCACCGGGGGGCTATCGTTCGTCGATTGCTGCGATCTGGCGCTGCATACCGCGGCCGTTGACGGCGAGTCGTTCACACGCCTAGTGCGCGGGTACCCGAATGATCACGGCTTCGCCTTGGAGATGATCGATACCGATAGAATCGAGGAACGGCACGCGCAAAGCCTCCCGGAAGGAGAAATACTCATGGGGATCGAGCTCGATTCCTGGAGGCGGCCGAGGGCCTACCATGTGCTATCGCGGCACCCCTCGGAGGGTTATGCAATAAAGGCCGAGCGCGCGCGCATCCCAAGCGCCGAGATGGTGCATCTCTTCAGGCGCGATCGGGTGGGCCAGGTTCGAGGGTTGCCGTGGATGCATGCCATCATGTCGCGACTTCGAGTCCTGGGGGCGTATGAAGAGGCCGAGCTGCTGGCCGCGCGCGTGGGGGCGTGTAAGATGGGGTTTTATAAAAAGACAGAAATGTCTGAAATGCCTATCATCGAGCCCAAAAAAAAGGAAGGAGAGCGGCAAGCTTCAGAAGAGCCGGAAGACAAAGGGCGGCTGGTCCACGAAGCCGCGCCGGCGACATTTGAGGAGTTGCCCTATGGCTATGATTTTCAGTCATTCACCCCCGATCACCCGGCCGGGAATTATGGTTCATTTATCAAAGTCGGCTTGCGCTCGGTGGCGAGCGGGCTGAATGTATCCTATAGCTCGCTCTCGAACGATCTCGAGTCCCTGAATTACTCCTCGATTCGCGCGGGACTCCTCGATGAGCGCGATTATTGGCGCAAGTGCCAACGCTGGTTCGTGCATAGCTTCGTGCAGCCTATTTACGAGAGCTGGCTCATGCAGGCGTATCTCGGGGGAGTAATTGATATTACTCCCGAGCAGTATCTCCTGGCCGGCATTCCGGTCTGGCAGCCGCGGGGATGGGCATGGGTCGACCCCCTGAAAGACGAACAAGCAGCGACCGAGGCCTTAGCGAATGGTCTCACCACCCGCACCAAAATCCTGGCCGAGAAGGGCGAAGACTTCGAAGATACCATGAAACAGCTCGCCGCCGAACAGAAAATCGCGGGCTTCTACGGCGTCGAGTGTGGGACCGGTAGGAAAGTCCCCGAGAGGGAGCCGGAAAATCCAGAGCGCGAGGAGCTGAGGTTAGTAAAAAGTGCCTAAATTAAAAACCGGCAAACAGTACCTCGCGATGAGTTTCGCGAGCGACGCCGAGGCTGATGATAGAAGCATCAATGTCGTCTTCTCGAACGAGAGTGTCGTCGATCGCTGGTTCGGGCGCCTCACCCTCGATCATAACCCCGGCTCCGTGCGCATGGATAGGCTCATGGATGGGGCCAATGCCTTATGGATGCACCAGCAGGATATGGTCCTCGGGGTGGTGAGATCCGCCGAGATCGATCCGGCCAACCGCCAAGGACGGGCCTCCATCCGATTTTCTAAATCCGCCATCGGCGAGCAGTACTATCGCGAAGTCCTGGATAAAATCATCACTAAAATATCCGTAGGCTTCGTGCTGCATAAAATCCAATTGGAGAGGGTCGAGGAGGATATCGAATATTATCGCGCCCTCGATTGGGAGCCGTTTGAGTTGAGCCTGGTCTCAGTCCCCGCTATAGTAAGCGCACAGGTCCAGTATTCGGGCGATGAAGCCATAGAAACCGAGATTGTCGATAACCGACGAGGTACCGAGATGAGCAACCCCGAGCCCGTCCCACCCGCTCCGCCCGCCGTGCCCGCGGAGCAACTTGCTGACGTGCGGATGCAGGAGACGACGCGGCTCCGCGGCATCACTCTCTTGGCGGCAAAACATAAATATTCCGGCGATCTGGATGCCGACATCAATTCCGGGATGAGCATCGAGGCGTTCGCCAAAAAACTGCTTGAAGCCCTGCCGGTGTCACAACCCTTGCCGACGCCCGCCTCCCCGCTTAAATCCGGGCCGGCGTATTCCTACCGGGCCGCCATTCTCGGCATGGCCGAGGGAAAACTGACCGGGATCGAGGCGGACATGCACCAGGCGCTGATGAAGCAATTCAAGCTACAGCCGCGAAATCCTAATGGGGTGTTCGTCCCGCTGCATACCTACGCGGGGCTAGACTCCATCGCCGCCACTAAAGGCGTCGAGCTGAAGCAAAACGACTATGGCGAGCTCATCGATCTCTTGCGCAATATGAGTGTTACCGCGAGGCTCGGCGCGCGCCTGATGACAGGATTGAGCGGTCCGGTGCCGTTCCCGCGCCAAACCGGTGCCGGGACCGCGTACTGGGTGGGTGAGAATCCAGGCGTCGATGTGCCCGAGAGTGATTTAACGCTGGGGACCGTGACGCTCAATCCCAAGACCCTGCAATCGACCACCAGCTATTCCCGGCAACTGCTGGTCCAATCGAGCATCGATATCGAGAATTTAGTCCGTCAGGATCTCGCCGCTATCTCGGCCCTGGCCATCGATAAGGCCGCGCTGCACGGATTGGGTGCCGGCGCGGAGCCTTCGGGTATTTACGCCACCCCAGGAGTCAATAGCATCGCTTTCGCGGGCGTCCCGACCTTCGGCAAAATGGTGGATATGACTACCGAGGTGGCCTCGGATAACGCTATCCTGGGCACCTTGGGATGGGCCACGACGCCGGGCATGGCCGGTAAATTGATGCAGACGCTGGTGGCCAGCGCGGCCGGCTCCGATATGATCTGGAAAGGGACCTTCGAGGCCGGCAACGCGGCCGGATATACTTCGTTCGCCAGCAACCAGGTGGCCTCGACGCTCGGCGCCGGTGGGGAGCATGGCATCATTTTCGGGAACTGGAGTGATCTAATGATCGGCATGTGGGGCGTGCTGGAGTTGATCGTCGATCCCTATCGATTAAAAAAGCAAGCCATGATCGAGGTCACCTCGTTTCAGATGGCGGATGTGGCGATCCGCCACCCGGAAAGTTTTTGTAAGGCTACCGGGGCGACAATCGTATAAATAAATAAATGCATAAATACCGCGTGCGCAGAGGATTTTGTCTCTTGAAAGGCGTCGATGTGGTTCCGGGAGATATTATCGAGCTCCCGGAGCGCGAGGCGTTGATCAAGGTCCTGCAAGGCAAACTCGCCCGCATCGATGGAGATGACTATCCGGATCCGCCGATTCTCTACCAGGCGCAAGCGATCGATGCAGCAGCGGCAAAAATTCCCAGAGGACGGCCGAGGAAAAAATTATGAATACCGATTTCGCGATGGTGAACTCCACACTGGTGAGCCTCTTCCCGAGCGCGACCCGCACCTCTTCGATCAATGGCACGGGCGTAGATGTGAGCGAGTTCGATGGCATGGCCGCCGTGATTCTGGATTCCGGGGCCGGCGTGGGCACCATGGATATCACTCTCCAGGACTCCGCGGATAATGTCACGTTTGTGAATATTCCCGGAGTGAAGTTCGACCAAGTAACCACCACCGCAGTACAGAAAAAGATAAATATCAATATAGCCGTTGTGAAAAAGTTCCTGAGAGCAGCGATCGTGCTGGCAAGCGCGCCGCAATTCACCTTCTCGGTCAATTTATTGGCGGTCAAACAATATACCTAGGGCGCCCACAAGCGGCGCCCCTACAAGTGATTTTAAATGTTCGCTGAAAAGCTGGACGGATTTTTTGAAATCGAGGATTTCGCTCTACCCTGTTCGTGGACGCCGGCGGCCGGCGGCGAGGAGACTATAGCTAACGTGATTTTGGATGCGCCCGATGTGGTCGATCTCGGGGCGGCGCTCTCGAGGGAATATGAAATGACTTACCCGAGCGCGGCACTCCCAGGTTTACGGCGCGGTGAGCAGGTCCTCATCGAGTCGCGCCTCTATACGGTGCGCGATGTCCAAGCCGAGGGTGATGGGGCGATCTCTGCGGCCAAACTGAGCTTGGACTGAGTGGCCTCGCGGCGTGAATTGATATTGCAGGCCATCATGGAAAAGTTAATCGATACGCCGGCGGGAGCGCGGGTGTTCCGCTCGCGCACCGAGGCCATCATCCGCGGGGAATCCCCGGCGATTGTCGTCCGCCCCTTGTCGGAAGCTGTCGCCGAGCAGTTATCGCAGCGGGCGCACCGGCGCCTGCAAGTGATCCTGGAGATCGTCAGCCGCGGCGATGTACCGGATTCGACTGCTGATGAGACCATCGTCGATGCGCATGCGAAGCTCATGGCCGATCAGCGTCTCGGGGGACTGTGTGAATATATCGAGGAGCAGGGGACCGAATGGCAGATGGCGAGCGGCGATCTGGACATCGCCGTGGCACTCATCGGCTACGAAGTAGAATACCGTACGAGCATTCAAGATTTGACCATATACGCCTGAGGAGAGCAAACAATGTCTGATATTAAGCCTGCCTACAAACGCACCATTACGGCGGCATACACCAAAGCCGATAGCACACCCGGTCAAGTCGAAGGCGTCCCCGTGTGGACGCTATCGGATCCGCTGCTCGGGACTTTGACCCCGGCGGTTGACGGCATGTCTGCGACCATCGCCCATAAAGCCCCGGGCTCGGCGACCGTTGAGGTTACTGCTGACGGTGATCTAGGCGCCGGCGTGCATCCGATCGTGCTCTCCGAGGTTTTCACCATGCTGGCGCCTCTCGGGGCGGAGGCTGGCACACTCTCGGTCGGCGAAGAGGCGCCGGCCTAATCGGTGGATACAACCTGCATCGATGGATTGCTCGATGAGGCCAGTGAGTCCGCGATCGCGGTCACGGCCGCCTACGAGGGGCTGATGAACTATCGGTGCACGGATATCGGCCCCTACGCCAAAGCCGCCGTACAAGGCACGCTCGAGGATTACGAGCGCCGGCGGGAGCGGGTGCAGGGAGTGCTCGAAACCCTCATTGCGGCGCGGGCCGCAATCGAGGCATTGCTCGATGACGGCCATCCGAGCCTGCTATCTCACGAGGTGCCCGCGGATGTGAAGGCCGATCTGGACGAGTGCCTAGCGGCGATCGGCGATGCCAATAAGCTCTTCGTGCCGCTCGAGCTTACGACCGCCGGCGCTTTGAGCGTCGGACCCGAGATAACGTAGGGGCGCCCCTTGTGGGCGCCCTATTCGAGGATCCCCATGAAAATCTACTATGACGATGATCGGCCGCAGCCAGGACCCTACCGCCGCGGCGTGGTCTACGAGGTCGAGGAGTCGGAGGCGCGGCGTCTCATCGAGGTCGAGGGGTTCGTGGCCGAGGAGGATCCCGAGGGATCCAAGGATGGCGGTAAGGAGCCTTCAAAGAGTATGCCCGCGGCGGCGGCATGGCCCGAGGATTAAAACATGCCGCAAGCGAGAGGTACGCAAACAGCCTTTGCACTTTACCCCGAGAGCGTATACGGGACAGATCCGGGGACACCATCGGGCCAAAAGCTTCACCTGGTGTCTTTCGGTCTGCAATCGAATCAGGCGCTGCTCGACTCCAACACCCTGACGGCCAAGCGCGATCGTGTGAGACCCATAGCCGGCAATCTAGCCGTCGCCGGTCCGATGGTGCTGGAGCTCTCGGCGCAATCCCAGGGGACGCTCCTTTGGAATGCGATGGGCGCGAATACTACGGAAGGCGCCGGGCCTTATACCCATACGCTCACGCTCGGGGATCTGCCGGTATCGATGTTGTTAGAGAAAGACCACGGCGCGAATATCACGGGGGTGGGGCGGTTCGAGAGATTCAATGGCTGCCGGATCGCCAGCGTAGGGTTTGATTTCGCCAACGAAGGGTTTCAGACAGCGAACTTTCAGCTGACCGGGAGTAAATCGGTGCTGGCAGCCGCCGCGCTGAGCGCGACACCCGAGGACAACGGCCACACGTCATTTAGCGCCTTCGAGGGAAGTATTATCGAAGGCGGCGCGCCGATCGCCACCGTCACCTCGGCAAGTATTAATCTCGATAACGAGCTGGACGATTCGGTTTATACGGTCGGCGGCTTGGGCGTGCGCAGGGCATTGCCCGAAGGTTTTGCCACGGTGAGCGGCACGCTGACCGCTTTATTCGAGGATACGAGCCTTTTGATGAAAGCGATTAACTCCACCCAGTCGAGCTTAGTGATTACACTCTCTAGGGGGACCGGGCTTGGGGATGCTGGCAACGAGTCCATGAGTTTTTCCGCCAATCAATTGCTCTATGAGCGCAGTTCCCCCCCGATCGAGGGGCCGCGGGGCTTGTTGCTTACCCAGCCGTTTAAGGCGTTTAGGGTCGCCGACAGCTCAGCCTTTACGATCGTGATTAAAAATGCGGTAGCGGTCCTTTGAGGTTATCGAAAACCGATCATTACTGGTGGCCGATAGCCATCGAGGTGCAGGAAGAAGACGGGGAGATCACGACCTTATCGGGGGAGTTTAAATTCAAGCGCATGCGCGAGCCCGAGGTCGATGGGATCATCAAAACATCCGGGGCCAATGATGTCGCTATTTGCCGCATCGTGGTGTGCGAGTGGCGCGAGTTCCGGGATGTGGAAGGCGAGGATATTCGGTTTTCCGGCGAGAATTTGAACGAGGTCTTGTCTTATCCGATCGCCGCCGCGGCCATCGTGCGCGGGTGGGCGCGATCGCTCTCGGCCGTGCATAAAAAAAACTAAGCGACTACATCGCCTGGCTCCACGGCGGCGGGCCGCGCTATTGCGACGCCTGTAGAAAAATCCGTGCGTCCGATGGCCGCTGCATTGGTTGTAACGAGCCCGAGGTTTGGGAGGAGCATGTCTCCGCCATCGCCTTATTCGAGGCTTGCGCGACCCAGTGGAGGCGTTCGCCGCTCGGGGGTTTGATGGGCCTCGATTATGCCGCGATGGAGGTCGTCGCCCGCGCAACAGGGATATTAATAGATCGCACCCTCCTCGATTATATTCGGCTCATGGAAGCCGAGGTCATCAGGCTAGCCGACATGCGCCGGAATTAACTCATCCGCTCGATAGCCGGATCAGTGACGCTCCGTCAGCTAAAGCAGACGGCTTCTAAAGACATGCTAGCCAACGCCAACATTAAGTCTTTCTGGCTGCGTCCCAGCCAGCATCCCGCGGGCAAAGATAACTTGTGCTGCGGCATGATCTCTGTGCGTGGTGTAACCACACTCGCAGGCGTGCGTGCGTTCGCTCAGCGTCTTTTTAACGACGACGCTGCATGCTGGGCAGGTCTGCGAGGTGTACCGCGCGTCTACTTCTGTGTACTGAATACCGGCGCCTTCCGCCTTGTGCTTCAGGATCGTCAAGAACTGGCTCCAACCAGCATCCGACACCGCACGGGCGAGCCTGTGATTCTTGACCATCCCTTGAATGTTCAAGCCCTCCACAGCGAACCCGCCGTAACGGTTAACAAGACCAACAGCTATTTTGTGATGCGCGTCCTTGCGCGTATTCGCGACCGTGCGGTGCAGGCAGGCGACCGTACGCCGTTGCTTTCTTCGACAATTCGAGCCTTTGACTTTTCGACTCAGGCTGCGTTGCTCTATACGCAGCTTTTTAAGATTGGCTTTGAGCGGTTGCAACGGCGGCTTATGTTCGGCGTCGCTCGCGGTGATGAAGCGCTCAAGCCCGACATCGAGACCAACATGTGGCTTTTCGCTGGCCGCCAACGGGACATCCGGCAATTCGCAAGCAACAGTGACATACCACTTGTCGATCTCGCGCTTGATGTTGATCGTTTTAATCTCGCCCTCGATCTCCCGGTGCAGGTTGATACGCACGAGACCAACATGCTGCAAACGCAGCTTGTTTCCGACAACGCGGGCGCCATCGCCGATAGAGGGGTACGTAAAACTGTCGAACCGATCCCGACCTTTGAACCTTGGATATCCCGGCTCTTTTTCACCGGCTTTGACACGGCGAAAGAACGCTTGAAACGCCTTATCCAAGTTCCGCATTGTGGCTTGAGCGCTGCTGAAGTTGAGACGCGCGAACCACGGGTTGCTGCTTCGCTGCTGCGTGAACCAGGCGCTTTGCTCAGTGTATTTGACCGATCGCTTCTCAGTCTCAAAGGCGGCCTTGCGCTCGGCAAGGCAGGCATTATAAAGGTGGCGATGCGTCTCAAGGGCGATACCAAGCTCGCGGGCCTGGTTGACACCTGGCTCCAACCGGAATTTGTAGGCGCGGAACATCTAGCTTCTCTTCTGGTTTTCGATGTAGGCGCGCACCGTCTTCTCCGACACATGCCCCACCGTGCCGGCGTAATAAGACCGGCTCCAGAGTGTAGGAAGGCGCGAGCGCAGCGCGGGAAACTCCTTACGCAGCGCGTTGGAGGTAGCACCCTTCATGCGGTTAGTGATCTCAGCAACGCCCCAACGCGGGTCAAACTCAATAAAGAGATGCACGTGATCGGGCATTACCTCAAGCGCATGCATAGTCATTTCAAACTCCTCAGCTTTCTCGTGAAGGAGCGTTACAAGTCGATCCGCAACCGATCCAACGAGCACCGGGCGTCGATACTTAGGGCACCAGACAATATGCAGCTTGAGGCTAAAGACGGCACCAGCATTTTTGGCGTATCTGTTCATGTACACAATTATACATGCGCCAGATACATAATGCAACACTTAATTTGGGGGACGGCGATTCCCCTGCCAGCTAAAGCAGGCAGTCCCCTCGCCGTGTAAGTTATGGACGGCGCTCGCGCCAAGCCGCGGGCTTGCGCCCTGGCAAGGATTTGCTAAGCTCGTTCTCAGGCATGTTTGCTACCTCGATAGCGAATGTGATTAGGGGCTGTGTCCGGACCATTAACCCGGCGCAGTCCCGCTATTATACATCATGGCGGCCGGAGACCGCCTGCTTTTAGCTGGCGGAACAGTTATGCCCATCTTTGGCAATAAGAGCAAGCTCTCCTACGAAATAACAGCACTGGATAAATCCCAGGCTGCTATCCAATCGGCCAAGCAGGGGATCGCGACACTCTCGGGGGGTGCTGCCAGGGCGACGGCGGCTTTTGCCGGACTGACCGGGATCCTATCGACCGGCGCCTTGACCGCATTCGTGAAATCCGGCATCGATGCGGCCGATAATCTCAACAAACTCTCCCAACAGCTCAAGGTCTCGGTCGAAGACCTCAGCACCCTCAAGTTCGCGGCTACCCAGAATAATGCCTCGTTCGAGGCATTGACGGCCGGGCTCTCATTTTTCCAGCGGCAAATCGGCAAATCTGGGGCTGAGATTGGCAATACGGTGGCGGCGTTAAAAGAGGCCGCCGACAGAATAGCGGCCATCGAAGATCCGGCCCGCCAGGCCGCCGAGGCCGCCCGCCTATTCGGTCGCAGCGCGGGGCCGGAGCTCTTGGAATTATTGCGCCGAGGGGGTACGGGGATCGATGAGTTTCGCACGCGCGCGCGGGAGCTCGGGTTAGAGATCTCGGGGGAGACTGGTCGTGCAGCCGATGAGTTCAAGGACAAGTTGGGCGCGATGGCCGATCAGATCGAGGCGGCGAAGATCGCATTTGCCGGGGGGTTCATCGATGCCTTCCGGGATTTCAAGGGCGAGCTTATCGATCGGGCATTCATTCAGGGCGTCGAGGATCTTGGCCGCAGCTTCGGTAACTTCTTTAATTTACTCAATGAAAATCGCCAACTGCTCGCGACTGTCACCGGGGCGATTATAGGGCTACGGGCCGGATTGCCGGGCGCCGCCGCCGGGGCGATTATTGGCTTCGGCGTGGGGGCCGGTGTCCCGTCTTCCGGTCAGGGGCCGGGGGCCCGAGGGCCGGGCGGAAGTAGCGCGGAGCTTCAGCAAAAACTCAAAACACTCCAGGGGACAGAGGTAACCCTCGCCGCCGGTGGTTTCGGGCGGCTGGCCGAGCGGCAGGCGATAAGAGGAGAAATCGCCGAGCTTGAAATCAGGATCGAGGAAATCCAGGCGCATGAAACTGCGCTCAATAAGCTCCAAACCGCGCCCGGCGCGCCGGCCGCGGGCGCCGCTGGTAGGGCGGGCCCGAGGCCCGCCCCTACGGCCGGGGGAGGCGCGGCTGGCGGCAGAAGCCCGCGAGTCGAAACCGTCAAGCAGGAGCTCTCGAAGATATCCGATGCAGAAGAATCCGCCCTGCAAAGCCAGTTGGATCGGATCGATGAGTCGCGCCAGGCGAGCCGCGAGGCCCTGCTCGATCGGGTGGCCGATCTCAAAAGCTCGCTTCAAACCGAGCTCGAGGCCGAAGGCGCACGCTACAGCGCGGCGTTGAGATTGGTCGAGGAGGCGTCCCAATCGGAACAAGTGATTGCGCTCCGCGGGGCCCAAGAAATCTCGGATCTAAAACTGGCCGTCGAGAAGGATCATCAGGCGCGCATCACCGAGATCGGCCAGGCCGGCCAAGAAGAACTGCGCAGAGCCGCGGAGGAAAACGCCCGGCTCATTCAGCAGCCGTTTTTGAATGCAATCGATGGTATTCAGGGGGCCTTCTCGGATGCCTTCGTGAATATTTTCTCGGGCGGCGTCAGTTCCTTCTCCGATCTCGCCGATACGGTTAAAAACATTTTTATTCGCTTGGCCGCGGAGATCGCGGGCCTCATGGTTTTTCGCGCGGTCCTGGGCGGGATCGCGGGCTTGGTCGGGGGAGGCGGGGCCGCGGGCGGGGCCGGCGGGATCCTCAATGCCTTGAGCGGGGCCTCGACTCTCTCGGGTCTCGCCGGGGGGCCCTCGCTGGGCGGGGCCATCGGTCCGTCGATTAACGCCCTTGGCAAGACGCTAGGACTCGGATCCTTGACCAACGCTACTTTGAGCCAGCTCCTCGGGGGCGCGGGCCTAGGCGCCGTCGGAGGGGGCTTGATATCGGGATTATTGGGCGGCAACAGGACCGTGGGCACGGTGGCCGGGGGTGCATTGGGGGCCGGGGGATTCGCCCTCGGCGCGGCTTATGGCTCCTGGGGAGGTCCGATAGGTGCCGCGATTGGGGCGATTTTGGGCGGCGTCCTCGGGGGTTTGATCAAGAGCACCCCCCCGCGCGGCCACACCATCCAAGAGATAGGCCGCGGCACGATAGCCGAAGAGGGGAAAAAGGGGTTCGATCCCAAGACCCTGGATCCGCTGACCAAAGGCATCAACCAGTCGATCGAGCGCATTGGCAAGGAACTGGAGATCCGCACCAAGGGACTGAGATATTGGATAGGGTTCGCCGAAGGACAGGGCTATCGGACGACGGTGCGGGGCAAGGACATCGATATCGAGGATCCGCGGAAACTATCCAAGACCATCATCCAGGCGCAGCTAGAGCGGCGGGCGGAGACGCCGTTTCAAAAAGCTGTGCTACAGCGTGCCGGCCGCGAGAAAACCCTCGAGGGATTCGGTCGGAGCATCCAAACCGACATCGCTTTTAAGAAGGGCCTGGCGGATTTTTTAAAGGAATCGCAGGCCATAACCGCGGCGCCCGCGATCGCCCCCGGCAGTTTTCAACAAGAGATAACCCGGATCGGGGCTGAATCCACCGAGGCGATTAAAGCCTTAAGCGAGCAATTCAAGCCCTTAATCAAAACTGCGAAGAAACTAAAGCTCGATTGGCGTGCCGTCGCCGCCGAGCTCGATCGCCGCACCCAGGTATTGCAGCAACAAGCGAAGGACGCAGTCGCTCAAGTATATCTGGACTTTAATAGAACTCTAGAGAGTTTCTTGACCGAGTCGCGGGCGATAGTATTTGCGCCCGATCTCCCCGGCCAAATAAAACAGATCCGCAATCAATTCGCCGCCCAGAGAAAAGCTATCTTCGATCAGTTTTTGGCGATGGCGCAAGCCGCCTCGCAATTAGGCATCGATCAAACCGCGATCTGGCAAGAGCACAACCGGCGCATCACTGAGCTCTCGGCCGAAGAGGCGCGCTCGGTCAGAGGTTTTCTCGGCGAGCGCGAGGGCGGGATCCTGGATGCGCTGGGATCGCTCCGGGATCAATTCATGGTGATGGTGGATGCGCTCAAGGAGAGTATTTTCGGCTTGAAGGATTTCCGCCAATCCTTATCAGTATCGGAATTCGTCTCACCCCTGGAGCGCTTCAGCGCCGCCCGAGCAGAGTTCCAGCGGGTAGGGGCGCTGGCGCTCGGCGGTGATAGAGCAGCGATAGCGGCATTCCCCGATATAGCCCAGACACTGCTCGGGATCGGCCGGGATGTGTTCGCGAGCGGCCCGGAGTTCGCGGAATTGTTCAAATCCGTGAATCTGACTCTGAACACGGTAATCGCCTCGCAAGAGGAAGCGCTGCGGCAAAGGGAAGAGGAGGGGCGGCTATTATTTTCTGATCTGGGGGCTAGGATTATCGAGGGATCGCAAGCCCAGATAGCCGAAATTAAAACGCAGACAAAAATCTTGAGCGAGGAGCTGCAACTGGTCCGGCGCGAGCTGCGCTTGCTGGCGGCATAGATGTACGGCTTTGAACCCTATGGGACACTCGCTTACGGCGCGAGCTCTCGTATCGGTGCGGTATTGGATCCGCCCGAGTTTATCGGCTTTATCGAATCCCCGGTCGTCGATCAGTCGTACATCGCTTCTTTTTTTGTGTTGCCGCAAATAGTCGAGGAGATCACCAATGATGGGCCTTACGGCGGGGCCGCTTACGGCGCCAATCCCTATGGCGGGGCGAATACCGAGGTGAGCGCCGGGCTGACCGAGATCGGCTATAGCACCATGGGCTATACATCGCATCTTGAAGATACTCCGGCGAATATGCACTGGGAGGCGCGGCTGCGTCAGCCGATTACCTTCGCCCGCGGTATCGAGACCAGCGAGCACCTAGCCGGTTTGACCGAGCTCTCAGGGGACATCGAAGTCGAAAACGGCGATGGAGCGCTCGATAATTTTCTCGAACACTATGCCGTCGATGGCCGAGAGGTGCGTGTGCGGGCAGGCCCGCAAAGCGCGCCCCTAGAGCACTTCGGAGATATTTTCTCCGGCCGGATCGTGCGGGCCGAGGCGCTGCTTGAGCGCTTCATCATCGGCGTGTCCGATGGCCTCGCGAATCTCCAAGGACCGCTGCAATCCGCGTTCTACGCGGGCACCGGGGGGCTCGAGGGCGGTTTTAATCTCAAGGGCAAGCCGAAGCCGCTTTGCTTCGGCTATGTGTTCAATGTCTCCCCGCCGCTCGTCGATGCGGTTAATTTAATTTATCAAGTCCATGCGGGGAGAATCCGCGATGTCCCCATGGTCTATGATCGCGGGGTTGCTTTAACCCGCGTCGCGGGCGGGCCCGGGATGGGCCAGTATTCGGTCGATTTAATCAATGGCACCTTTAGGCTCGGGGCACCGGCCGCCGGTACCTGCACGGCGGATGTCGAGGGAGACGCGCTGCCTGATTTCGCCGCCGGCACCGCGGATATTATTCTCAGGCTGCTGATGGTGTACGGGCGCCTCACCGATTCCGAGATTGAGCCTTCATCGTTTTCGCTCAGCGGTTATGCTAGGAGCGATGTCGGTTATTTTATCGGGGTCGAGCCGACGGCGCTCGCCGAAGTGATGGCCGAACTACTCGAGGGCATAGGCGGCTATGCCGGGTTTAATCGTTTCGGGCGGTTCGAGATCGGGGTCTTGAGCGAGCCGCGCGAGAACCCGGTCATGGCGCTGACAGCGGAGAATATTATTCAATTCGAGCGGCTGCCTCTGCCCGCGGGCCTTAATCCTGTGGTCTGGCGGGTGACGTGCGGGTATAAGAAAAATTGGACCGTCCAGGACGATCTCGCGGCCTCGGTGCCGGCCGCGCGGGTGCAGTTCGCGGCTCAGGAATACCGCATCGCCGAGGCCGCGGATAGTGGGATTAAAAGCCGCCATCTGCTGGCCCAGGAAATGAACATCGCATCGCTCTTTCGCCTCGAGACAGATGCGCAGGGCGAGACCTTGAGACGCTTCGAGCTTTTCAGCCGCCCGCGATATCTCTACCGGATAGTCTCGACTCCGGCCGCCATCAGGTGCGCGATCGGCCAATGTGTTAATGTCATCATGCCGCGTTATGGACTCGATCGCGGCGCGCTGGGATCGTTGGTCGGGAGCCGCTTCGATGCGGCGCGAGGGGAATGCGAGCTTACGGTATTTATTTAAGGATTTACCTATGTTTTCAATTAAGCCACGGGTAAAGGAATCCACGATAACCACCGGCAGCGGACCCTACGCGCTCTCCGGTGCGATGGTCGGCTATCAGAGTTTCGCCGAGATCGGAGATGGCAACATCACCGAATATTTCTGCACCGACAACATCAGTTGGGAGGCTGGGCTCGGCACTCTATCGCTGGCCCCGAGCCAGCTTGCGCGCACCGAGGTCATGGCCTCTAGCAACGGTGGTTCGGCTGTCAATTGGGGAGCGGGCACGAAAGAAATCTTCATCTCCCCGCTGCCCGAGATGCTGGCGCATTCGGGTCTTTGGCCGCTCACTGCTGCGGGTCGCTTCGAGTTTGAATCGGCTAGTTCCTGCCGGCTCAATCGCTATCAGGGCAAGCATATCCCGATACATAGTAATGGGGTGCCTGTCTATCGGGAGATCCCGGCCGCAGGCGTCGCGCTTAGCAACTCGGGGCTTCTGCCCAATACAAATTATTATACCTATGCGTATTGGAGCGGCTCGGCGATCGGCTTGGAAGCCTCGACGACTGGACATAGCGCCGATGCTAATAGCGGCCTCGATATAAAGACAGGCGATAGCACTCGAACGCCAGTGGGGTGGCTGCGCACCGGAGGATCATCGGAGTTTATAGCTTCCTCGATGCAGGCACTCGATGATAAAGCCATCCTGGCGCCCTACTCGCCGCTCGCGGCCTTTGAGAATCTGT
>JBIMKC010000024.1:0-22330 GCA_043673925.1 Chromatiales bacterium | reverse complement strand
TGCGCGCCGCGCGCCTCGCGGGCGGGCGTGCTCGCTACGATTTCTTCACAAGCTCTGACCCTAGGCGCGATGCAGCATGGTATCTGCATTGCTTACAACAACCAGATACTTTTGCGCGCTAGCGCGCCTTTGTTGCAATGACCTCGACAAATAACGACCTCGCCTTGGTGCTGAGCGGCGGCGGCGCCCGCGGCGCCTATCAGGTGGGATTCGTGCAATCATTGGCTCGCCGGCATCCGGAACTAGAGATCCCAATCATCACCGGTGTGTCGGCCGGGGCCATCAATGCCGCCTATCTCGCGAGCCAGCCTACTGGCTTTCTCGAACGGGCGGAGACGCTCGCGGGGCTCTGGTCGGGATTGACCACCGACCAAATATTTCGCGTCGATCTGTTATCGCTCGCGCACAACGTCGCGCGTTGGAGCGCCCGGTTGCTCGTAGGGCGGTCTTCAAAGCGCATGAGCGCGCGCAGCATGGTGGACACGGCGCCCCTTTGCGCCATGTTGGAACGCCTGCTGCAGCCCGCGCACCGTTATTTACCCGGCATCGCGCACAACCTCGCCCGGGGGCGTCTGAAGGCCGTGGCCATCACCGCCTCGAGCTATTCCACCGGCCAGTCCGTGACCTGGGTGCAAGGCACGGAACCGGTCCATTGGGAACGCGGTCACCGGAAACTGGTACGCTGCAAGGTCCGGCTCGATCATATCTTGGCCTCGGCGGCCTTGCCCTTGCTCTTCCCCGCCGTACGCATCAACCGGCGCTGGTTCGGCGATGGCGGGATCCGCATGACCGCCCCCCTCGCGCCCGCGGTGCATCTCGGCGCTGAGCGCATCCTGGCCGTCTCGACGCGCTTCGTTAACGGCCGTGATGCGATCCCCTACATCGACTCCTATCCGCCGCCGGCCCAGGTCGTCGGCGCATTGTTCAACGCCATCTTTTTGGATGTTTTCGATCACGATGCCGTGCGGCTCCAGCACGTCAACGAGCTGATCGGCAAGATCCCGGTGCAGGAGCGCGGGGATCTCCGTCCCATCAAGCTGCTCTTGCTCCGGCCCTCGCGCGATCTTGGCAAGCTCGCGAGCCAGTACGAAGCCGCCCTCCCGCGGGCAATTCGATTCATGACCCGGGGGCTCGGCACGCAGGAGACCCGATCCAATGACATTCTGAGCTTACTCATGTTTCAACCGGACTATCTGGCGCACCTCATTGAATTGGGATACGAGGATGCCGAGGCGCGGCGGGGCGAGATCGACGCCTTTCTGGAATCATAGCTGCTATCCTGTCCGGCGCGACCGGTAATCCGGGGCCGCCGTGGTTTCGGGTATAATCCCGGCCCATGTTCAAGCCGCTCGGTCTCTATATCGGCCTGCGCTACACGCGCGCGAAGCGCCGCAACCATTTCATTTCGTTTATATCGATCATTTCAATGCTCGGGGTCGCGGTCGGGGTCACGGCGCTCATCACCGTGATCTCGGTGATGAACGGCTTCGAGAAGGAATTGCGGGGGCGCATCCTCGGGGTCACCGCGCATGCGACCATCGTCGAGCGCGGCCGGCCGTTGCGCGATTGGCGGGCTGTGAGCGCGGTGATCGATCGCGATCCCCGGGTACGCGGGTCCGCGCCTTTCATACGCGCCGAGGGCATGGCGACGCGCGCGGGCATCGTGCATGGGGTGATCGTCGAGGGCGTGTTGCCGGACCAGGAACCCAAGGTTTCGGTGGTGGGGGAGCGCATGCGCACGGGCCGTATGAAGGATCTCAAACCGGGCGCGTATAACATCTTGCTGGGCGCCGCCTTGGCGCGGGCCCTGCGCGCCGAGGTCGGGGATAAGATCACCTTGGTCGTACCGCAAGCGACGGCGACGCCCGCGGGCATCCTACCGCGCCTCAAGCGCTTTACCTTGGCGGGGGTGTTCGAGATCGGCATGCACGACTACGACGCCGCCTTGGCCGTGGTCCATCTCGAGGATGCGGCGCGCTTGTTCCGGATCCAGGAGGGCGTGAGCGGGATCCGCATCAAGGTCGATGATATGTTTGCCGCGCCGCGCATCAGCCGCGAGCTAATCCGCGGCCTACCCGAACACTATGCGGCCGTGGACTGGACCCAGCAACACGTCAATTTCTTCCAAGCGCTGAAGACCGAGAAGATCGTGATGTACGTGATTCTGATGCTGATCGTGGCGGTCGCGGCCTTCAATATCATTTCGACGCTGGTCATGGTGGTAACCGACAAGGCCGCCGACGTTGCCATCCTGCGCACCCTCGGCCTGACCCCGAGGGGTATCATGTCGATCTTCATCGTGCAGGGGACGGTGATCGGTTTTGTCGGGACCTTGCTCGGGCTGCTGGGCGGGGTGCAGTTGGCGACGCACGTCGATACCTTGGTCCCGGCGATCGAGCAGCTCTTTCAGACGCAGTTTCTACCCCCCGATATTTACTACATCAGCGAGCTGCCCTCCGACATGCGCTGGCCGGATGTCATCCGCATCACCCTGATCGCCTTCACCCTCTGTCTCTTGAGCACCTTGTACCCCGCCTGGCGCGCCTCCCGGACCCAACCCGCGGAGGTCTTGCGTTATGAATAACGGGGTGGTGCTCTCGTGCCGCGAGCTGCAGAAATCGTTTTGCGAGGGCGGGCTCGATGTCCACGTACTCAAAGGCATCGATCTCGCGGTCGCGGCCGGTGAATTGATCGCGATCGTCGGTTCCTCCGGTTCCGGTAAGAGCACTTTGCTGCATCTGCTCGGGGGATTGGATGTGCCCACGGCGGGCACGGTCGAGGTTTCGGGTGCGCCGATGAGCACCTTGAGCGAAGCCGAACGCGGCTTGTTGCGAAATCGCACGCTGGGGTTCGTATATCAGTTTCATCACTTGCTGCCCGAGTTCACCGCCCTCGAGAACGTCTCCATGCCGGTTTTGATCGGCGGGGCGAGGCCGCGCGATGCCAAGGCGCGCGCGGCCGAAATACTGGAGGCCGTGGGCCTAGGCCAGCGCTTGCAGCACAAACCGGGGGAGCTGTCGGGCGGGGAGCGTCAGCGGGCGGCGGTGGCACGCGCGCTGGTGACGCGGCCCAAGTGTGTATTAGCCGATGAGCCGACCGGCAATCTCGACGAACATACGGCGCAGCAGGTGTTCGAGGTCATGCTTGAACTTAACCAGGCCTTTGGGGCGACCCTGGTGATTGTGACCCACGATAGACGCTTGGCCCGACGCATGAACCGCGTGCTGCACCTGACCGAGGGGCGCTTGGAAAACTCTCAATAGCCGGCTTCGCGGCGGCGGCGCGCTTTCAGGCGCTTGAGGAGGTGCAGCCGCCACAGGCACTGAACGCTAAAATAGCCGACCACGGCGCTGGCCGCACCGAGAAGTAGACACCCAAGCGAGAAAGGCGCCCAACTCTGGGCGAGCGTACTCGTGACCCAGTCGAGGGTCGGGTCGAAATCCGCGTTGAGGGGCGGCAGGCCCAGCAACCAGGCGCCGATTTTATAGGCAATCACGCTAAAGGGAACGACGGTGATGGGGTTGGAGATCCAGGAAGAGAGAAACACGACCGGGAGGTTCACCCGCAACGCCACGGCGGAGACGGCCGCGAGCGGCGTGTGGAGTGGCAGCGGGATGAAGGCGATGAAAAGACCGGTGGCAACGGCCCAGGACGCGGAGCGGCGGTTAATATGCCATAAGCTAGGATCATGCAAGCGATGGCCGAGAAAGCTGACGAAACGGTTACCGGAGAGCTTATGCTTGGCGGGCTGGTAACGCTTAAAGAATTCCTTGGGATGCACGCTGCTGATCTCCGTTGTGATACCGTTGATTCCCGGCGCGCCGGCCGTGACGCTCGCAGTATACTGATGGTATGGATTCTCGTCGTCAAGGAAGACGTCACGTGCGTAAGGCAACGCTAGCTTTTCTGCTCGGCGTCTTAGCGCTATACCCGTTTCCCGATCTGCCCGATGCCCGCTTGGGCGCGCCCGCCTTGCCGCTGCTCGCGGCGTCAATCCGGTTTCACTCCCTGCGCGTTCCGGCGTGGTTCGCGCTGGGGTTTGCCTGGGCCTTGCTCCGGGCGTCCTGGATCCTCGCTAGCGGGCTACCGCCGGCGCTCGAAGGCGAGCCCCTCGTCATCGAGGGAACCGTGGCCGGTCTTCCGCGCGCCTACGAGCGTGCGCTCAACTTCGATATGGACGTCTCGGCGGTGACCGGAATGGGTCGGGAATGGCTCTCGCCCGGGCGCGTGCGCCTGAGCTGGTACGGCCGGGAGCGCATCCTCGTTCCCGGGGAGAGGTGGCGATTCGCGGTGAAACTGAAACGTCCGCACGGGTTCATGAATCCCGGCGGCTTCGATTATGAAAGCTGGTTGTTTCAGCACCGCATCCGCGCGCTCGGCCATGTGATCGACAGCCCCCGAAACCGGCGCTTGGAGGCCGCTCGCGGTGCCCTGGTCGATCGCTTGCGCCAGCGGCTGGCGCTGAAGCTTGCGGGGGTGGCGCGGCAGTCATCCCAGGGTAATGTGTTGACGGCCCTGGTGATCGGGACGCAGGACGCAATCGGCGCGAAACAATGGCAGGTTTTCAACCGCACCGGCACCTCGCATTTGGTCTCGATCTCCGGCCTGCACATCGGGCTCATCGCGCTGCTTGGCTTTTGGGTGGGCCGGTGGCTCTGGTCTCTACCGGGATTTACCGTCCTGTACGTCGCCGCCCCGCGCGTCGGCGCGCTCTCGGGAACGCTGGCCGCGCTCATGTACTCGGGCCTCGCGGGCTTTTCGGTGCCCACGCAGCGTTCCTTCATCATGGTCGCGGTATTGATGTACGGGCTCGTGGTAAACCGCTTGTTCAAAACCATCGATCTCTGGTTCATCGCGCTTTTACTGGTGCTGATCCTGGACCCGTTTAGCGTGCTGGCGCCGGGCTTCTGGCTGTCCTTCGGGGCAGTGGCCTTGATCCTTTATGGGATGGGCGGGAGGGTCGCGCCTTCCGGCCTCTGGTGGCGGATCGCGCGCCTGCATGTCGTGGTGGCGATCGGCTTGACCCCGGTGCTGTTGCTGATCTTCGGCCAGAATCCCATCGTGGGTCCGGTCGCGAATGTCCTCGCGGTGCCGTGGGTGAGCGTGGTGGCGGCGCCGTTGGCCTTGGCCGGCACGGCCTTGTGCTTTGTCTGGGAGTGGGCGGGGATCGCTTTGCTGGATCTGGCGCTTAAAAACCTGGAGTGGCTTTGGGTTTATTTACAGTATCTATCGGAACTCGACTATGCCACCTGGGTGCGGGCCGCTCCGGTGCCTTGGATCGGCGGGGCGGCGCTTATCGGAGTTTTGATCGTGCTCGCACCACGCGGCATCCCGGCCCGTTGGCTAGGGCTCGTGTGGTTGCTCCCGCTCCTGATCACACCGCCGCCGCGCCCGAAAGAAGGAGAGCTTTGGTTCACCTTGCTGGATGTCGGGCAGGGTCTCGCCGCGGTCGTGCAAACCCGCGACCGCACCTTGGTATACGACACCGGGCCGAGGTTCAATGAGCGCTTCGACGCCGGCCGCGCAGTGTTGGTCCCCTATCTCAGGCAACACGGCATCGAGCATGTCGATACGCTCGTCATCAGCCACGGCGACGGTGATCACACGGGCGGGCTCGGCAGTCTGCTGGCGGAAGTCTCGGTGGGACGAATTCTCGCGAATGGCCCTATCGGCGGCCGGCGGGTCTCGGTGTGTCGAGACGGTCAGCACTGGCGCTGGGGCGAGGCGAACTTTTCGGTGCTGCATCCCGCGTTCGATGCGAACGGTTCCGACAACAACCGTTCCTGTATCCTCAAACTTTCCCTCGGGGACAGGTCCGTTTTGCTACCGGGCGATATCGAGGCCGAGGCGGAACACGAGTTATTGAAACAACACCGGGAGAGCCTAAAGGCGGACATCTTGGTGGCCCCCCATCACGGGAGTAAAACCTCGTCCACGGTAAGCTTTATCGATGCGGTCGCCCCCGACTATGTGCTCTTCGCGGCGGGCTATCGCAACCGCTATCGCTTTCCTGATGCCGCTGTCCTGCGCGCCTATCGGGCGCTCGGCGCCATCCCATTGCTCAGCGCCGAGGAAGGCGCGATTCGGTTTCGCTTAGGACCCGGCGCCCGCCACGCTCCAGAGTTCTACCGTAAAGAGAGGAGACGGTTTTGGCGGACCGATGCCCCTTGAAAAGTCATGCGCGCAACAGGTGTCAGGTCTCCTATCTTGCATACACGATGATTACTGCGGCATGTATCGTCTTCTACGGTGAGTTGTGAAGACTATTGAAACGGCCAACGCCGTTGCAAGTAAACCACTCTTCAGTATCTGCGATTGCCTGTCGACTGATACAGCCGTACGTGGGAATACTTAAAGAATGGGATCAGCGCCATTCCCGCGACAAAGCCGCTCGCATGAGCAACAAACGCCACGCCCCCTTGGTCCGCGCTGGTGAGTACCGAATTGAGTAACTGCATGCCAAACCATAGGCCCAGAACCCACAACGCGGGCAGGCGCATGCGCTGCAGGATAAAGCCGAAAGGTATTAGAACCTCGACTTGGGCGCGTGGGAAGAGCAGCAGATAAGCGCCGAGCACACCCGAGATGGCGCCACTGGCGCCGATCATGGGTATCTTGCTTTCTGGGTTGAGCATGGACTGGCCAAGCGCCGCGATCACACCGCACGCAAGATAGAACACCACGAAGCGCCGGTGCCCCATGGAGTCTTCGACATTGTTGCCGAAGATCCACAGGTACAGCATGTTGCCGATGAGGTGCATGAAACCGCCATGCAGGAACATGGAAGAAAAGACCGTGAACCACGTCGGGACCATCACCAGCTCCGGCGGTAATTCAATGTCCGTGAAGAATAAGGCGGGGATGAACCCTAAACCATAAACGACGGCTTGTTTATAAGCTTCGGAACCCAAGCTGCTCTGCCACAGGAAGATCAACGTGCAGGCGCCGATGAGAGCCACCGTCACCAGCGGGGTGAGGGCGGCCGGGTTATCATCGCGTAGGGGAATCATGAGCGTTCACAATGGGTGTTTAGCAATTCTCAAACCGTATAATATACGACGACACCCTACCGGCGAGCCCGCACAGCTCAAAATGACAAGCGAAAAGAAGATCGATAGCCCGCTTCTCGCGTCCTATGCCATCGCGGTTCTCACCGAGGATCACGGCGATCGCATGTTCGTCGCGCTCGATCAATATCGAAATAGGTTGGTCTGGTCGCGGAAGTATCGGCCGGCGGTGGTGTATGACAGCGCGGACAAGGCGCTCATGGTGATGCAGGACATCAGCGGCGGAGGGCATCCGCATTTGGCCGACGAAAAAGCGGGGGTGGATCTTGCTACCATGTGCGTATTGGAAACGAGCATTGCCTTTACGCGCCCGATTCGCCTCTGACCACTCACGTCACCAGCGGTTTTACCTTTAGCTTTGGATGACCCTCCCGACAGAAACGCGGCTGCCCATCATCATGCAGCCGCAACCCGACGAGGCCACCTGCGGTCCGACTTGCCTGCATGCTGTGTATCAATTCTACGGCGGCAAGGACAGTCTGCGCGCCGTGATCGAACGTACCCAGAGCCTCGATACCGGCGGAACGCTCGCTGTCTTCCTCGCCTGCGATGCCTTGCGCCGGGGCTATGCCGCAACCATCTACACCTATAACCTGCAAGTCTTCGATCCCACCTGGTTTAAAGCACCCGGTACCGACCTGAGCGAACGTCTGCGGCAACAGATGCGCTATAAGACCCACGAGAAACTACAAACCGCTTGCCGTGGCTACTTGGAATTCCTTGCCCTCGGGGGGCAGTTGCGCTTTACCGACCTGACGCGGCGCTTGATCCGCGAGTATCTTGGCCGCTCCATACCGATCCTCACCGCCTTGAGCGCGACCTATCTCTATCGCAGCATGCGCGAGTACGGGCCCAAGGACACGCCCGACGATATCCGCGGCGAGCCCTCCGGCCATTTCGTGATACTGTCCGGATACAATCCGGCCGAGCGCACGGTACTGGTCTCCGATCCCTTGCTGCCGAACCCATTCTCCGACACCCATCTCTATGCGATCGACGTGGACCGAGTGATCTGCTCCGTCCTCCTGGGGATCCTCACCTACGACGCCAATGTGCTCATCATCCGGCCGCGCTCCCAAGCGCAGTGACGCCACCCTTCGATGTCTATTCTTATCGTCGTCAATAATCCCCGGGATTGGCCCTTGCATATTCCTGGGGTGGAGGTCGTTCCGGCCCGCGCCTACCTCAGCGATTCCAATTACAGCGTGGACCGCAGCGCCAAGGTCTTCAATCTTTGCAAATCCTACCGTTACCAGAGCGTCGGCTACTATGTCTCGCTGCTGGCCGCGGCCCGCGGCCACAAACCGCTCCCGAACGTCAACACCATCGAGGATCTCAAGTCGCAGAATATCATCCGCTTGCTGGCCGAGGACCTGGACGATACGATTAAGCGCGCGCTTACGCCCCTCGGAAGCGAGGAGTTCACGCTCAGCATCTATTTCGGACAGAATCCTCAGGGTCGCTATGAAACCCTGAGCCGCCAGCTTTTCAACCTGTTCGAGGCGCCGGCCTTGCGCGCCCAGTTTGTCCGCGACCACGAATGGCGGCTCAAAAACGTGCACCCGATCGCTGCCAGCGAAATTCCCCCCGAGGATCATGACATCGTGGTGGCCGCGGCCACCAACTATTTCTCCGGACAGAAACGTCGCGTGCGTAAGCGCACGGTGCCGCGCTACGCCTTGGCGATCCTCCATACCCCTAGCGAGCCCCGAGGCGCTTCCGATGCCAAGGCCCTGCAGCGCTTCGAGAAGGCCGCGGAAGCCGTGGGGCTGGATGTCGAAATCATCTCCAAGGACGATATAGGACGGCTCGCGGAATTCGACGCCTTGTTGATCCGCGACACCACGGCGGTCAATCACTATACCTATCGTTTCGCCCGGCGCGCGGCCGCCGAGGGCTTGATCGTCATCGATGATCCGGACTCCATCCTCAAATGCACCAACAAAGTCTACCTGGCCGAGCTGCTCTTGCGTCACGGCGTCCCCACGCCCAAGACGCTCGTCGTTCACCGCGACAACATCGATCAGATCGCCACCACGCTCGGCCTGCCGTGCGTCGTGAAACAGCCCGACAGCTCGTTCTCGCACGGGGTCGTGAAGATCGAGAATCTACAGGATCTCGAGCCCACGGTGATCCAGCTTTTGGAAAAGTCCGAGCTGGTCGTGGCGCAGGAATTCCTGCCCACGGAGTTCGATTGGCGCGTGGGGATCTGCGACCGCCGCGCGCTCTACGTCTGCAAATACTTCATGGTCCGCCGCCACTGGCAGATCATCATACGCGATGATTCCGGGCAGATCGGCGGCGAAGGGAGCGTGCAGACGCTGAGCGTGGGTGAAACCCCCGAGGAAGTGATCCGCGCCGCGTTGAAGGCCGCGGATCTCATTGGGGACGGGCTCTACGGTGTCGATGTCAAACAAATTGGGCGGCGCTGCTGCGTGATCGAGGTCAACGACAACCCGAATATCGACGCCGGATACGAGGACGCCGTGCTGCGCGACGGCCTTTATCGCGAGATCATGGGGATATTTTTAAGGCGGATCGTGGAGCGTAAGCAAGCTCGGCACGAACGATGATCGCGGCGAGCGCGAGCCCACTGTCCTTGTTCGCCGGCTACGGGATCGAGCTCGAGTACATGATCGTCGATCGTGCGAGCTTGGATGTCTTGCCGATCGCCGATAAGCTCATCCATGCCATGGCCGGCGATTATCGATCCGAGGTCGAGCAAGGAGAGCTTGCCTGGTCCAATGAGATGGTCCTGCATGTTATTGAGATCAAGACCAATGGACCGGCCGGCGCGCTCCAGCCGTTGCCGGCGCTGTTCCAACGGGACATCACGCGCATCAACGAGTTACTCGCGCCGCTTGGCGCCTGTCTGATGCCCGGGGCCGTACATCCTTGGATGGATCCGCGTACCGACACCCGGCTTTGGCCGCACGAGTATAACCCCGTCTACGAAGCCTACGACCGGATCTTCGGCTGCCAGGGACATGGGTGGTCGAATCTGCAAAGCGTGCACCTTAACCTGCCGTTCGCGGACGATGCGGAGTTCGCCCGGTTGCATGCCGCCATTCGCGTGCTGCTCCCGATGTTGCCTGCCCTCGCCGCAAGCTCGCCCATCGTCGAAGGACAGTTCACCGGCATGCTCGACTACCGGCTCGAAGCCTATCGGTTAAACGCGCGCAAGATCCCCTCGATTACCGGGCGCGTGATCCCCGAAACCGTGTCGAGCCGCGGAGATTACGAGGCGGTGATCCTCGGGCCGATGTACCGCGATATCGCGCCCTTCGATCCGGAAAGCATTTTGCGGCACGAGTGGCTAAACTCGCGCGGCGCCATCGCGCGCTTCGACCGTTCGGCGATGGAGATCCGAGTCCTCGATATTCAGGAATGTTCGCTGGCGGACTTGGCGGTCCTGGCCGCGATCGTGAGCGCGTTGCAGCGCCTCGCCGCCGAAGACTGGGGCGATCTCAAGGCACAACAGGCGCTTACGACCGAGGAGCTTGAGGCTATCCTGCTGGAAACCGCGCGTAGCGGCGAACAGGCGGTCATCGACAATACTCGCTTCCTGCGGGTGGTGAAGTTTCCGGAACGGCGTTGCGAGGCGCGGGATCTCTGGCATCATCTGATCGAGGAGGCGCCCGCGGGCGAGATCTGGCGCACACCCCTGCGGACGATCCTGCGCTCGGGCCCGCTCGCGCGGCGCCTGCTGCGCGCCGCGGGTAAGGAGCCGAAACGCTCGCGCCTCATCGCGGTTTACGCCGAGCTTTGCCGCTGCCTGGCTGAGGGACGCCAGTTCCTTGGCCTCGATTGATTGCGTTATTGTCACCTGCGAGCACGCGAGCCGCCGCGTGCCGTCTCGCTACCGTGCGTTATTTCGTAGTCAGGAAGCAGTGCTGAAAACGCATCGCGGATCCGATCTCGGCGCGCTACGGCTCGCGCGCGAGCTTGCGACCACGTTGGAAGCACCGCTCTTCGCCGGGAGCGTAAGCAGGCTCCTAATCGATCTGAATCGCTCCTTACATCACGTAAAGTTGTACTCCCCGACCACGCGGGCTTGTCCCGAGAACGACCGGCGGAGGCTCGCCGCGAATTATTACCTGCCGTACCGGAACGCGGTGGAAAATTGGATCGCGTGCCGCGCCCGCCGAGGCCGCACCGTTTTGCACCTTTCCGTCCATAGCTTCACGCCGGTTTTGGACGGCCAGGTACGGCATGCCGATATCGGGCTTCTTTACGATCCCCGGCGGGCGTTGGAACGAACACTCTGCGGCGCGTGGCGCCGGGCCCTTTGCAGGGCGGCGCCTGAGCTTACGCTACGGCTAAATTACCCTTATCGCGGTACGGCGGACGGCTTTACGGCATATCTCCGCCACCGGTTCCCTTCTAGCGCTTATCTCGGGATCGAAATAGAAGTCAACCAAACGCATGTCCGTAGCGGCTGGAAGCGGCTACGACAGTTGCTTCGCACGACACTCAAGGAAACTCTTTGCGGCATGCTTCCATCGCCTGCTTAATCGCTGTTTAATAGCACCTGCGACACCCCGATCAGCTGCGCTCGAGCCGGGGTTTTTCGCAGTGTGCACGGCTTTTGCTGTCGATGGGCATCGGGAGACTGATCATGAACAAGACTGCATCAATTCCATTCCAGGCATTACTCGGCGGGCTGTTTCTAGCCTTGGGAACCCTGATTCCGGCGGCTTCCGCGGCCACCCCGCGGGCTGACACCGCTGCCGTTAGGAGCATCCGCGACCCGTTCCCCGAGCCGCCGGAATTGCGTGATGCGGTGGATTTCTGGCGGCGGGTGTTCGCCGTTTGGCGACGCGACCAGGTCGTTTTGCACGATACCGAAAACCTAGGCATCGTCTACGACATCGTTGAACTTCCGGGGCCGGTGGCGGACGCGCAGACCCCACGCCAACAAGCCTACGTGCGTGCCCGGCGACTATCCTTGGAGCGCGGATTGCGGGAGCTGGCGCGCCGGGTCAAGTTTAGGATGGGCTTGAACAAAGAACAGCAGCGTCTGCTCGATGTGATCCGTCGCGGCGGCGGGACGCATGTCCTGGCGGGCGCGGATTCCCGAGTACGGACTCAGCGCGGTATGCGCGAGCGGTTCCTGAAAGGTCTGGAGATCAGCGGCCGCTACGATCGAATCATGCGGAATTTATTCCGCGACGTGGCTTTGCCCGAGGATCTCGCGCTCCTACCCCACATCGAATCGTCGTTTGTTAACAACCAACGCTCCTCGGCGGGCGCCGCCGGGATTTGGCAGTTCATGCCTGCGACCGCCCGGCGGTTCCTCCGCATCAACAGCGCGGTCGATGAACGCTTCGACCCGATCCTGGCCGCGCACGGCGCCGCGCGCTATTTGCGGAACGCCTACGATGATCTCGGCGACTGGGCCCTCGCCATCACTTCTTATAACCACGGCGTGGGCGGGATGGTGCGCGCTCAACGGCAATTCGGGCGTGACTTCGGCCGCATCGTCCGGAGCTACCGCGGCAAGACCTTTGGATTTTCCTCACGTAACTTTTACGCGGAATTTCTGGCTGTCCGTTCCATCCTTGATGCTGAACGGCGCTATTTCCCCGAAGGGGTGCGCTACCAGCGCCCCCTGGACCATCAACGTATCCGGTTGAAACAAACGCTGCCCCTCACGCGACTAGCAACGAGTGTCGGCGTCCACCGCGAGCTTCTCGTTGATCTTAACCCGGCCTGGACATGGCGGGCGGCGCGCGGACTCGTCTCGCTACCGGCCGGTTCTGAGATCTGGTTGCCGAGCGGGACTCGGGTTGCGAGTGCGGGGACTTACGCGGAATCTGTATCACCGGCGGGCCGGGAGTTCATCCGCCCGAGCGGAGAATTCCTGCGCGCGGGTTTGGTCTACAACCCGATGAAGTTTTCGCCGAGCCCCACCGAAACAATGCCGCGGCGGAAGCGGTCTAAGGAACGTACCCATATCGTGCGCAAAGGCGAATCGCCCTATTGGGTCGCAACCCGATACGACGTACCGTTAAAGGATCTTTTAGCTTTGAACGATATCGGGCGCCGGGGCATCATCCGGCCCGGACAGCGATTGCGTATCCCGGCGCGTTAAGGAAAATAGATGAACCCGCGCCATGACACGTAAGGCACGTAAAATATTGGTGAGGATCTTGTCCTGGAGCGCGGTGGCCGGGCTAGTAACCGTCGGGGCGCATTTCCTTGTCAAGGAAATGGATTCGTCGGCGCTCCAATCCCGCTATCTTTCTTCCTTAGGCACGCAACTGACCTATACCCTGGAACCGGGATCGAGCGCGCAAATTCGCTTTCCCGAGACCGGACCCTATGATTTGCGGCTCGGTTATGTCGGCCTTCCGGCCTTTGTTAAGCGTCTGCGGCAGTTCGGTTACGAGATCAAAAGGCAGGCACGCTTCTCGCCCATGCTGGAGCGGGTGGTCGACGCCGGATTGTTTACCGCGTACCGGGAGAAAACCCAGGGGGGGCTCCGGATCTTCGATCGCGACGATCGCCTGCTTTTCAAAGCGATCTACCCCGCGCGCGTCTACCCGGACTTCGCGTCGATTCCACCGCTCGTTCTGCACACCTTGCTTTACATCGAAAACCGGGAACTGCTGGATGAGAACAAGCGCCATAAGAATCCGGCGATAGAATGGGACCGCTTCGGACGGGCGGTGCTCGAAGGACTGACGCAAAAACTGGGCGCCAATATCCATGTCGCCGGGGGCAGCACGCTGGCCACGCAACTGGAGAAATACCGTCATTCACCGGGTGGCCAGACAGCTTCTGTCGGAGACAAGCTACGGCAGATGGCGAGCGCCTCGTTGCGCGCTTACCTCCAGAGTCCCGACACCTTCGAGTCCCGGCGCGGGATCGCGCTTGCCTATTTGAATACCATCCCACTCGCGGCCGCCCGCGGTTACGGAGAAGTGCACGGTCTCGGCGATGGCCTGTGGGTTTGGTATGGCCAAGAGTTTTCGGCGGTGAATGGTCTCCTGCGCGAGGAAGGTATCGGCGGCGCTGGGCTCGCAGAGCGGGCAGCAGCTTACCGCGACACACTGTCGCTGCTATTGGCCCAGCGGCGTCCAGCGTACTTCCTCGGGCGCGGTCATAAGGCGTTGCAACGGTTAGCCGACAGCTACCTGCGGCTCCTCGCGACTGATGGCATCATCACAGCCGCTTTGCATGATGCCGCGCTCAGCAGACGCAACCTGCCGCGCCACGCACCGGTGGAGAAAGTGCAACGAAAGTTTACCGATCATAAAACCGAGACCGTGCTGCGCTCTCGTTTAGCCCAGGCATTGGGTGTCTCGCGCTTGTACGATCTGGATCGGCTGGATCTGAGCGCGAAAAGCACCATCGATAAATCAGCGCAGCAGGCCGTGACGCATGCTTTGCGAAATCTTTCTGTTATGGAACACGCCCACGCCGCGGGGCTCGTTGGGTTTCGTTTGTTTGGCAAAGGCAACGATTTAAGCCGTGTCGTGTATAGCATGACCCTCTTCGAGCGCAGCCCGAAGGGCAATCTGCTCCGGGTGCAGACCGATAGTTACGCCAATCCTCTCGACATCAACGAAGGCGTGCGGCTGGATCTCGGATCGACCGCCAAGCTGCGTACTCTGGTCCATTATCTCGAGATCGTGGCCGAGGTGCATCGGCGCTACGCGGGCGGCAAGGGCAAGGAACTTAATAAGCCCGACGTTCATGCGCGCGACCGCCTATCGCAGTGGGTGGTCGACAAGTTGCGATCAAACCCGAACATGACGCTCTCCGCGCTACTGGACGCCGCTTTGGAACGGCGGTATTCGGCCAACCCCGGGGAACGATTTTTCACCGGCGGATGGCTGCAAAGTTTCGGCAACCTCAGCGGCGCCGATAACGGCAAGGTCCTGTCCGTCCGGGAGGGATTTCGCGATTCCGTAAACCTTGTTTTTATCCGCATAATGCGCGACATCGTGCATTACCATCTATACAAACCCGAGGGCGTGGGACGTAAGACCGAATCCGCCGACAGCGAGTGGCGCCGCAAGTATCTTGAGCGCTTCGCCGATCAGGAGGGCCAAGCTTTTCTGCGCCGCTTCTATGCGAAGTACCGGGGCAAAAAACCGGGCCAAGTGATGAACTTGCTCACCGAGAGCGTCTACCCTACCGCGGTGCGGCTGGCCACCGTCTATCGTTCGGTTTTTCCCGACCGTAGCTTGCGCGCGTTTACCGGATACCTGCGCCGCCGCGTCGATGCTGCTCACCTTTCGGAGCCCAAGGTCAAAGACCTCTATGATAAGTATTCCCCCGAACGCTACAATCTACACGACCGCGGTTATATAGCCCACATCCATCCGCTGGAGCTCTGGCTTGTGACTTACCTCATAGCGCATCCCGCCGCCCCCTTCGCGGATGTCGTTGCGGCGAGCACACAACGACGCCAGGAGGTGTATCAATGGCTGTTTAAGACCCGCCGTCAGTATGCCCAGAACAAACGCATTAAAGGCCTGCTCGAATTAGAGGCTTTCGGAGACATTCACAGCGCGTGGCAACGCCTCGGATATCCCTTTCAGACCCTCACGCCCTCTTATGCTTGCGCCATCGGCGCCTCGGCGGATCGTCCCGGGGCGCTGGCGGAGCTCGTTGGGATCCTGCTTAATGAGGGCGTGCGCTATCCGGCGGTCCGGTTCGAATCCCTGAAATTCGCGGCTGGCACGCCTTATGAGACAGTTATCGAGCGGCCGCTCGCGCATGGACAAGCGGTGCTTGCGCCCGAGGTCGCCGCCACGGCGCGCGCCGCGCTCATCGATGTGGTTGAGAACGGCACGGCGCAGAGGCTTAAAGGGGCAATTAAAGATTCTCAGGGCATCCCATTGATTGTCGCCGGCAAGACCGGCACCGGCGATCATCGCCGAGACGTTTATGCCGCGGGCGGACGCCTGATCGAGTCGCGCGTTCTAAACCGCACGGCGACCTTCGCCTTTACGCTTGGCGAACGGTTCTTCGGCGCCATCACCGCGTTTGTGTCGGGCCCGGAAGCGGCGCGTTATCGCTTTACGAGCGCGCTACCGGTGCAGGTTTTGAAATCCCTTGCGCCGATCCTAGAGCCTGTCATCGCGCGCGGAGAGCCTGCGGCAGTTCGGGGATTTCTCGCCACTAAAGACACCTCATCGGTGCAGGCGATGATCAAGGGGGCGCACAAAGGTTAAACTGCGCTCCGCGCAATTGGCGCCCGTGTCGAAAGCCGTCGAGCGCGCGATTTCGCGTACTTTCACGCCGCGCTACATGCGCGGTTTTTCGCGGCTTCGCGGCATGACCCGCGAAATACTGCGGGAGTTGTCGACGGTTGGTCGGATCGCTAGACCATCGGGCACACCATTCCATTCGACACTAGCCGAGCTAAGACTAAGTGTCCCGGCAAATGAATTGCTTAGCTGAGGTTGGGCGCCACGGACATGCTCCTGGCACGCAAATAGCTAGAATCCCTATGAGAGCACAAGAAGCCTTGACCACGTTAGAGGGAACCACAATGCCGAATCTGAATAAACGCTGCGGAGATATGGAGTCTCCTCACGTGCAACACGTAAGCCGGGAAGACACGCTTGTTAACTGGTCCCTGGATGATTTCTCAGACATCGTGCCCATGTCGTTGCTCCGTGACGACCGCAGTTTGATGAAAGCCCCCGACGAATTCATCCTCTGATATTCTGTAACGCGGAGAGCCCCATGACACGGACACAAGCTGTAGCGGTAGACGAAGCGCGGCTCTCCCGGCTGATCGACCAACGCTTCGGCGACGGGCAAATCTATCTGAAGGACGCCAATCAGAAACCCATCCTACAGGCGGCTATTTACTTGGGACTGGTGAGTGACGAGGGCTACATGACCCGCCACGGCAAACGGTTATGGGCCCAGCATATGGGCGGCTAGCGCGCCTTACGGTAAGCGTTGTAACCATGGATGCTTTGCCGGTAACTGCCGTACTGGACGTAACGGGTTTAAAGTGCCCATTGCCGTTGCTCAAGACCAAAGTCGAGCTGAACCGGATTCAGCCGGGGCAAATCCTGCGGGTCTTGGCGACCGATCCCATGGCGGTCGTGGACCTGCGGGCGTTTTGTGTACGCAGTGGACACGAGATGCTGCGTTGGGACGAGCGCGGACGGGTGTGGGAATTTTTCATCCGTAAAGCGGCGAGCGATTCATAACGATCGCGAAACGCTTGTTTGTTTCTTTATGAACCAAAAGACAACAAGCAAAAACTCCCTGGCCTGCGTGTAGATCCCGGGCTGCTTGCTTTCTCGCGGTCCGGCCACGTTTAACACCTCGATGCAGTTTTCCGCCATCCATCCGTAAATAATCTCGGTTCCCGGTGGGTGTTGCAGGTCAATGATTATACTCGGTTTGCTGTTGCGGGCGGCCCATCGTGCCGTCCGCGCCGTACCACCGTCCATCACACCACGTATCAGAATGAGGGTCCCGTCAGCATCGAGCACGTTGCGTTCGGTGCGGTCTCCATAGCGCTCGGAATCAAGCTCACGTAGAGGGTAGTGTGCCGGAATGCGTCCATCTTCCGCACGCCTCCCGCGCGGGCACCAGCCTCCGCAGGGGATCCCCAATTCCAGGGCGGTATCGAGGGCTGCACGGTCGACCCCTGTCTGGCCACCCGATAGGATGCGCATGATGTTCGGTTTTTTCATGGCTCGAATGCCGTATCGCTTTTACAATGGTTCGTTTAACGTGGTCTTTTCACGTTATCATAGGCAGGCGGAATTCGTGATGGAACGGGCGCAAAGGCTTGTCCCGGGAAATTAACGGCAAAGAATCGGCGCGTTGTGTGGGCGGCGAGCAGAGCGGATTGAATCGAACCGAATCAAGGAGACACGAGCGACGCATGAGTAATATTCCCGAGGACCGTAAGTACACCTCCAGCCACGAATGGGTAAAACCACTCGATGACGGTACTATGCGGGTCGGCATTACCGATCATGCCCAGCAGGCGTTAGGCGATATGGTGTTCGTAGAGTTACCGGAAGTCGGCGGGGCTTATCCGGCCACGGCGGAATGCGCCGTTGTGGAATCGGTAAAGTCGGCATCGGACCTTTACTGTCCGCTGTCCGGCGAAATCGTGGAGGTGAATGAGGCGCTCAATCAAAGTCCAGAAATCGTCAACCGTGATCCCTACGGCGAAGGCTGGATCTTTCGGCTCAAACCAGATGACGTGAATGAGATGAATCGTCTTTTGGATCCCGACGAATACGCCGACGGACTGAAAGACGAGCAACATTAGAACTGATTACCACGAGTTCGTCACGGCCCCGGCAGCGATTTGATGAGCAAGCCTTGAGATCGCCGGAGTCGGGATCTCGCTGCGATAAAATCGCGTGGACCGTGAGGTACCTCAACGACCAGTCAGGAGCATGAATAAATGGCATCGATTACCCTCAAGGGTGCCCCGATACATACCAACGGCGATTTGCCGGCGATCGGCAGCCAGGCCCCCGATTTCACCCTCGTAGACAGCGCACTGAATGATGTCACCTTGGCGACATACCATGGCAAGAAGAAACTACTGAATATCGTTCCAAGCCTCGACACACCCGTGTGCGCCGCGTCCACGAAGCGTTTTAACGACGCGGCGAAAGGCTACGGCGATGTGGTCTTTTTGATGATCTCGGCGGATCTACCGTTCGCAATGACGCGCTTTTGTAAGGCGGAAGCGACAGCTAACGTGATCCCACTCTCTTTGATGCGATCGCGAGCCTTCGCTCGGGACTACGGTGTTTTGATCGAGGACGGTCCTCTTGCGGGAGTCACGGCGCGGGCTGTCGTGGTTTTGGATGGAAACGACCGGGTTATATTCACACAGCTTGTCCCCGAAATCGCCCACGAGCCGGATTACGATCGCGCGTTGGCAGCACTTTAAAAAGCGGTTCGCACTTTTCACTCCTATCGCGCCGCTTGCGGCGGACGGCCCAGGACCTGCGCGGCTATCGGGGGCCCCCCTGTCCATACTTCCCGGATCCCCGGTCCAGACGGTAGTTATTCGATATAGTTATATAAAAATAGAAATATATTCTTTCGGGGAACATATCTTCCGCGTTACAGTGTTCGCTGTGGCAGCAGCCCTGTGAGCCGACGACCGCATCACGTTAATTTGGACTAGAGATCCCCTACCATGCAAGGCAATCGCGCGAATGTCCCCCTGGGGACCGGTCAAACCCCGTCTCTGTCAGTCGAGGACATCCGTTTGGCGCTTCAGGGGCTTCACTACGGCGCCGTGGAGATCACCGTCCACAACGGACAAATCGTGCAGATCGAGCGCAAGGAAAAGCTCCGTGCTTCCTCCGCCCCTGCGAGACAGTAAAACGGAACTGACCAGACCGGCCTATTAACCCCACCAGTCCACTGGAGGTAAAGACAGATTTCATTTAACCAGGAGCTGACCGGGCCACCGGAGGTTCTCGTAAAGATAGGAGATTATTTCTATGAGAAACTCCGCGCTCACGCTTACCCTCCTGGGCGGGCTCGCCATGGGTTTTCAAGCTTCGCTCGCCGCGGAGGAAGCCATTCCTCCGGCGGTACAGGAGCGCATCGACGAGCTCGACCTTAAGGTGCGGACGCTCGAGCGACGGCTCGAGGTCGATCAGGAAACCAAGCTTGCAGAGAAGGCCAAGCAGACCGCCACGGTGACCGCGGGCGCCGACGGCTTCGCTCTTAAATCCAATGACGGCGCGTTTCAGTTGAAGCTGCGCGGCTTGCTGCAGGCCGACGGCCGGTATTTTTTCGAGGACGAGGATCGACTCGCCCCGAACACCACCGTGGGCGATACCTACCTCCTCCGCCGCGCCCGCCCGATCCTGGAGGGCACGGTCTTCAGGATCTTCGACTTCCGCTTCATGCCGGATTTCGGGAACGGCAAGACGCTCATCCAGGACGCTTACGCCGATGCGCGCTTGCTGCCCTGGTTACAGCTCAAGGGCGGCAAGTTCAAGACTCCCTTCGGCATCGAGCGGCTGCAGTCGGCCTCCGCCATCCGCTTCGTCGAGCGCGCATTGCCCAACAACCTGGTTCCTAATCGCGACATCGGCGTCGAGCTGCACGGTGAGCTCGGCCAAGGGCTCTTTGGCTATTCGCTGGCGTGGTTGAACGGGGTCGACGATGGGCGCTCGAGCGAGGACTTCGGCGACGTGGACAACAACATCGACAAGGATCTGGCCGCCCGAATCTCCGTCCACCCCTTCCAGCAGAGCGATTTCGTATCCTTGCAGGGGCTCGGTTTGGGTGTCGGGCTGAGCTACGTCGATGCCCGCGGCACCACCGCCTCGACTAATCTGCCCAGGTACCGGACCTCGGGCCAACAGAGCTTTTTCTCGTATCGCACCAGCGCGACCAATCCAGCAAGTAACACCTTCGCCGAAGGCGAGCGGCTAAGGCTCTCGCCTCAAGGTTACTACTACTATGGTCCCTGGGGGCTGCTGGCCGAATACGTCACCGTCTCGCAAGATGTCGACCGGGCGGTCGGTGCCACAATCCGTGAAGAGGATCTCCATCACGACGCCTGGCAGGTGGCGGGGTCATATGTCCTGACCGGCAAGGAATCGAACTATAAGGGCGTGAAGCCCGCGCGTCCGTTCTCGATCGAAAACGGATATTGGGGAGCCTTCGAAATCAAAGCCCGCTACAGCGAGCTGGATCTCGACGAGGACAGCTTCGCGGGCGGCGCCGATTCATTTGCCGATCCCACCACGGCCGCGGAACAAGCGGCGGCCTGGGCCGTGGGCTTGAACTGGTATCTCAATCAGAACGTCAAGTTCGTGGTCGACTACGAGCACACGATGTTCGACGGTGGTGGTGGCGGCACGGCGGACTCCCCGCGCGATCGAGAGGATGAAAACGTCGTCTTGAGCCGCGTGCAGATCGCGTTCTGATGCATGTCTCATTAACCCCCTCTACGACTTAAGGAGAGCAGTAACCATGACCAAGAGTAGCTTGCGATTTCTGACGGTAATTACATTCGCCTTGTCACTCGTAAACCCTCTCACCGGCTGGGCCAAGGAGATCACGTTGCTCAACGTCTCCTATGATCCGACGCGCGAGCTGTACCAGGAGTACAACGCCGCGTTCGCGAAACACTGGCAGGAAAAGACCGGCGATACCGTGACCGTGCAGCAGTCGCATGGCGGCTCGGGCAAGCAGGCACGCGCCGTCATCGACGGTCTCGAGGCGGACGTGGTGACCCTGGCGCTCGCCTACGACATCGATGCCATCGCCGAGAAATCGGGCTTCATCCGCAAAAACTGGCAATCCGATCTACCGGGCTCGAGTTCCCCCTACACCTCCACGATCGCCTTTCTGGTGCGCAAGGGTAACCCCAAGGGGATCAAGGACTGGGACGATCTCGTTAAGCCCGGCGTCTCGGTAATCACACCGAATCCCAAGACCTCCGGAGCCG
Organism: Chromatiales bacterium; assembly: GCA_043673925.1. Lineage (GTDB taxonomy): Bacteria > Pseudomonadota > Gammaproteobacteria > JACCXJ01 > JACCXJ01 > USCg-Taylor. The sequence continues at coordinate 832 of JBIMKC010000024.1, read as the reverse complement.
CCCGCTGGAACTACCTCGGCGCCTGGGGTTACGCCTTGCTGAAATCGAATCGTGACGAAGCCAAGGCCAAAGACTTCATCGCCAAGCTCTATAAGAACGTGCCGGTGCTCGATACCGCCGCGCGCGGCGCCACCACCACCTTTGTCCAACGTGGCATCGGAGATGTGCTTATCAACTGGGAGAATGAGATTCTGCTGGCCGGCAGGGAGTTAGGCCCGGATAAGTTCGACATCGTCGTGCCACCAAGCAGCGTACTGGCCGAGCCTACGGTCGCCGTGGTCGAAAAGGTCGCGGACAAGCACGGTACGATCGAGGCCGCGCGCGCCTACCTCGAATATCTCTACACCAAGGAAGGCCAAGAGATCGTCGCCAAACACTTTTACCGGCCGGTGGATGCGGAGGTCGCGGCCAAATACGCCTCCCAGTTCCCGAAGCTGACGCTGTTCACGCTCGCGGAAATAGTGGGCGATTGGAAGAAAACCAATCAGGTCCACTTCGCCGATGGCGGGGTGTTCGATCAGATCTATGGACAGTGAGCAAAGCAGGGCTTTAACCATTAACCCACCCTAGACAGAGGAAAAACCTTTATGACTGATTTTATATGGGGTTTTATTCTGGGTCTGCTCGTCAGCAGCTTCAGCGAATGTCTCATGCTGGCCCTAGCGTACATCGGCGCGCGTACGGATGCAGACGACTTGGCCGATTGGCGTGAGCTGGACGCAGAGGACGATTGGATATGGATCGGTTAGAGGCGCTCAACCGCGATGCAGTGCAACCAGATCATACGCTCTGCCTCCACCAATTCCCCGGCCCGCCCGGACCGGGGTCTTTT
>JBIMKC010000023.1:0-22511 GCA_043673925.1 Chromatiales bacterium | reverse complement strand
CCCTACACGGCCCACCAAAAATCAATAAGTTACCAGAGAGCGGAGCAGCTCCAGGCGGCGGAGGAGCTCGAACGGCTCGGGCCCCTCCACCGGGGCATCGGTTAGGGTGTGGGATACTGGCATCGGCGTTGGGTCCTTAGCGCGAAAAATACCGCTTCAAATACTCGTCGAATGAAATGTGATCGGTCGCTTCGATCTCCTGCTGTTTCAGTAAAGATTGCCGTGCCGCTTCGGTAAGCGCGTTCGAGCGATTTTCGGGTAGGCTTAATTGTTTGAAGTATTGGTTGTGTTGATTTGACAGGCGCAAGGAGAATTCCAGGAAAGACTCGTGCTTGTGCCGCATTTCGGCGAGCATGCGCGCGGAGGGAAGCAGGTCGGGCGACGCCGCGGCGTGACACTGCGCATTGAGCGCCGCGGTATAAGGACGTTCGGGATCGCCATCATCAAGGATCGCGCACACCGCCGCGGTCCGAGCGAGGATGTCGGCCGCCCAATCTGTGAGTACGCGAGCACGGTTATGATCACGGAGTATCAAGTTGGGTTCTCGTCCGCGGGCGGCAACCAGCAGCTCGTTGCGTTCGAATTCACGGCGGTCGTGCTCGCTAAGGGGCGGGCTTTCGGAGAACAAGCACATGAGCAGGAAGCCCTCAAGGAATCGGAGTTGCAGCAGGTTCACCCCAGTCGGATCGTACGTTTGGACATCGAGCGCGCGAACTTCCACGTACTTCACACCGCGCCTCATCAACGCGACGGTTGGGCGTTCACCGGACGCCGCGATCTGTTTGGGCCGCACAAAGCTGTAATATTCGTTCTCGATTTGAAGAATGTGGGTGTTGAGTTGCCGGTACTCGCCATGGATCTTGGTGCCGATGCGTTCGTAGTCCGGATAAGGCGTGTCGGTCGCATGAGCGAGTCCGGCGACGTATTCCGCCAGGCTGTTATAGGAGATATTCAGGCCTGACTGGGCGATATTTTTATAACCAATATCGCTCATACGCAAGGAGGTAGCGTCGCGCCGAAACAGCGTTTCCGCATCGAACTGCTCGAACTCCCGGCTATGGCCTGTCAAGAATGATTTGGAAAAGGCCGGTGAAGCGCCGAACAAATAAGGAATGATCCAGCCCCAGCGCCGCAGGTTTCGAACCAAGGCGAAATAGCAGCTAGAAGTGAAGTCCTGCAGCGGTTGCGGATCTCCTTCGAGATCCTTATAGGTCGGCCAGAACTCCTCGGATAGCGAATAGTTAAAATGTACCCCGGCAATCGCCTGCATCGCACGCCCATAGCGATACGCCAGGCCACGGCGGTAGACGTGTTTCATGCGGCCGACATTGGAACCCCCGTACTGTGCAATCGGAATACTCTCGTCGCCTTGCAGCTCACAGGGCATGCTCGATGCCCACAGCAGCTCGCCGCCGAGGCGCCGCTCCGCGAACTGGTGCAGCTCGGTAAGAAAATCCAGCGTCTCCTTCGCGTGCTTGCAAGGGGTGGTGCGGAACTCGAGCAAGGCTTCCGAATAGTCGGTCGTGATATAGGGGTGTGTCAGCGCGGAGCCGAGCGCGGCCGGATGCGGCGTCTGCGCGATCTGCCCGCCGGGAGTCACGCGCAAACATTCCTTTTCAAGACCCTTCAATCCTCGGGCTAGCAAGCGGCCGAGCGCCAGGTCCGCGAGGCGCCGCAGGCGGATTTCGAAGAGCGCGGACACTTAGGCTAGGGTGTACAAAATAACCGCATAGCGCGCGGCCTTGCCGATGGCGATCGCCGTCAACGATCTCAAGAAGGGAAGCCGCAACCATCCCGCGGCCAGGCACAACGCATCGCCGATGAGAGGCAGCCAGGACAGTAACAACACCGGTGTGCCCCAGCGGCGCACCATCAGGAGAGCCCGCTCGCTCTTACCCTGCGTGAATCGTTCGATGGGATAGCCGCGGGCGGCGAAATACCCAAGGAGCCAGGTCGTCAGTGCACCGAGGGTATTGCCGGCGGTTGCTACCGACAGCAATAGGCTGGGCGCAGTTTCCGAGCGCAGCGCGAGCCAGGCAAGGACCGCCTCCGAGCCGCCGGGCGCCACCGTTGCCGAAATGAAAGCGCTGACAAAGAGCGATATTAGCCCGAGATCGGGCGCGCTGTCGGTCATGGCCGCATTCCGTGCTCACCGTGGTGCTTTCGAAGGCTCAACCGGCAAGCTGCCGCAGCACGTAGGGTAGGATCCCGCTGTGCTGGTAATACTCCCACTCCTTCGGCGTGTCGACGCGCACATCGGCGGCAAAACGCTGCGTGCGGTCGCCCGCTCCCACCGCCACGACCGTGACTTCGTGGGCGCCGACTTCGATCTCCTCGATGTCGTAACTCTCCGTGCCGGTGAGCCCTAAGGTCTCGGCGTTCTGCCCGTCCTTGAAGGTCAAAGGCAGGACCCCCATGCCGACCAGGTTCGAGCGATGGATGCGCTCGAAGCTCTCGGCGAGCACCGCGCGGACCCCGAGCAGCCGGGTGCCTTTCGCGGCCCAGTCACGGGAAGAGCCGGTCCCGTATTCCTTACCGCCAATGATCAATAACGGGACGCCTTCGCCTTGGTAGCGAACGGCGGCGTCGTAAATGCTAAGCTGCTCGCCGGAGGGTTGATACCGCGTCCATCCCCCCTCGGTTCCGGGCGCCAGGCGGTTGCGCAAGCGTATATTGGCGAAGGTCCCGCGCATCATGACCTCATGATTGCCGCGGCGCGCCCCATAAGAATTGAAATCCTTGGGTTGCACGCCGCGCTCCATTAGATAACGCCCCGCCGGGCTATCGACCTTGATCGAACCAGCAGGAGATATATGATCAGTGGTGATGGAATCGCCCAAGAGGGCCAACACCCGCGCCCGGTTGACTGGATGTATCTCCGGTGGCTCTCTTCCCATGCCATCGAAGTAGGGGGGATTCTTGATGTACGTAGATGCCGGGTCCCACCGGTACAGCGTGCCGGTGGGCACGTTCATGCCGGCCCAGCGCGCATCCCCCGTAAATACACCGTCGTAACTCACCGAGAACATCGCCGAGTCGAGTGTGCGCAGGACCGTATCGTTGATTTCCCGTTGGGTGGGCCAAATGTCCTTGAGATAGACCGGCGCACCGGACGGGTCCGTTCCCAACGCATCCTTATAGAGGTCGATGTCCATGGTGCCAGCGATGGCATAAGCAACAACCAGCGGCGGCGAGGCCAAGAAGTTCATTTTGACCTCGGGGTGAACGCGGCCCTCGAAATTCCGGTTTCCGGACAGCACTGAGCATACGGCCAGGCTGCCTTTCGTGATGCCTTGACTGACCACATCGGGCAAGGGCCCCGAGTTCCCGATGCAGGTCGTGCAACCGTAGCCGATGACGTGAAAGCCAAGCTCTTCGAGGTAAGGCATGAGCCCCGCCTTCCGCAAGTACGCGCCCACAACCTGCGAACCGGGGGCGAGACTGGTCTTGACCCAGGGCTTGACCCGCAGGCCGCGCTCGCACGCTTTCTTTGCCAGCAGGCCGGCCGCCATCATCACGCTGGGATTCGAGGTGTTCGTGCAAGAGGTGATCGCCCCGATGACGATGACGCCGTCCTTGAGCGCCGCGTCGCGCCCGTTGATTTTGATCATTTCCACACCCGTGTGATGGGCTTCCTCGCCGCCCACCGCGGTTCCGCCGCCCTCATTGTGAAAGCGCGCCATGTCCCGGTCCTTTCCGGCCGCGCCGGAGCGCTCTTCCTGATAGACGCGCAGCACCTTCGACACCACTTCTTTGGCGTTCTTGAGCGCGATCCGATCCTGGGGTCGCTTGGGTCCGGCCAGCGACGGTTCGATGCTGCCCATGTCGAGCGCGAGCACCTCGGTGTAACGAGCGGTGGGGCTCTTGGCGTCACGCCAAAACCCTTGTGCGCGCGCGTAGGTCTCCACCAAAGCGACCTGTTCCGGGGCGCGGCCGGAGAGCCGCAGGTAGTTGATGGTTTCCTGATCGATGGGGAAAATACCGCAGGTCGCGCCGTACTCGGGCGCCATGTTGGCGATCGTGGCCCGATCGGCCAAGGGGAGGTGGTCGAGTCCCTCGCCGAAGAATTCGACGAACTTACCGACCACGCCCTTTTTCCTGAGAATATGCGTGACGGTGAGCACGAGATCGGTCGCGGTCGCCCCCTCGGGTAGACGGCCGGTAAGGCGAAATCCGACCACTTGCGGGATCAGCATCGTGATCGGTTGCCCTAACATCGCCGCCTCGGCCTCGATGCCCCCAACGCCCCACCCAAGCACGCCGAGCCCATTGATCATCGTCGTATGCGAGTCGGTTCCGACCACGGTGTCCGGATAGGCTTGGGCGGTTCCGTTGACACTCTGAGAATAGACGGCACGGGCGAGATATTCGAGGTTGACCTGATGGACGATGCCCGTGTCCGGGGGTACGACCTTGAAGTTCGAGAAGGCTTGTTGCCCCCAGCGCAGAAACACATAACGCTCTTGATTGCGCTCGAATTCGATCGCCGCGTTTCTTTCCACGGCATCGGTGCTGCCGAAGACATCGACCTGAACGGAGTGGTCGATGACCAGCTCGGCGGGAGACAAGGGATTGATCTTGGCGGGGTCGCCTCCGAGGCGCTGCATGGCTTCCCGCATCGCGGCGAGATCGACAATCGCCGGCACGCCCGTGAAGTCTTGCATCAGGACGCGCGCCGGCGTGAAGGCGATCTCTTTACTGGGCTCGGCCTTCGGATCCCAGGTGGCAAGCGCCTCGATGTCTCCTTTGGTAACGCTAACGCCGTCCTCATGGCGCAAGAGGTTTTCCAAGAGGATCTTGAGGGAGTAGGGGAGCATCGCCGTGGGATAACGGCGCTCAAGGACCGTGAGATTGCAGATTTGATAAGGCGCGTTAGCGGCCTCGATGATCTCCCGCGTGTTATAACTGTCGTTCATGATCTCTCCCAGGTAAAGGCACGAGGAATCGCATAATTCACTACTACCCCCCGCTTGCGGCACTTTAGCATTGGGGTTTCCAAAGGGGAGTAGTGCAACTCTCCCCTTTGGTCGCCTGCGCGGTACCTTCCCCGCAGGCGATATTAATAATTATCCGCTATCCGGCGGTGAACCGATAGGCTATCAGGGGGCGCCGTGGAATACGTGATCGATGCTCGCGCCGCCTAAACACACCTCCTCCTGATAGAACACCGCGGCTTGGCCGGGCGTGACCGCCCATTGTGGCGCCTCGAACACGAGCCGGCAGCGGCCGGCGCCGATCGCCGTGATGGTGGCCGGCTGGTCGGCTTGGCGGTAGCGGGTCTTCACCGTGCATCGCAATGGGAGCATCGGGGCACGAGCGGCCACCCAGTGCAAAGACGACGCCTCCAATGACTGGCAGAGAAGCCGCGGGTGATCATGTCCTTGCCCCACCACGAGCACGTTGTTTTTCAGGTCCTTCTCCAAGACGTACCAGGGCGCTTCCAAGGCTCCCTTGACGCCGCCGATCCCGAGCCCCTCGCGCTGGCCAAGCGTGTAATAGACGACGCCGGGGTGCTCTCCGATCACCTCGCCTTCGAGGCTACGGATCTCACCCGGGGTGATGGGAAGGTAGCGGCTGAGAAACGGCCGAAAGCGGCGCTCGCCGATAAAGCAGATCCCGGTGCTGTCGCGTTTGTCGTGTACCGCGAGCCGTGCCTCGGCAGCCGCCGCGCGCACCTGTGATTTACGCATGGACCCGATCGGAAATACACTATGTGCTAACTGAGCTTGGCCGAGCATATAGAGGAAATAGCTCTGATCCTTGGCCGGGTCGATCCCTCGCAACAGTTGCAACTGCCCATCCCGATGCGCGATCCTCGCGTAGTGTCCCGTGGCCATGGAGCCACCACCCAACGCCAGCACGTGGTCGAGGCAGGCCTTGAATTTGACTTCGCGGTTGCATACCACGTCCGGGTTGGGCGTCCGTCCCGCTTGAAGCTCAGCGAGAAAACGGCTGAATACGCGCTGGCGATACTCGGCGGCGAAGTTGACGACTTCGATATCGATGCCGAGGCGCTCGGCGACCGCCACGGCGTCGATGAGATCCTCGCGGCTCGGACAGTCGCTTTCCTTATCGTCATCCTCCCAGTTCTTCATGAACAGGCCGCTGACCACATAGCCTTGACGTCTCATGAGCAGGGCCGCGACGGCGGAGTCCACGCCGCCCGAGAGGGCGACGATGATGCGTTCGTTCGGATGAGCGGCGACAGTTACCCGAGGCGTCCATTGCATGGCTAGACTTTATCATAGATGATGCGGCACACGTTTTGCCGTTCCTAAACCCGGCGCTGGCGAGATCCCCGCCTACCGCCCGCACAAGCCGTTTATCTAATAGCGAATAACGTGGTATCTTTTACCCTGCCGACGAGGTGAGAGGCTTTAAGCTTTGCCGTACCGCGATAGCGTACTCCCGCTTAGAATCTTACAATGGCCTGCCGCAGTGACGGAGGCACGTCCATGATGCCGAAAATTCTATGGATACTGATTGCGTTCCTGGCCGCTCTGACGCAAGGGAGCTCTGGCGCCTCACCGCGTGTCGGCGATGCCGAGCTGATTGCGGCACCCGATCATCGGCGCGCCACCAAACTCATCGCGCATTACCTCGCCAATTACCATTACAAGAAAGTGAGCTTCGATGATGCCATGTCGGCCGAGGTGTTGAAACGCTTCGTCGAGTCCTTGGATCCGAATCGCAGTTATTTCCTGCTCGAAGACCTGAACCGCTTCGCGGTCTATCGAGACCAATTGGACGAGGCCGTGAAGGAGGCTAAGCTTGAGCCGGCGTTCGAGATTTTCAAGGTGTTCCGCGGGAGGCTCGAGGAGCGGGTCACCTACGCCCGCGCGCTGCTCGCCCAACCGCTCGATTTCACCGTTGATGAGGATCTCGTGCTCGACCGCAGCCGCGCGCCGTGGGCGCGCGACCGCGGAGAGCTTGATGATCTCTGGCGCAAGCGCGTCAAGAATGACGTGTTGAACCTCTTGATCACCGGCCAGGATAAAAAGCAAGCCGCAAGCACCATCTCCGACCGATATCAGGGGCTTGCGCGCCATACATATCAATTGTCGGCCGATGACGTTTACGAGATCTTCATCAACTCCTACACGGCGAGTGTGGAACCGCACACATCCTACTTTTCAGCGCGCAACTCCGAGGACTTCAAGATCCGCATGAGCCTATCGCTGGAAGGCGTGGGCGCGGTGTTACGGAATGAAAACGAATACACGATCGTACAGCAGGTGGTGGCCGGGGGGCCCGCGGCCAACAGCGGACGGCTCAAGGCGGAGGATCGGATCGTCGCCGTTGCGCAGGGGTTGGCGGGTTCTTGGGTCGATATCATCGGATGGCGCCTGGAAAAAGTCGTGGACCTCATTCGCGGACCGCGCGGCACCGTCGTTAGACTACAGCTCATTCCGAAGGGTGTGGCCACGAGCACGCCGACGACGGTCATCGTTCTGACGCGCGAGAAGATCAAATTGGAAGATCAAGCCGCGAAGCAGGCCGTGATCGAGGTGCCGCGGGAGAAGCCCGTCATGCGCATTGGCGTGATCACGCTCCCCGCGTTTTATATCGACTTTGCCGCGCGGGCGCGGGGCGAGAAAAATTATCGCAGTACAACCCGCGATGTGAGGGCATTGATCGTCAAGCTGAATCAAGCCAAAGTGGATGGCATCGTCATGGACTTGCGCGGCAATGGAGGCGGATCCTTAGTCGAGGCCACGGAGCTCACGGGCTTGTTTATTCCCGAGGGGCCGATCGTGCAGGTGCGGGACGCCTCGGGCGCGATCGATGTGAATGAAGATCCGGACCCCGCCGTGATGTATAAGGGGCCGCTTGCCGTTTTGGTGGACCGGCAGAGCGCCTCCGCCTCGGAGATCTTTGCGGCCGCGATCCAGGATTACCAGCGCGGGATCGTGGTCGGCGAGCCCACGTTCGGCAAGGGAACCGTGCAGAATCTAATCGACCTCGATCAAATCGATAGCACCGAGGGCGAGGATCTCGGCCAACTCAAGGCCACGGTGGCGCAATTCTTCCGTATCAACGGCAGTAGTACGCAACACCGCGGTGTGGTGCCGGATATCGTGTTCCCGGCGGTATTACACACCACCGATCTGGGCGAACGGACGTTCGACAACGCCTTGCCCTGGGATCGGATCGGAGCGGCGAAGTACGCCCCATTGAGCGCTCCGCTGTACACGCTTCAGGAGGCCCGGTGGCGCCACAAATCCCGGGTCAGCCAGGCGCCTATCTTTTCGCTGTTGATTCATGAAGCGCAACGCCAGCGACAGCAGGAGGTGCGCAATCGCGTCAGTCTCCTCGAGCGTAAGCGCCGGGAACAGCAGGAGGCGGAGGAGCGCTGGCAACGCGAATTGGAAAAGCGTTATCGCGAAGTATTTACGGCGACGCCGACGCCTTACCGGAAAGCAAGCGATTCGAGCGCCGCTAGTGTCGATAAACCCATCGACATCGGTCAGGTGACGCTGTACGAAACCGCCTTTGTGCTCCACGACATGATTGCGTTGGCGCGGAGCGGGGCGGCACGCGCGGCGAGCGCGGGCGGCGAGCGGAGGCCGGGATTGGCGCAGTGGTGGTAAGCGGAGCACAGCGCCCTTCAGCGGCTGGTGACGCGGTAAGATTAAACGGCCCGCATGTAATTCGTGCCGTGATCGTAGAACAAATACACTAACTCGTTCAGATAGCGGAGACCGAGCGCGGTGGGTTGGATATGCCCAGCGCTGTAATCGATCAGGCCGCGTTGGGCGGCGTCGATCAAGGAAGGTTCGATGATCTCGATGGGCAAGCCCGTGTGCTGGTTGAAAAGTGTCGAGGAGAATCCGTGTCTAAGCCGCAGGGCGTTGATCATGAACTCGACGATAATTTCATCCGCACCGATGCGGTGTTCATCCTGGATCGCGGCCGCGGTCCCGGCCCCGTCCATGAAGGTCTTAGGGTTGCGGCGCTTGGCCGTGCGTATGATCCGCTGCTCGACCGGATCGCTGATTTTTCCGTGGGCGCCCGCGCCGATGCCCAAGTAGTCGCCGAAACGCCAGTAGTTGAGGTTATGCCGGCAGTGGTGCTCCCCGCGTGCATAGGCCGATACCTCGTACTGGACATAGCCGTGCGCGGCGAGCGCGGCCTGGCCGTCCTGGTAGATCTCCCAGAGCGCGTCGTCATCGGGAAGCGGTGGCGGGCGGCGGAAAAACGCGGTGTTGGGTTCGATGGTCAACTGGTACCACGACAGATGTTCAGGCCCGAGGGCGATGGCTTGAGTTAAATCGTAAAGCGCGCCTTCGTGAGTATCTTCCGGGAGCCCGAACATCAAGTCCAGGTTGATGTTGTCGAATCCGGCCTCGCGCGCGGCGTGGAACGCACGGCGGGCCTCGTCCCCGCTGTGGATGCGGCCGAGCGACGCCAATTGGGGATCGCGCAGGCTTTGGACGCCGATCGACAAGCGGTTGACCCCGGCGTGCTTGTAGTCCCGGAGGCGCCCGGCGGTTAGCGTGCCGGGATTGGATTCCAAGGTGATCTCGCTATTCGCGCCGAGCCGCAGCCGCCCGCGGATCCCATCCAGCAGAGCGCAGAGCGCCTCTCCGGACAATAGGCTCGGCGTGCCGCCCCCGATAAACACGCTGATCACCTCGCGCTTCGGGACGCGCGCCCGTTCGTAGGCGAGATCCCGGAGCAAGGCTTGTAAGTAGTCTTGCTCAGGCAGATCGCCGCGGACCTCGTGCGAGTTGAAGTCACAATACGGGCATTTGCGCACGCACCACGGGAAGTGGACATAGAGCGAAAGCGCTAGCGGCTCCCGCAGCTTCATGGGCTACGGTAGGCGATAGTGCGCGCATAGTAGCGCGTAGAGTTGTCGCAACGCGTGACCCCGGTGGCTCAAGCGGTTCTTGGTTTCCGGATCCAGATCGGCGGCCGAGCACGCATGGTCCGGTAGGTAAAAGATCGGGTCATAGCCGAACCCATTGCGGCCCTGGGGGGCGCGCAGCAGACGGCCTTCCCAAACGCCCTGGGCGATGAGCGGGGAGGGATCGGCGGCCTGCGTGAGATAAACCATGGTGCAATGAAATCGAGCCTGGCGGCGGTCGTCCGGGACCGGCGCCGCTTCGCGCAATAGCTTGTCTACATTCGCTTGATCGCTAGCCTCCGGCCCGGCATAGCGCGCCGAATAGATCCCGGGAGCGCCGCCGAGGGCCTCGACCTCAAGGCCGGAATCATCGGCGATGGCGGGAAGACCCGTCCGGTCCGCCGCCGAGCGTGCCTTAATAATAGCATTTTCAACGAACGTGAGCCCGGTTTCCGCGGCCTCGCCGAGGTGGAATTCGGACTGTGCGAGAACCTCGATTCCCACGCCGCCGAGGATCGCGGCGATCTCTTGAAGCTTGCCGCGATTGGCACTCGCGACGAGAACCCGGCGCGGAAGGATCTCGTTTGCCGCGATTGTCACGTGTCTAATATTCGGCGTTGCAGCGCGATAAGCTTGGCGGTTCCTTGACGGGCGAGGTCGAGCATCTTGTGCAGCTCATCCATGCGAAAGGCGTGACCTTCGGCGGTTCCTTGCAGTTCGATAAAGTTACCCATATCGTTCATCACCACATTCATGTCGGTTTCCGCCTCGCTGTCCTCGCTGTAATCGAGATCCACGACGGGATTGCCGCGGTAAATGCCGACCGACACGGCGGCGACCATGCCGTGGATCGGGCTCGCCTTAAACACGCCTTTGCGGACCAGCGTGGCGATCGCGTCCGCCAGGGCCACGTAGCCGCCGGTGATGGAAGCGGTGCGCGTGCCCCCGTCGGCTTGGATGACATCGCAGTCAATTGTGACCGTGCGTTCGCCTAAAGCGCTAAAATCAACCACCGCGCGCAAGGATCGGCCGATGAGCCGCTGGATCTCGAGCGTCCTGCCGCTTTGCCTCCCGTCGCTCGATTCCCGTCGCATGCGGCTATTCGTCGCCCGCGGCAGCATCCCGTATTCGGCGGTCACCCAGCCTTTCCCGCTACCGCGCAGAAACGGGGGAACGCGCTCATCGATGCTCGCGTTGCAGATGATCTTGGTGTGTCCGTATTCGACTAACGCCGAACCTTCGGCATAGCGGGTAAAGTTGCGTTTGATCGCAATCGGTCGTAATTCATCGGCCTTTCGTCCGCTTGGACGCATATTGCCCTCCCCTTCAATGTGAATCGCCCGGGCATTATAAACTGGATTCGAATGGCGAACCCGGCGGAAATCCTTAGCCACTTGGCCGGATCGCCATAGGCGACGCCTATGCAAGGGAGCGTTAGAAAGTCTTGGACAGGTTGCTAACGCTGCATTATTCTCGGCGAATGCGAGATCGGTCCGACAAGCCGTGGGAACGGCGTTAGCGGATGAGCCCCGCTACCGCTCGGCGACATCCATCCGCTGGAAACGGGGGGAGCCTATGAACCGGAAAAGATTCAAACGAGCACACTCGGCGCTGGTGATCGTCGTCATGACGTTCGGCGTTTTGGGCGCGGATAGGGGCTCACTTGCCGGCGAGCAGGCATCGAGTTACGCGCCCGTCGATATCAAGGAGGCCTTCGCCGACACCATGTCACGCATGAAGGCAGCGAAGGGGAAGGTCATGCAACGGCAGAAGGATTTGCTGGAGGAGCGTTATGACCTGGCCGAGCGCCCGGCCGAGGGCGTGACCATGACCCGGGGTAAGCCAATCCAGGAGGGAGTGCGGGTTAAACTCTCCGAGGGCATGAGCTGGGCAAGGCTCGCCGTGATGAGTCCCGCGGAGATCCGAGAGAGTAGCGCCTGGCCCGCGGGATTCTATCCCTTGCCGCATCCGAACCATCCGGAGGGTGGCATGGTCTTCCCGGAGTTTCACATCAAAGAGATCAAGAAGCAGGAAGGCCGGGACCTTACCCGCTTCGATCTGGACTTCGACCTGCCGGAGCATTTTCTTCCCGAGTTTCCGCCGCCGATCTTTTTGACCACCCGCCCCGATTTGGGCGATGTCTCGCATGGCAAGCTCGTGACGATTGAAAACTACTACGAGCTTTTCAACGGTATCCTCAACCCAAAGCAGATCGAGGGGGTACGCTTGCTGGTCACGCCCTTTCCGCAGCAGCAGTTCAACCAGACGGAGGATCGGCGCACCGAGCGTCCGAGCCGGGGTGTGATGTGCTTTGAGTGCCATGTGAACGGGCATACCAACGCGGCGACGCATCTCGTCGGCGATATCCGCCCGCAGGAGTTCCGCCACCGCATCGACACCCCTTCGCTGCGCGGCGTCAACATTCAGCGGCTCTTCGGCTCGCAGCGGGCCTTGCGGAGCGTGGAAGACTTCACCGAGTTCGAGCAGCGCGCCGCCTACTTTGACGGCGATCCGGTCATCGCTCAGAAGAAGGGCGTTAACATCCTCGAGCGTGGCAGCCAGGTGCACTTCATGGCAGAGATTCAGGCACTCCTCGACTTTCCACCCGCCCCGAAGCTCGATGTCTTCGGCAAGCTAGACGAGCAAAAGGCCGCGGAGGTCGAGATGCGCGGCCAGCGGGTGTTCTTCGGCAAGGGCCAGTGCGCCACCTGCCACACGCCGCCCTATTACACCGATAACCTCATGCACAATCTCCAAGTGGAACGCTTCTACAAGCCGCAGATGATCAACGGCAGGATGGCTTCCGCCGATGGCCCGATCAAGACCTTCCCCTTGCGCGGCATCAAAGATTCACCGACTTATCTGCACGATGGGCGGCTGCTGACCCTGGAGGATACGGTGGAATTCTTCAATCTGGTGCTGGCGCTCAAGTTGACCGAACCGGAGAAAAAGGACCTGGTCGCATTCCTACGGGTGTTATAGGGTCTTATCTGAGCCTGGCATGTATACGTATTACTCAATTAAGATAGGTCGAGAGGAGAAAACGATGAAACACGCAATCTGGGCTAACTCAGTCATCGCGTTGTTGGCGGCAGCTTCCGTTCACGCCGCCGAAGGCGAATTCAAAAAAGATTGCACCATGCGGCTCGCGATGAAGCAGCACATAGCCACCGACTGCGCGGTCAACTGGGCCGGGGAGGACGGCAAGACCTATTGCTTCGGCAACGACGCGGCCAAGACTGAGTTTTTGAAAGACGTTCCTGGCAATAGGGGCAAGGCGCAAATGTTTTGGGAACAAGACAAGGCGCGCTGAGGATGGTGGATAAGCGCCATGCCGAGTACGTCGAGGGCGGTTCGCTCATCGACATGATTAAGGAGGATCTCGTGGCCGAGCGCATCGCGATCGATAGCTATCGCGAGATGGTCGCTTATCTCGGCAGCGATGACCCGACCACCCGCCGGATGCTGGAGGGGATCCTGGCGATGGAAGAGGAGCATGCCGATGATCTGGTGAGCCTGTTGGAGGAGATGGGCGGCGGCTGAAATTTCACCCCACACTCTTTGAGGGATGCACCCATGATCTTCCGGCAGCTCTTCGACAATGCGTCCTCGACATACACGTATCTCATCGCCGATCGTCATGAAGCGGTCTTGATCGATCCCGTCGCCACCAACATCAGTGATTACGTGGCGCTGCTCTCTCAGCTCGGCTGTCGGCTGAAATACTCGATCGAGACCCATGTGCACGCCGATCATGTCACCGCGGGTGGGCTCTTGCGCGAACGCTTGGGCGCCGAGACCGCGGTCAGCCAGCGCTGCGGGGCGGTATGCGCCGATCACCAGCTGCGGGACGGCGATATCCTGCGCTTCGGGGAAGCCGAGGAAATCGCGGTCAACGCCACTCCGGGACATACGCCGGGCAGCGTGTCCTACCTATGGCGTGAGCGCTTGTTCACGGGCGACAGCCTCTTGATCAACGGTTGCGGCCGCACCGATTTCCAGGACGGGGATGCCGGAACGCTCTATGACACTATCACCGAGCGGTTGTTTCGCTTGCCGGGCGAGACGCTGGTCTATCCCGGCCACGATTATGACGGCTATTGGGTCAGCAGCATCCAGCAAGAGCGTTCGATCAATCCGCGCCTGGCGGGCAAGACCCGCGAGCAGTTCATCGCGATCATGCATGCGCTGAAACTAGCGAAACCGCGGCTCATCGATCAGGCCGTCCGGGCCAACCGCCTGTGCGGCTTGTCTCCGGCGGAGGTGCGCCAGGGCTGATCTCGGGCTCGGCGGTGCGCTTTTAGGCAAATGCTTTGCCCTATTTCGCCCGCGGATTCGAAAAGGAATAACAGAGGTGACTTATGCAAAATGTTAATACGGCATCGAAGGGCTGCGTATGCGCGACTTTGGGCTTGATCGCTTGGTGTAGTTTCCCGGCATTCGCGCAGACGCGCATCGCGGTGTTGGATTTCGAGTTGCACGATTTGACGGCTCTGCCGCGTACGCCGGAGGAGCTGGAACGGATCGCCTCAGTTGCGCCTTTGTTACGCGAGGCATTGGTAAAAAAAGGCGGTTATGAGCCGGTGACGATCGCTCCGGACACCCAAGCGAAAGCGAACGCGGCGTTTGGTTACCTCTTCGACCACCCGGAGGTGGCGGCCGAGCTGGGCGCTCGATTCGGGGCTGATTGGGTTGCGACCGGGCGCCTTCATAAGCCGAGTTTTTTGTTCGCTTATTTGATGGTCCATTTAGTGAACGTTAATACTCAGCGGCTTAGGGGCGATTTCGTGGTCAGAATCGAGGGTCGCGTGAAAAAAGTGACTGAGAGAGGAGTAGTACGCTTAGCGGAGCAGATTGTTCATACAATTAATGCGAAAGCCGAGATGCTTCAATCGCTTGGCGGGACGGAAGTTTCAGCCATCAGCGATTTTCCCTGACCCCGGCGCCGGGTTACCATGGTGCAATTTCGCACGCTGGGAACCGCAAAATGGTAAGTAGCATGACGGCGTTTGCGCGCCAGGCGGGGCAGGGGGAATGGGCCGACACAATTTGGGAATTGCGCTCGGTCAATCATCGTTACCTGGAGATCTCCGTGCGTCTTCCGGAGGAGTTACGCGGTCTCGAAGGGCCCGTGCGCGAGCTGGTCGGGAACCGTATCCGACGCGGAAAGATAGACTGTGTGTTACGGTACAGTCCGTCCGAAAGCGCCACGATGGCGCCGGTCCTACGGTTGGAGCTAGTGCGGCATTTAATCGAAGCCTGCGAGCGAGTCAACGCTTTACTCGATCGGCCTGCTCCCGTCAGCGCGGTTGAGCTGCTGCGCTGGCCGGGGGTGGTGGCGCTAGGGCCGCCCGATGTGGAGGCGATCGGTGAGCCGTTGTTGCGGATCCTCGAGGCGGCGCTCAGCGCGCTCGTCGAGGAGCGACGGCGCGAAGGGGGACGGTTGCGGAGCGTCATCGAAGAACGCTGCGCGGCCGCCGCCGCGCGGCTCGCATGGCTGCGGGAGCGGGTGCCGGAAATCATGAGCGCACTCAAGGATCGATTCATGAGCCGGGTGCCGGATCTCGCGAGCGGTATGGAACCCGGGCGCTTGGAGCAGGAGATGATGTTGCTGGCGCAGCGGCTGGATGTCGCGGAGGAGTTGGACCGGCTCGAGATCCATTTGGATGAGGTTAAGAGCTTGTTCGGCACCGCGTCGCCCGTCGGCCGGCGCTTGGATTTTCTGTTGCAGGAGATGAACCGCGAGGCCAATACCATCGCCTCGAAATCGGCGCACGCGGAGACGACCTCGAGCGCGGTCGAGCTGAAAGTGCTCATCGAGCAGATGCGAGAGCAGGTGCAGAATATTGAGTGATCGACCCGCGGCGTGCGGTCTGCTGTATGTCGTCTCGGCCCCTTCGGGCGCCGGGAAGACGAGCCTCGTCAACGCCTGGACCGCGGCGCAGCCCGGCGTCTCCTTGTCGATCTCCTTTACCACCCGGCCGATGCGCCCGGGAGAGCGCGAAGGGGTGGATTACCATTTTGTCGGCGAGGCGAGGTTCGAGGCAATGGTTGCCCAGTCGGCGTTCATGGAATACGCCCAAGTGTTCGGCCACTACTATGGAACCTCGCGGGAATGGGTGGAGTCGCACTTGACGAACGGGACCGATGTGGTGTTGGAGATCGATTGGCAAGGCGCGCGGCAGGTACGCAAGGCATGGCCGCAATCGATCGGGATCTTTATCCTTCCCCCGTCCTACCAAGACCTGGAACAGCGGCTTAAAACCCGCGGCATGGATGACGAGGCAGTCATTCGGCGCCGCATGCTGGCGGCCGTGAGCGAGATGTCGCATTATTCCGAATATGACTATCTGCTCGTCAATGACGACTTCGAGCGCGCGCTCGGCGATCTGCGCGCGATCCTGCGCGCCGGCCGTCTTGGCGGCGAACGGCAACGTGGCGCGCTGCACTCGCTGGTGCGGGATTTATTGGAGCCTAAGATTACGTAAGCTTGAATCAGAGGAAACACTATGGCGCGAATCACCGTGGAAGATTGTCTTCCTTATGTTAACAGCCGCTTTGATCTCGTGATGCTGGCAAGCAAGCGTGCCCGCCAGCTCGCATTGGGGTCGCAACCGTTGGTGGCCCCGGAGAATGATAAACCGGCGGTCATTGCGCTGCGCGAGATCGCCGAGGGCTTGATTACCAGGGATACCTTGGCGGCCATCGAAGCCAAGGAGAAGGGAGAGGACATTTTCTATCCGCTTCCCGATTCGACTAAAGCGTGACTAGCGGCGGGCCCCGGCGCGGGGGCTCGCTAGCAAGCAGCATCAATATGAAGATTTGGCCATTTCTTCCCCTGGCTTCAACCCGAGCGGCGAAGGAATTGCCCGCGCCTTCGGCCTCGGCGCTACGCCAAATCGAGGAGGTGTGCCTGCTCGCCCGCGAATACCTGAAGCCCGCTCAAGTCACGGCGCTGCGGCGCGCCTACGAGTTCGGGGCCCGGGCGCATGAAGGTCAGCGGCGAATGAGCGGGGAGCCGTACATCGAGCATCCCCTCGCCGTCGCGCGCATCCTGCTCGGGATGCGGATGGATTATGAAACCTTGACCGCCGCCATCCTGCACGATGTGCTCGAGGATACGGCCACGGAAAAGCAGCAGATCAGCCACGAGTTCGGTGACGAGGTGGCGAAGCTCGTCGACGGTGTGAGCAAGCTCACGCAAATGGAATTCGAGACTTACGCCGAGGCGCAAGCGGAGAATTTCCGCAAGATGTTGTTGGCGATGACCCATGACATCCGGGTCATCCTGGTGAAACTGGCAGACCGGCTCCACAACATGCGCACGCTCGGCGCGTTACCGCAGGAGAAACGCCGGCTGGTCGCGCGCGAGACGCTGGACATCTACGCCCCCATCGCGCAACGGCTTGGCATCAACGCGCTGCGCCGCGAGCTCGAGGATCTTGGATTCGCGGCCCTGTTCCCGAACCGCCACCGGATCCTGTCGAACGCCATCAAGCAATCCCGGGGGAATCGCAAGGAACTGATGTTGCAAATTAAAAACTCCATCGAGCGGCGCCTAAGGCAGGAAGACCTCCCCGCGGGAGTCGCCGGACGCGAAAAGCACCTCTACAGCATCTATAAAAAGATGCACGCCAAGCGCCTGCCGTTCTCGGAGGTTTTGGACGTCTACGCCTGCCGCATCGTCGTCGACACCGTGGACGCCGCGTATCGCGTACTCGGCATCGTGCATCACCTGTTCAAACCGGTGCCTGGACGCTTCAAGGACTATATCGCGATCCCCAAGGCCAACGGTTATCAATCGCTGCACACGATCTTATTCGGGCCGCATGGGATCCCGATCGAGGTGCAGATCCGCACCAAGGAAATGGACGCCGTGGCCGAACACGGAATCGCGGCGCATTGGCTCTATAAAAGCGGCGACAGCGCCAGCAATACCGCGCAAAAACGCGCGCGGGAATGGTTACGCACGATACTCGAGATCCAGAGCCAGGCCGGGAATTCCGAAGAATTCTTGGAAAACGTGAAGATTGACCTGTTCCCGGACGAGATCTACGTGTTCACCCCCAAGGGTGACATTCTAAAGTTGCCGCGCGGCGCCACGGCGGTCGATCTCGCCTACGCCGTGCACACCGATATCGGGAACCGGTGCGTGGCCGCGCGCATCGATCGGCGCCTGGTGCCGTTACGCACGGCATTGAGCAACGGCCAGACCGTGGAGATCATCACCGCCCCCGGCGCCGGTCCGAGCCCGGCTTGGCTCAACTTCGTCATTACCGCCAAGGCGCGGGCGAATATCCGCCATTTTCTTAAGAACCTGCAGCGCGATGACGCGCGGGGTCTCGGTCAGCGGATGCTGAATCGCGAGCTGCAGCAACTTGGATTCGAGCTCAATGCCCTGCCGCGCGAACGCTTGGATGATGCCCTCAGGGAGTGCAAGATCGAGAGCCTCGATGCGATGCTGGAGGAGATCGGCCTCGGCAAGCGCATGGCGCCCATCGTTGCGCGCTATCTGATCCCGGTCACCGCCGAAGACAGCGCGCGCAGTGGCCCGGCGGCGCACGCCGCGCCGCTCGCCATAAAAGGCACCGAAGGCATGGTGGTCTCGTTTCCGAAATGCTGTTATCCCATTCCGGGAGATTCCGTCCTCGGTTATGTGTCCTCCGGGCGGGGGATCGTGATCCACCGGCAATCGTGCAAGAATCTCGCTGAATACCGGAATCATCCGGAGAAATGGATCGATGTGGAATGGGGTTCGGACGTGAAGGGCGAGTTTCCGGCGGGGATCCGTCTGGAGGCGACCAACGAGCGCGGGGCGCTCGCGACGATCGCCGCCGCGATCGCCGCCGAAGGCGCCAATATCGAGTTTGTGGGAATGAATGAACGCGAGGATCGGATCGCCGCGCTGACGCTGACCGTCGAGGTGCGTGATCGCCTGCATCTGGCCCGCGTCATGAGGGCTGTGCGGCGCCTGCAACCGGTGACGCGCGTGATCCGGTTGCGTACGTAGCCGGGGTGCGATCTCCTTAATAAACCATGGCAGGTACTATTGTCTCCACCGACCAAGCGCCCCAAGCGATCGGCACCTACTCGCAAGCGGTACGCGCGGCACAAACGGTCTATTTATCCGGTCAGATCCCGCTCGATCCCGTCAGCATGCGGATGGTCGAGGGGGAGATGCGGTCTCAGGTCGTGCGCGTGTTCCAAAACCTCCAAGCCGTGGCCGAAGCCGCGGGCGGAACACTCGCGGATGTCGTTAAGCTGAATGTCTACCTCACCGATTTAAGCCATTTCCCGCTCGTCAACGAGGTCATGGCGAGTTATTTCCATGAACCGTACCCGGCAAGGGCGGTCGTGGGCGTCGCGGCGTTACCTCGGGCGGCGCCGATCGAGATCGACGCGATCATGGTCTTCCCCGCGTGATGCAGGGCGTGCGGCTGGTGAGCCTCAAGCCGGCCGCGCCGGCGGACCGCGGCCTGGAGGCGCTATGGGGCCGCCGGTCCTTGTTCCGTCTCCAGGGGAAACCACTCCTGGTCGCCGAGGTTTTCTTGCCGGATCTATGTCCGTCTTCGATGTTCCCCGAACGCTAGTTTCCGAGTGGCTGCGGCGCGTCACCGCGCACCCGCGCTGGTGGCTCATCAAGGATCGGTCGCTGCAGTACGCACGTCTCATGCGTCTCGATAAGCCCATCGGGATTTTATTGCTCTTGTGGCCGACGCTGTGGGCGCTTTGGATCGCCGGTCACGCCCGTCCCGATCCCGGAGTCCTCGTGGTGTTCGTGCTCGGTGTGATCCTGATGCGCTCGGCGGGATGCGTTATCAACGACTACGCCGACCGGGGTTTCGATGCGCGGGTCGAGCGCACGCGTAACCGGCCCTTGGTGACCGGAGCGGTCAGCCCCAGGGAGGCCATCGCGCTATTTTTCGGCTTGCTCTTGATGGCCTTCCTGCTGGTCATGCTGATGAATACCTTGACCGTGATCCTGGCCTTCGCCGGCGCGCTGCTCGCGGCGACCTACCCCGTTACCAAACGCTACACCTATCTTCCCCAGGTGCATCTCGGCCTCGCCTTCGGTTGGGCCGTGCCGATGGCGTTCGCGGCGCAGACGGGGAGCGTGCCCAAGGTCGGCTGGCTTCTCTTGATCGCGAACCTGCTCTGGTCGGTGGCCTACGACACGATGTACGCGATGGTCGACCGCGAAGACGATCTCCGCATCGGCGTTAAATCCACCGCGATCCTATTCGCCGAGGCTGATCGCTTGATCACCGGCATGATCCAGGGACTCATGCTGATCACGCTGCTGATCGTCGGCAAGGAGGCGGGTCTGGGATGGGCCTATCACATGGGGCTCGCGGTGGCGGGAGGGTTAGCGGTGTACCAGCAATACCTGATTCGAAATCGCGACCGGAGCGGGTGCTTTAAGGCGTTCATCAACAACGGGTGGTCCGGGGGCGTGATTTTCTTGGGGATCGCCGGGGATTATGTTATTCGCTAGTGTTCAGGCAGCCAGCGTAACGAGGCGTGCCTCCGTAAAGGACGGTGACGGATCCTGGATCAATAGTCGGGGTGCATAAGAATCTAAACCGGGCCGCGAATCGCCGGCTCACGCGCTACCGAATTTGATCGATCTCGCACCCGGCCGCATCAAGGCGGGGTCAAAAAGTTTCGGAGCAGATCATGGCCATGATGGGTCATGATCGACTCGGGATGAAACTGCACGCCGAGCAGCGGGTGTTCGCGATGCCGGATCCCCATGATCTCGTCCCGTCCCCCGCCGGGGGTTTCGGTCCACGCGGTGATCTCCAAGCAGTCCGGCAAGGTGTCCTCTGCGATGACCAGTGAATGGTAGCGGGTCGCTTGAAACGGATTTTCCAGGCCTCGGAATAGGCCGGTGTTGCAATGCCGAATCAGCGATGTCTTGCCATGCATGATCTCGCGCGCATGCACGATTCGCCCGCCGAAAGCTTGTCCCATCGCCTGGTGACCTAGACAGACGCCTAAGATGGGGACCTTAGCGCAGAAGTAGGTGATCACGTCGATGGAGACGCCGGCTTCGTTCGGCGTGCACGGTCCCGGTGATATTACAATATGATCCGGCGCCAGCGCCTCGATTTCCCGGACGCCGATTTGGTCGTTGCGGTATACCCGCACGTCCGCCCCCAACTCACCGAGGTATTGCACCAGGTTGTAGGTGAACGAATCGTAATTGTCGATCATCAACAACATAAAAGCCGTATCTTGAAGTTATGTATAAAAAACGAGCTTGCCCGTCACGTTTCGCACCCTTCGTGCCCCGAAGATAGCCGCGTGCGCCAGCATGCATTTTCAACGTCCTGCCAATGAATTTCAACCCATAGGCCTTCGCTAATTCTAAGGTGACGCGCTAGTCGCGTCGAGCGGGTGGGTTACGTGTTAGAGAATACGCGGCGCAGCCGGTACAATTCGAGTTACTGGTGAAAAGCGAGTTGGAAGCCATGTCGAACGCACCATCTACGGCCCGTCAGACGCCGCTCTCTTCCTGGCACGCCGCCCACGGCGCCAGAATGGTCGGATTCGGGGGGTGGGCAATGCCGCTACATTACCAGAGCGGTATCCTGCAGGAACATCTCGCCACGCGCCGCCGCGCGGGTCTTTTCGACGTTTCCCATATGGGGCGGTTCAAGATCGAGGGAGAGGCGGCCGAGGATTTCGCGCTTACGGTGCTGACGAATAACGCGCGCGCCCTCGAATCGTTCCAGGCGCAATACACCTTCCTGGCCAATGAGCAGGGCGGCGCGATTGATGACGCCTACTTGTATAAGGTGGCGCGGGGCCATTTTCTCCTCGTGGTCAATGCGTCCAACCGTGACAAAGACTGGCTATGGCTACAGAGCCATAAATGCGCGGGGCTGGATCTCTTGGATGTGAGTGAAGAGACAGCCATGATCGCTATCCAAGGCCCTGCCTCCGTGTCCATCCTGGAATCGGTCATCGGGAAGGAGGCACTGCCGGAGAGCAGAAGAAATTGCTGCCGTATCGCGAGGGTCGAGGGACAACCGCTGCTCATCGCGCGTACCGGTTATACGGGCGAGGCGATCGGTTATGAATTGTTCCCGAAGCCGGAGCATCTCCCGGCGCTTTGGGAACGGCTAATCAGCCTCGGAGCGGTCCCCGCGGGGTTGGGCGCGCGCGATACGCTTCGAATCGAAGCCGGACTGCCTCTTTACGATCACGAATTGGGCCGGGATCACGACGGTAATGACATCCCTATTTTCGCGAACACATTTGCGAGCTTTGCCGTTCGGGCCCCCGATCGACATGATTACATTGGTCAGGTGCGGTTAGACGATCAGAGAAAAGAGCTGCAATTGATTAAACGAGGCGAGTTACACACGCCGCTTGGCGACCGCATCTTAAAGCGCTTGGTGCGGCCGATAATGAGTCGTACCGACAAGCGGCCGTTCAGGGCCGGATCGAAAGTTTTCCGCGGCGATGAATTGCTTGGTTATGTGAGCTCGGGGACCATGGCGCCGTATTCCTCGAAATCGGATAGAGAAGGTAAAGCAATGGAAACCGGGGGGCCGTTGCTGCGGCCGATTGGCTTGGCCTTAATCGATTCCACACTCGGGTATCGGAGCGATCCATCCTTGGTACTGCGGGTGATCGATGATCGCGGCCGCGG
>JBIMKC010000022.1:0-22538 GCA_043673925.1 Chromatiales bacterium | reverse complement strand
AACACCGGCGCCTGCGAGAACCGGTGGCAAGCGATGCTCAGGGCCAGGGCCGAAAAGCCGAGCAGCACCAGCAGATCTTGATAGAGCCCAAATTCCGCACCGAAGGGGGGGCTCGCCGGCGCGGCGAGCGCATGCTTCATCAAATCGACCCCGTAGCTGAAAGGATTGATTAAAACCAGCGCTTTTAGCACGCCGGGCAACTGTCCGATCGGATAGAGTGCACCGCTGAGAAAGTACATCGGAAAGATAAAGAAGTTCATCACCACCGCGAAGTCATCCAAGGCTTTGCTGAATACCGCGATGAGAGTGCCGACGCTCGCGCACAGGAGCGCCGTGCATATCAATCCGCCTACGAGGAGCCCAACGTTTTGCGTGTTAGCGAGGTAGCCAAATGGTAATAAGATTAGCATCAGCATGAGGACTTGGGTCAGCCCCACCATCGTCGCGCTGGCGGTCCGCGCGAGGATAATGACGTAACGCGGGAAGGGCGCCACGATCAACATGCGCATCACCCCGGACTCCTTGTCGTAGACCATGGACAGGGAGGCCAGCAAGGCCCCGAACAGCATCACCATGCAGAGCAGACCCGGGACCAGAAACTGCCGGTAGTTGGGCGTTCCGGCAGCGCTCAGAAGGGCGTCGAAACCCGAGCCGATCACGAACAACCAGATGAGGGGCCGCACCATGGCGCTCACGAGACGCCCGCGTTGGCGCACCATGCGCGTGAGATCGCGCATTATCATGGCTTTGATCGCGCGCCACATTTTAAGCTCCCGGGCGGTTAAGCCAAAGATAGACGTCGTTGAGATCCGCGCGCCGAAGGTGGATCCCGCGCGTTATGTGTTTGAGGTGGGAGGGGAGATGGGACAGTGCGAAGTCCCGATCCAGGATGCGAAACTGTAAGCGCCCCTCTTCGGCCAAGGGTTCGCCGAATCGGGGAGTTAATTCCTGGGCGGACAAGGCGGGGGTTTCGGTCTCAACCTCCAGGATAAAAGACGCGACGCCGCTGACCAGGGCGGCGGGACGACCCTGCCCGATCGTTTTGCCGTCTTTCATGAATACAACCTCGTCGCATCCCTCAACCTCATCCATGTAGTGTGTGCAGAGCATCAGGGTCGAGCCTTCTTCGGTGCGCAGACGGTGGAGGAAGCGCCAGATCTGACGGCGGTTGATGACATCGAGCCCAATGGTGGGCTCATCCAGAAACAGGATCCGCGGCCGGTGCAAGACCCCGCGGGCGATATCGACGGCGCGGCGCATCCCGCCGGAGAGAGTGGACACCGGTGCGTGACGTTTTTCCGTCAGATCGAATAGCTTCAGCAGCTCTTCGCCGCGCTGGCGCGCGATCCGCGGCGATAGACCCGCCAGCGCCCCGGCGAAGCGCAGGTTTTCTACCACAGTAAGTGTACGGTCCAGCGCGGATTCCTGAAACACCACCCCGATCGCCCGGCGCACCGCGACGGGCTCGCGAACCACCTCATAACCGCCAACCCACGCTTGACCCGCACTCGGTCTCACCAGCGTGCTCAGCATGTGCAGGGTGGTGGTTTTTCCGGAACCGTTGCGCCCCAGGAGTCCGAAGAACGACCCTTGCGCAACGGACAGATCCAGCGCATCGACGGCTAGCAAACATCCATAGGACTTGCTTATACGGCGGGTCTCGATGGCAAGTTCATTCGGCATCGTCTATGTAGGTCGTGCTAAAAAACTAAGGGACCCGAAGGTCCCCTAGTGATAGACAGATCGTTGCCGATCTTCTAGCGATTATAAATATACATCGTTACTTCAAAACCGAAACGCAGGTCGACGAAATCAGGTGTTTCCCAGGTCATTTGTCCTCCTCTTTATTTTGTTAATGAATAATGCCATCACGGATGAGTTAGGCTCGATTGTTTCCACTCATGCTTTATGCCAAGGTTATGCGCGCGGCGTAAGCGCGACAGACATCCAATAATTCAATTATATACGAATTCACCCCGCGCCGATCAAGCCCGTGGACAGAGCCAACAACCGGAGTGTTTGGTTCAAATAAACCAGGGCCGTGGTTAATATCAACCTAACCGTGGGATGTCACGCATGCTACGATCGCTACGCGGGTTATTGTTGACTTACGAGCTGGCCTTGCTGCTGTTGGTCATCGTCACCGGTGCGTTGGGCGGACTGTCGGTGTATTTTTGGCGCGAGGCGTCCACGGAATCCTTGCGCCTGAGCCGCTTGACACACATCATGCATCATGTCCGGAGCGATTTGTTTCGGCAGATCCGCGAAGTGACCCGCGCGCGGCTCATGGAGGAAGCCGCTGCCCTCGCCTTGTACTCGCGTTACTCGCGGCGCATCGACGATAAATTCGATGCCTTGCGCCAGCGGAGCGCCTCGCGCGCTGAAGCGCTGGCCATCCAGGGGATGCAACGTGCCTACCGGGTGATCCAACAGGATATGAATAACATCTTCGGTGATCCGTATGCCGCGAGCCAGTTGGGACGTCTGCGGATCCTCGAATCGGAACATGAACAACAGCTCGTCGGCGGCTTTGAAACCGCTTTCCGTGCCTTTGATAAGTTATTAACCAGCGAACATGCGGTCTTGGATCGACGCGTCGGCGAGTGGGTGCGGCTGACGCCGGTGCTGATACCGCTTCCCATCCTGCTTGCCGCGGCCCTCGTCTTGTTATCGCGCTTGAGCCTGCAACACCGATTCGTCTCGCCGATGGCGCGTCTTATCGAAGGGTCGCGGCTGTTGAGCGCTGGCGCTCTCGACCACAAGCTTTCGGCGGCCGGGGTGGAGGAGGTGCAACAACTTGCTCTGGCGATCAACCACATGGCGGCGGAGCTGGCCACGAGCCGGGATGCGCTCGTCGAGCGAGAGCGACAAGCGGCATTGGGAGCTCTCGTGCCCGTGATTGCGCACAACATTAGAAACCCGCTCGCAAGTATCCGCGCGAGTGCGCAGTTACTCGATTGCGTTGAAAAGCGCGAGGAGATCCAGGAGGTTAAGCAGGCGGTCATAGTGACTGTCGATCGTCTCGGCCGCTGGGTCACCGCGCTCGTATCGTATCTGCATCCGCATAAGCTCAACCGGACCCGCGCGCGTCCGAGCCGCATGCTTGCGACGGCGCTGGACCTATTGGCGGCCAGGATCGCGGACAAGGGATTGCGACTCGATGAGCGCTCCCGCGCCGATGAGCCCGAGGTGTGGGCCGATGCCGATCTGACGGAACAGGCCTTATTCGGGCTCTTGTCCAACGCCGTCGATGCCTCACCCGTGGGAGGCCGCTTGACGGTGGCGACGCACGGCGAGAGAAACTGCGTTGTCGTGAGCATCGATGACGAAGGGCCGGGCATGCCCTTCGACCCGGAGGCGGACGGTTTGACGCCCGGACCCTCGACCAAGCGCTATGGAACTGGGCTTGGGATCCCGTTTGCCTTTAAGGTCTGCAACGCCCACGGGTGGAAGCTTGCCTTCAGCACCAATCCGGCGGGCGGGACCCGGGTCACGATCGAAGCGCCATTGGGCGGGAGTGGCTCAAGCGTATGAGCGAGCGGCTGAGCCAAATGCGGGAACCCGATGCGCCGTCGGCGCCGGTACGGGTGCTGATCGTGGATGACGAAACCTTGTTCGCTCGGGCCGTCGAGAAACGCTTAGCCAAGGAGGGTTATGCGCCGGTGGTTGCCGGGACCCTCGGGAAGGCGCGGCACCTGTTGCAAACCGCGGATCCGCAGATCATCGTGCTCGATGTGCGCCTGCCGGACGGATCGGGTCTCGAATTCTTGAGCGAGTTGCGCCAGCACAAGGCGCCGGAGCTGCCGGTGGTGGTCTTGTCCGCCTACGGGGAGATCGAAGACGCGGTGGCCGCGATGAAGTTGAAGGCCTCGGACTATCTCAAGAAGCCGCTCGATCTGGATGAACTGCTGATCACCTTGGACAAGGTCTTGGGGGACTCTCAACTCGCCCGCGCGCTGGAGTATTCACGCGCCCGGGAACACCATGCCCGCGAGGAGATATGTTTACTGGGACAGCATCCGGCGATCGTGAAGATCCGCGGGCAGGTTGAGCGCCTGGGGGCGCTGTGCGCCACGGCAGCGGCGATCCCGC
Organism: Chromatiales bacterium; assembly: GCA_043673925.1. Taxonomy (GTDB): domain Bacteria; phylum Pseudomonadota; class Gammaproteobacteria; order JACCXJ01; family JACCXJ01; genus USCg-Taylor. The sequence continues at coordinate 18,446 of JBIMKC010000022.1, read as the reverse complement.
CGACGATCCTGATTCTAGGCGAGACCGGCACCGGCAAGGATCTGGTAGCGCGCCTGCTGCATAGCACCAGCGCAAGGCGCGAGCGGCCATTCGTACACGTAGATTGCGCCGCCTTGCCGAAGGATCTCATCGAAGCGGAGCTTTTCGGGCATGAAAAAGGGGCGTTCACGACCGCCCTTACCGCTAGGACCGGGCTTATCGAGGCGGCCGAAGATGGGGTCGTGTTCCTGGATGAGATCGCTGAGCTTCCCGTCGATCTGCAATCCAAATTGCTTGCCGTGCTGGAACGGCGCAGCACCCGGCGGATCGGCAGTACGCGCGAGCGGACCGTATCGGCATGGTTTATCGCGGCCACCAACCGCGATCCTGAGCAAATGATGGCGGCCGGAACGCTACGCAACGATCTCTATTACCGGCTCAACGTCCTGTCGATCCACGTGCCGCCGTTACGGGCGCGCGCCGATGACGCCGTGGCGCTGGCCGATCATTTTGCGCGGCAAGTCGCCAAGCGCTACGGGTTGCCCGCGCCGACGATCACTGTCCCGGCCGGCAGGCTGTTGCGGGATTACTCCTGGCCAGGCAATATTCGAGAGCTCAAACACCTCATCGAGCGGGTAGTGCTGTTGACCGGAGGAGGTAGCGTGAACGCCGAGGATCTCATGCTGCCGGGGCTGTCCGGGGAGCAAGGCCGCGAGCGGATCACCGCGATCGAGGGCCTGACCTTAGCCGCGGCCGAACGGCTCCTCATCGAGCAAGCTCTCAGGCGCACGGGTAACAATGTCTCCGAGACCGCCCGTCAATTGGGCGTCACGCGCATGGTCATGCGGTATCGGATGAAAAAATACGGTTTTCAAGGCGCTTAGTGCCGCGGAGCGCGAAGTAGCCTAGCAAGGCAACCAATCCGCGCTATAATTACAGGTAAGGGGGCCAAGATGGACAAGACAATGCGTACTGATCTTGAGGCCGCGGCTTTTCGCCGGCTTCTGGATCATTTCCGTACCCATACCGAGGTTCAAAATATCGATCTGATGAACCTAGCCGGTTTCTGCCGCAACTGTTTATCGAAGTGGTACCGTGAGGCTGGGCAGGAACGCGGCGTCGAAATCAGCGATGAAGCGGCGCGGGAAATCATCTACGGGATGCCGTATCGCGACTGGAAGGCCAAGTATCAAAACGAAGCGGCGCCCGAGAAGCTCGCCGCTTTCGAGCAGTCGCCGGCGAAGCACGACCATTAAAGGGCGCCCTGCGGACATCCGCCCTGCCAGCGGCCTTAGGCGCAAGGGGCGGATTAGTACAGTGCCGAGGATATCAAGGCGCGATAGCGCCTTGCCAAGGGGTCCTGTGCCCCGAGCAGGGTAAACACGTCCACAATGGCTTTGCGCGCACCATCGTCGCGATACTTGCGGTCACGGCGGATGATCTCCATCAGCTGCTCCAGGGCGGACTCGAACCGGCCACCCGTGATTAAGCGGGCGCTGAGCTGATACCGTGCCTCGCAATCGCCGGGATCGGCATCGATAAGCTGCCGCAGCATCGCTTCCTCGGGCGCCGCGTGGGCCACGCGCGCGAAATCGATGCGGATCTTCAGTTTGCTGATGTCCTCGTCCAATTGGCGCTGGGCGGGCAGGTTCGCGATGATTTCGTGAGCTTCTTCAACACGGCCCCGTTGAACGAGAACGCCGGCTAGATCCGGATGTAGGCGTTGGTTTTCCGGGTCCATCGCAAGCGCCTGCCGCAGCAACCGCTCGGCGGCATCGGCGTCGCCGCGCGCGAGGGCCGCCGCGGCCGCCGCGCGTTGGCGATCGGATTCGCGCTCGATGTGGCGGTCCAACAGGACACGGATCACGCTTTCCGGCTGCACGCCCAAGAATTCGTCGATGACCTCCCCGTTTTTATAGAGCTTGACGGCGGGGATGCTTTGTATGCGGTGCTCCAGCGCGAGGCGCTGATTTTTATCCGTATCGACCGTCGCGACCACGACCTGGCCCTGATACTCTTGTCCCAGCTTGGCCAGGATCGGGGAGAGGACGCGGCACGGCGCGCACCACGGCGCCCAAAAGTCCACGAGCACGGGAATGACCCGGGACCGTTGCCGCACCTGCGCGTCAAAATTATCTTGATCGACTTCAATCACGCTTACAGGACTATCCATTGCAGCTGTCGGCGAGTTCGGGACGCTTGATTAAGGGTATCTTATACTACGTATGGCCACCCCGGCGTAATCGCAAGCCGAGCTTTTCCGAGCCAATGACGATGGAAACCGCATCTTCGCCGGCGCGTAGCGCGCTTTCCAACTCCGACGGCTGCTTGTACCCTTAACACCATGGAAATCAATGTAACGAAAATGCACGGGCTGGGCAACGATTTTGTCTTGGTCGATGGCCTATCCTCCGGTGTCTCATTGTCACCGGAGCAGATCATGCGGATCGCCGATCGACGCTTGGGCGTGGGCTGCGATCAGGTGTTACTAATCGAGCGGCCTAGGCGTTCCGGGGTCGATGCCAATTACCGGATCTTTAACACGGACGGCGGCGAGGTTGAGCAGTGCGGTAACGGATCAAGGTGCGTAGCGCGCTACTTGCGGACTACGGGTTGGGTGGATCGAGACACTATCATCGTGGAAACGCTTGCGGGGATCATTCATCTCTATTGCCAAGACGATGGGCAAGTCCAGGTCGATATGGGGGCGCCCCGTCTGGCGCCCGCGGAGATACCGTTGCTCGCGGAGCGCGAGTCCGACACCTATGAAATTGAGGTCAACGGCGGCCGGGTGAGTGTGGCCGCGGTCTCGATGGGGAATCCCCATGCGGTGCTGCGCGTCCCGGACACCGACCGAGCGCCGGTCGGCGAGCTCGGTCCGCTGATCGGTAAGCATTGGAGATTTCCGCAAGGCGCCAATGTCGGTTTCATGCAGGTCATCGACGCGGGCCATATTCGCCTGCGGGTCTTCGAGCGCGGCGCCGGGGAGACGCCCGCCTGCGGGACCGGGGCGTGCGCCGCCGTGGTCGCGGGGAGACGGCTCGGTTTATTGGATCCCGAGGTGAACGTGGTCTTACCCGGCGGGCAGTTGACGCTTCGGTGGCAGGGCGCCGGGCAGGGCGTGTGGATGACGGGACCCGCGACGAAGGTGTTCGATGCACGCGTGACGTTATGACCAGCCAAGACCCGATGCAGATCGGCGAGGGCCCTGATGCCGTGGTCGCTGCGTACCTGAAAGCGCATCCACAGTTTTTCCTCGAGCATCCGGCTGTCTTGGCCGAGATCGCCGTGCCCCATGTGACGGGCGAGGCGGTGTCGCTGGTCGAGCGCCAGGTGGCCGCCTTACGCGAGCAGTACCGGCGGCTTGAGAATAAATATCGTGAGCTATTAACGATTGCGGCGGAGAACGACGATCTACGACGGCGTTTGCATCACCTGACGATCGAGCTTCTTGGGAGCGATGACATCAAGGCAACGATCGCTACGCTCTATCAAGCCTTGATGGAGGATTTTCGGGCCGACTTTGTGGCGCTCAAAGTGTTCGCGGCGCAGCGGCCGGTCAACGGCGAGCCGGTGCCGGAGTTCCTTGGCCGCGAGGCCGCCGAACGGGACGTGTTCGCCGCGCTGATCGGCGGGATGCACCCGCTATGCGGAGGGCTTGAGCCCGCGCAACGAGACGCCCTGTTCGGGGCCGCGCCGGGAGAGAACGGTTCCGCCGTTCTGCTGCCGCTCGCGCGCCGCCGGTGGAGCGGGGTGCTCGGCGTAGGGAGCTTCGATCCGCACCGCTACGATTCCGGCATGGGGGTCGATTTTCTCGCCCAGCTTGCCGAGGTGGTAAGCCAGATCATCGATCCTTGGATAGCGGATTGATTCGGGGGCCATGGCAGCGGATCGATGGGAGGTCACGGTCACGGCGTTTCTCGAGGGTCTACAGCAACGCTCGCCGCATACCCAGGCCGCCTATCGCCGCGATCTCGGCGGCTTTACGCACTATTGCCGCCGGCAGGAGATCACAAGTCCCGAAGCAATCGACGAGAAGTGCGTGCGCGATTTCGTGGCCTGGCGCCACCACGGCGGCATCAGCGGCAAGAGCCTGCAACGCTGCCTGTCGGCGCTGCGCGCTTATTGCGAGTTCCTGGAGTACGAAGGCTGCTTGACGCGAAATCCGGCCAAGGCGGTGCGCGCGCCCAAGGCGGCGCGCAAGCTGCCGAAGCTGTTGGATGTAGACCAAGCCGGGCGTCTCCTCGCCATCGGCGCGGCCGATCCGCTCGCGCTTCGCGATCGGGCGCTGCTCGAGCTATTGTACTCCTCGGGGCTCCGGGTGTCGGAGCTGGTCGGATTGAACGTGCATGATCTCGATCTGCGCGAGCGTGAGGTGCGGGTGAAAGGCAAAGGCAGTAAGCACCGCATCGTCCCGGTGGGCCGGTACGCGATCGAGGCGTTGCGCGCCTGGTCGGCGGCTCGGGCGGAATTGGCCGGCGCGGAACAAACGGCGGTGTTCGTGAATCGCCGCGGCGGGCGTATCAGCGTGCGCTCGGTGCAATACCGCGTGTTGCGATGGGGCCTATCCCAGGGCATTGACCGGCGCGTACATCCGCATATGTTGCGCCATTCCTTTGCCAGTCACCTCTTGGAATCGAGCGGTGATCTGCGGGCCGTGCAGGAGCTCCTGGGCCATTCCAATATCAGCACGACACAGGTGTACACGCATCTCGATTTTCAGCATCTGGCGCGGGTCTATGACGCTGCCCATCCACGGGCGCGCCGCCGCTGAGAGCTGACCGAGTCCGCGGGCTGCGCGTTCTCGCGCCGAGTGTTGTAGAATTCGCCTCTCTCAAACCAACCCGTTGCGATGGATAAGATTCATGGCATGGCCCCGCTTTGAAGGTACGACCATACTCTCCGTGCGCCGGGACAGCCGCGTCGTGATCGGCGGGGACGGGCAGGTATCGTTTGCTAATACGGTCATGAAAAGCAATGCGCGCAAGGTGCGGCGTATGCACAACGATCGCATCTTGGCCGGTTTCGCGGGCGGAACCGCGGATGCGTTTACCTTATTCGAGCGTTTCGAGGGCAAGCTGGAAAAACACCAAGGCAACCTCACGCGCGCGGCGGTCGAGCTTGCCAAAGACTGGCGTACCGACCGGGCCTTGCGGCGCTTGGAGGCGCTGCTGGTCGTGGCGGATGCAAAGACCTCGCTCATCATTTCCGGGACGGGGGATGTGATCGAGCCCGAGGGCCATGTGATGGCCATCGGATCGGGCGGACCCTACGCCCAGGCGGCGGCGACGGCGCTTTTGCAGCACACCGAATTGGCGGCCCGCGCCATCGTGGAGGCGGGGCTCCGGATCGCCGCCGAGATCTGCATTTACACCAACGCCACCCTGACGATCGAGGAACTGGAAGCGGAAAGTTGATTGAGCCTGATGATACTGCATGAGTGAATTAACCCCGCGGCAGATCGCCGCCGAGTTGGATAAACATATCATTGGCCAAACGGCCGCCAAGCGGGCCGTGGCGATCGCGCTGCGCAATCGCTGGCGGCGCATGCGGGTAAGCGGCGATTTGAGGAACGAGATCACGCCCAAGAATATCTTGATGATAGGCCCCACCGGGGTAGGCAAGACCGAGATCGCACGGCGTCTCGCGAAGCTTGCCCAGGCGCCGTTCATCAAAGTCGAGGCGACGAAGTTTACCGAGGTCGGTTACGTGGGGCGGGACGTGGAAACGATCGTCCGCGATCTGGTCGATGTGGCGGTCAAGATGATCCGCGAAGCGGCCGTGGCGGGCGTGCGGCACGCGGCGGAGGCGGCGGCCGAAGAGCGGATCCTGGACATTCTGTTACCGGCAGCGCGGATCAGCGGGACACTCGATCTCGCGAATGCCGACGAAGGATCGACGACGCGTGATCGCTTTCGCCAGATGTTGCGCAACGGTACGCTGGATGAGCGGCAGATCGAAGCCGAGCTGAACGCCCCGCGCATCGGGGTCGAGATCATGGCCCCCCCGGGCATGGAAGAGATGACGGGCCAGCTCCAATCGATGTTTCAAAACCTGGGGAGCGGTCGTACGCGCACCCGGAGGTTACATGTCGCGGAGGCACGCAAGCTCCTCGTGGAGGAGGAAGCGGCCAAGCTCATCAATGAAGATGAAATTAAATCCCAGGCCATACAAAGAGCGGAGCAGCATGGCATCGTCTTCCTGGACGAGATCGACAAGGTGGCCCGGCGTTCGGAATTTAGCGGCCCGGACGTATCTCGCGAGGGCGTGCAGCGCGATTTATTGCCCCTGGTGGAAGGTTGCACGGTTTCCACCAAGTACGGGATGGTGAAGACCGACCATATTCTATTCATCGCTTCGGGGGCCTTTCATCTTTCCAAGCCCTCGGATCTCATTCCCGAGCTGCAAGGACGCTTACCCATCCGTGTTGAGCTCGACGCCCTTACAGTACAAGATTTCGTGCGTATACTGACCGAGCCGGACTCCTCGTTGACCGAGCAATACATCGCCTTGATGGCGACGGAAGGAGTGAGCATGCGTTTCGCCGAGTCGGGAATAGCACGCATCGCCGAGGTCGCCTGGCAAGTCAATCAAAGGACGGAGAACATCGGGGCAAGGCGCCTGCACACCGTGCTCGAGCGCTTGCTAGAGACCATCTCTTATAGCGCCGGGAGCGGCGAGGTTGTAGATGTGGACATCGACGCCGCCTACGTAGATGGGCAACTGGGCGAGCTCGCCGGCGACGACGACATCGCGAGATATATCTTATAACAGCCTACGCGATGGCTGAAAAACCCTTTCCGGCCGAGATCAAATTGCACCGCAAATCGCGTGTGCTCGAGGTCACGTTCAACGACGGCAATCGTTTTGATCTGCCGTGTGAGCTATTGCGCGTCTACTCGCCCTCGGCCGACGTCAAAGGCCACGGCCCGGAGACGGCCGTGCTTCAGACCGGGAAAGAGCAGGTCAACATCACGCTCATCGAACCGGTGGGCAACTACGCCGTAAGGCTCAGCTTCGATGACGGTCATGCCACCGGGCTCTATTCCTGGAGTTACTTGTATGATCTTGGAATGCATAGTGACCGTTACTGGATGAAGTACTTGGATGCATTACGGGAAGCGGGTTACCAGCGCCGCTCGGCGTCCTCATGAGCGAGGCTACGGATTTTGGTTTTCAAAGGATCCGTGGCGAAGAAAAAGCACGGCGAGTCGCCGGCGTGTTTGCCGCAGTAGCGCCGCGTTATGACTTGATGAACGATTTGATGTCCGGGGGAGCGCATCGGCTGTGGAAGCGCTTCGCCGTCGCCGTCGCCGGTATCAAAGGCGGCGAACGGATCTTGGACCTGGCCGGGGGCACCGGCGATGTGAGCGCCTTGATCGGGCCCGAGGTAGGTACCGGGGGGCGGGTCGTTCTCTCCGACATCAATGGCCCCATGTTGCGGCTCGGCCGCGATCGCCTACTCGATCGCGGCCTGGCAAGCAATGTCGATGTCGTGCTTGCCAACGCCGAGCAACTGCCGTTTCCCGAGGACAGCTTCGATGCCATCCTGATCGCGTTCGGCTTGCGCAATGTGACGGCGAAGGAGCGCGCGCTGACGTCGATGCATCGCGTGTTGCGTTATGGAGGGCGCGTGGTGATCCTGGAGTTTTCCCGCCTCGTGGTTCCACTACTGCAAAGCGTCTACGATCTGTATTCGTTCAAAGTGATTCCGGTGCTGGGACAACTGATTGTCGGTGATAAAGCGAGTTATCGCTACCTCGTCGAGTCGATCCGGATGCACCCCGATCAAGAGACCTTGAAAGCGATGATGAACGACTCCGGATTCGAGCTTACGAGTTACTATAATCTCAGTGGCGGAATCGTTGCGGTGCATCGCGGGTACAAGCTTTGACGGGAGTCGCCGGCGCACGTCTCCCGCCCGCGCTGCTAAGCTTATTGGAGCGAGGGTTGGGGTCGCTGTTGCGGCTCGACCCGGAGGCGCTCGAGCGCGTGGCGGCCATGGCAGGAAAAACCATTGCCGTGGAGCTGGCGGGCCTCGGGCAGACGATCTACCTGTCGCCGGAAGCGGCCGCGATTCGGCTGCGCGCCGGTCATTCAGGCGAGGTGCACGTGCGGGTGCGGGGCACGCCGCTGGCGCTCTTTGCGATGAGCGCCGACGGCGCGAGCGTCGCGAGCGGTGTCGAGATCATCGGCGATGTCGCGCTTGGCAGGCACCTGCAGTCGCTCCTTGCTTCGTTTAGCGTGGATTGGGAGGAATTGCTCTCCGGTTACCTCGGCGATGTCGCCGCGCATCAACTCGGAAACGGGGGACGCGCGGCCGCGCGGTGGCTTGCCGAGATGCGCGCGACATTCGAGCGCGACATCGCCGAGTACCTCCGCAATGAGGCCGAGTTGTTACCGGAGCGATGGCAGATCAGGCAGTTCTTAGCCGCTGTCGATGAGTTGCGCACCGACATCGATCGCCTGGACGCGCGGATCAAGCGGCTCCATGGGCGCTTAGAAAGGCCGGCAGAGGAACGGCCGGCGTGATCCGCATCGGCCAGTTCCTGCGCTTGCTGGTGATCCAGCGGGTCCTGATCCGCCATGGCCTCGATGAGATCATTCTGGCGACCCACCTTTTCCGGCCGATCCGGTTCCTTTTGTACGTGCTACCGTGGAACTGGACACGCTCCGGCTATGCCCCGCGCGCGGAACGGCTCCGGCATGTCCTCGAGGACCTCGGTCCCATCTTCGTGAAATTCGGTCAGGTGCTGTCGACCCGGCGCGATTTGATCCCGGACGATATCGCGGAGGAGTTCGCGAATCTGCAAGACCACGTGCCTCCCTTTCCCGGGAGCGAGGCGCGTAAGATCGTCGAAGCCGCCTACGGGCGCCCGTTACAGCAGGTCTTCACGGAATTCGACGAGCAGCCCTTGGCCTCGGCGTCGATCGCCCAGGTCCACGCGGCAAAGCTTCTGAACGGCCGCGACGTGGTGGTCAAGGTCGTGCGGCCGGGGATCAAAAAGGTCATCCGCCGCGATCTCAGCCTGCTGGATATCCTTGCCAAACTCGCGGAGCGCTACTGGAGCGAGGGGCGGCGGCTGAGGCCCACACGGGTCATCGCGGAGTACGAAAAGATCATACTCGATGAGCTTGATCTGGTGCGCGAGGCCGCGAGCGCCTCGCAATTGAAGCGGAATTTCGAAGGATCGAGCGAGATTCATGTTCCCGCTATCGAATGGGACCTGACCCACCGCGACGTGCTGGTGATGGAGCGGATATCGGGGATCTCGATCGACAACCTCGATGCCCTGCGCAAGGCCGGGGTGGATCTTAGAAGGCTGGCCGAGGTCGGTGTGCAATTGTTCTTTGCGCAGGTATTTCGCGATCGCTTTTTCCATGCGGATATGCATCCCGGCAACCTCTTCGTGATCCCCCCTCGGGGCGACGAGCTGGCTAAGATCGTACCGGTCGATTTCGGGATCATGGGCTCATTGAGCGAATTCGACCAACGCTATTTAGCCAATAACTTCTTGGCCTTTCTCAAACGCGATTATCGGCGTGTGGCGGAGCTGCACGTGGAATCGGGTTGGGTCCCCGCGGGCACGCGGGTCGATGACTTCGAGTTCGCGATCCGCTCGGTGTGCGAACCGATGTTCGAGCGCCCGATCAAGGATGTCTCCTTTGGCCACCTGTTGCTGCGCCTGTTCCAGACCGCGCAGCGTTTCAGGATGGAGGTCCTGCCCCAGCTCCTGCTGCTGCAAAAAACCTTGGTCAACATCGAAGGGGTGGCGCGACACCTGTGCCCCGATCTGGACATGTGGCATGCGGCCAAGCCGTCCTTGGAGCGGTGGATGAGCGAGCGGGTCGGCGTGCGCCGGATCGTGGGGGCCACGCGCGACAATCTGCCGATGTGGGCCGAGCGGCTTCCGAACCTCCCGGGCCACGTAGTGGATCTCCTGGAGCAGCTCAAGCAAGGCGATTTTACGTTGAATATCCATACCAGCAAGTTGCAGGATATTCAGCGCGAGATCCGGATTGCCGCCGAACGCGCGGCCTACGCGGTGGCTGCCGGCGCGTTTATCTTGAGTGCCGCGATGTTGTTTGGCCTCGCGGACGAGGATACGCTGATGCTTGGCGATGCACCCTTCGGCGTGTGGGTCATGGGCGGTTTTGGGTTAGTCCTGTTGGCGCGTGCGTTTCGGGAGCGTTAGCGACGGGCGTTACGGAGTTCGCACGAGTTGCGACTCGACCTCATCGCGCTTGTGAGTCCCGGCTAGGGTTTCGATCAATGCAAGCGCGAAATCCATCGCCGTGCCGGGTCCGCGCGAGGTGATGAGCGTCCCGTCTTGGACGAGGGCGTCGTCGGTCACTGTCACGTCAGCGAAATTCATCGCCCGCAAGGTCCCGGGATAGCCGGTGGCGCGCTTTCCTCTGAGAAGGCCGGCTGCGCCCAAAACCTTGGGCGCTGCGCAGATCGCAGCCGTAAATTTTCCGTTCGCCGCCATTTTGATAAGCAGATCATGCACGCGCGGGTCGCGGTTCAGTTGCTCCGCGCCTTGGGCGCCTCCGGGAAGCACGACCATGTCGTAGTCGCGTTTCAAGGCTTCGTCCAAGGAGGTGTCGGGGATCAGCACCACCCCGCGGCTGGCGCGGACGGGATGATTATCGAGGCCGGCCGTAACCACCTCGATCCCGGCCCGGCGCAGGAGATCGATGACCGTGACGGCCTCGAGCTCTTCACACCCTTGGGCCAGCGGGATGAGTACAGCGGCCATTTAAATCTATTCCCCGCGGTTTTGCCGCGGGGACCTTAGCGATGGGGTTTCCAAAGGGGAGAGGCGCAGCTCTCCCCTTTGGTCGCCCCACGGAGTTGCACACCCGCCGAAATCTAAATTGACTTGCCCCGCTGACATCCAAGTCTAATTGGGTGCGCGCCGTTGCAGCGTGAGGCCCTTGAGCAAGTTAAGCGCTTCGTACAATTCATAGTCGCTGGTCGCTAGGGCATCACCGTTATTCGCGTTTGCATCCGTTGGCTTGGTTTCGGTCTGCGCCGCCTCGGCAGGGGGCTGCTTCCCGTTCGAGAGGTGTCGCGTGAGGTTGCTCTCTTTAATCTCGTCCAAGGCCGGATTTTCCGCGGCCGCCACTTTTACCCGGTCCAAAATGATGTCGGGGACGATGCCCTCGGCCTGGATGGACCGGCCCGAGGGAGTATAGTAAAGCGCGGTCGTGAGCTTAAGTGCGGCGTTATTGTTCATCGGCAGGATGGTTTGCACGGAGCCTTTCCCGAAGGTCTTGCTCCCCATCAGCACGGCACGGCGGGCGTCTTGGAGCGCGCCGGCCACGATTTCCGACGCCGAGGCCGATCCGCCGTTGACGAGTATGACCATCGGCGCCCCGTTCAAGGCATCCTTGGGTTTCGCGGCGAATCTCAGCTCGGATCCCTTGCCGCGCCCCTTGGTCAGGACAATGAGACCTTTTTCCATGAATACGTCGGCGACGGCCACCGCCGAGCCCAAGATCCCGCCGGGGTTATTACGCAGATCGAGGATGAGCCCGGAGAGCCTGTACTTGTTTTCGCGTTTCAGGGTGTCGAGGGCGGCGCTGAGATCGTCGCCCGTGCGCGTTTGAAAATGCGAGATGCGTACATAACCCAGTTGCGGTTCCAAGGTCCGGCTCTTGACGCTTTGCACCTTGATTACCGCCCGCTTTACGGAGATCGTCAGCGGCTTTTCCTCGCCCTCGCGGACGATGGTTAGCTGAATGGCGGTTCCGGGTTTGCCCCGCATCATTTTTACCGCGTCGTTAAGGCTCATGCCTTTCACCGGCGTATCGTCAAGGCGGACGATAAGATCACCCGCCTTGATCCCGGCTTGCTGCGCCGGCGTATCATCGATCGGCGAGATTACCTTGACGAAGCCGTCCTCCATCCCGACCTCGATCCCGAGGCCCCCGAATTCCCCGCTCGTCCCTTCCTGCAAGCCACCGTAGGCGTCGGGGTCGAGATAGGCCGAATGCGGATCGAGCCCCGACAACATTCCCCGAATCGCGTTCTCGAGTAGATCCGCGTCACCGACCTCTTCGACGTAATCGCTCTTGATCTTCGCGAATACCTCGGTGAACGTGCGCAACTCATCGAGCGGTAAGCCCGCGCGCGGATTCGAGGCGGCATTAGCGGTCTCATTTCCGCCGCTAGCGAGTTGAATACCGAGGCCGAGCCCGAGCGCCAGAACAAAAACGTTTTTCACCATATGTTTCATCTACCGAACCCTACCCCCAGGGAATATAGACTTAGGCTTCGCCACCGCAGGGTATGAGAGCCAGTGTGGCGATCATAAGGAAGGAGCAGCCCCCTCCCCGTTGGAAACCGCACTGCCAAGGTCTCGGTGACCAAAGCGCGGAGAATAGCGAAGGATACAGGCGGGGCCTGTTCTGTGACAAGTAAACCCTCCACATGCTGGCTTTGCGCTGGGTGGGCCGTAACTACCGCAATAAACGGCCCAGGCGTTGCCGTGGCCGCAGCGATTGGCGACAGGTCCCTTCGGCCTGTTCCAGCGCGACCAGCGTGCGCCCGCTCATCTCCGCGGGCGGATCAAGCCCGAGCAGATAGAGAAGCGTCGGGGCGATATCCGCGAGCGTGCCGCTCCGTGCAAGCTCGGCGGGACGGCCGATATAGAGCAGCGGTACCCGATTGCGGGTGTGAGCCGTGTACGGCTGCCCGCGCCGCATCTTAGTGGAAACCCCCCGCATCTTCTCGGCGTTACCGTGATCGGCGGTGATGAGCATCTCCCCGCCCACGGCTTGAATCGCGGCCACGATGCGTCCGAGACAGGTGTCGATCGCTTCGATTGCCTTGACCGTGGCCTCGAAGTTCCCCGTGTGGCCGACCATGTCGGCATTCGCAAAATTGCAAACGATGACATCGTATTTCTTGCTATAAATCGCCTCGACCAGGCGATCCGTGATCGCGTCGGCGCTCATCTCAGGTTTGAGGTCGTAGGTCGCGACATGGGGCGAGGGCACCAGGATGCGATCTTCGCCGTCGAAGACGCGCTCTTCGCCGCCGTTGAAGAAGTAGGTGACGTGGGCGTATTTTTCCGTCTCCGCGATGCGCAGTTGAGTGAGTCCTTGGTGGGCGAGGTATTCGCCCAAGACGTTGTGCAGGCGCTCCGGGGGATAGGCGCAGGGAATGTGAAAATCGGCGTGATAGCGGGTCAGGCTGACATAGGCGCCGAGCGCCGGCGTCCGTCCGCGCTCGAAGCGGTCGAAATCGGGTTCTATAAAAGCCCGGGTGAGCTGGCGGGCGCGGTCGGCGCGGAAGTTCATGAACACCACAACATCGCCATCGGCCACCGTCACCGCGTCGCCGTTCGCAGGTACGATCGCCGTGGCTTGGACGAACTCGTCGGCCTCCCCGCGCGCGTAGGCCATGTCGAGGGCGATGAACGGGTCCGTGGATCGGTAGCGGGCGCGGCCGTGGGCGATGAGATCATAGGCTTCTTGGGTACGGCTCCAGTGGTGGTTGCGGTCCATGGCGAAATAGCGGCCGATGAGTGAGGCGATCCGTCCGGCGCCGGTCGCGGCAATCTTGACCTGTGCCTCGAGAATGGAGTCGGCGGCGCTTTTCGGGGGGCGATCGCGCCCGTCCAAGAAGGCATGCAAGTAGATCCGCGTTGCGCCGCGCTTGGCCGCGAGGTCCATCATGGCGATGATGTGCGCCTCGTGGCTGTGAACGCCCCCGGGCGAGAGCAGACCCAAGATATGGATCGCGCGCCCGCCCCGCACGGCGCGGTCGACGGGAGCGATCAGGTGCTCGTTGCGGAAGAAGGAACCTTCTTCGACGGCGCGGGTGATGCGCGTGAACTCCTGCAACACCAAGCGTCCCGCGCCGAGGTGCATGTGCCCGACCTCGGAGTTTCCCATTTGGTTGTCGGGCAGGCCGACGTCTAGGCCCGAACAACCGATAAGTGTATGCGGGTACAATGCCCAGAGATCGTCCCAAACCGGCTTATGCGCGCTATGGATGGCATTGTATTCGGTAGTGTCGCTGTGGCCCCATCCGTCGAGGACGACGAGGATTAAGGGGTGCGGGATTAGGGGCATGCGCGTGAGGCGAGGTGCGGCGGGTAGCTGCGGTGGCTGGACGAAACCGCATGGGTAAACATCCGCGCGAGTGTATCATGATCCGGTGTCATTGATTGCGTACATCGGGGATCCGAAACGCGGGCGTTTCGCGTCGCGGTGAGCATGGCCTTTTCATCCGTGGCCTGGCAAAATGCGCCCATGCGTTGCGCCGGTTGCACGGCGGTGCTCGAGGCGAGATCACGATGGCTGGGGCAACGCGGCGCAGCGGCGAACGGGGTAGAGGAGATTAAATGGAGCAACTTGGCGAATTCGTAGTGAATCATTGGATATTGTTTTCCCTGTTAGTGCTGAATATCTTGGCGCTGGCGCTGTACGTCGCGAAAGGATCCGGGGTCGGGGCGCCGCAACTGCCTCCGACCGAGGTGACTCGAATCGTCAATCATCAGGACGCGACCATTATCGATGTGCGTGATCAAGCGGCCTATGGCCGCGGGCATATCTTAGGCTCGCTGAGCCTCCCGCTCGTGGACCTGGCGAGCCGCGCGGGCACGCTGACGCTCGATCGCAAGAAACCGGTGATCCTCTGCTGCCAGGCCGGGAACACCTCCGTCGCCGCGGTGGAGCCGTTGACCAAGGCGGGATTCGAGCGCGTCTACCGGCTCAAGGGCGGAATGCTAGAATGGCAGCAGAGCAATTTACCGGTCACTAAAGGGTAGAGGAAAGCGAAGCAAAGCTATGACAGGCGCCAACGGGGATCAGGACAACGCTACGCAAGCGCAGCCGCTGGCCGGCCAGTTGGCGATCCAAAAGATCTATGCCAAGGATATTTCCTTCGAGGCGCCGCAGTCCCCGCACGCGTTTCTGCAGAAATTGAATCCGACCATCGACGTCCAGCTCAATAATCAAGCCACGCGTCTCGATGAGGAGGTCCACGAGGTGGTGTTGACCGTGACCGTCACCGTGCGCAGCGAGGATAAGCCGCTATATGTGGTCGAGGTGCAACAAGCGGGGATCTTTACGATCGCGGGCTTTCCCCCGGATCACCTCGGGCCGATCCTGGCGACGGCCTGTCCCAATATACTGTTTCCTTACGCCCGCGAGGTGGTATCCGATTTAGTGATCCGCGGGGGGTATCCGCCGCTCCTGCTCGCCCCGGTTAACTTTGATGCGCTCTATGCGCAGGAGCTCAAGCGCCGCCAGCAGGGGGTGCCGCCCCACGCGGAGCAAGCGCATTAGGAAGCGGGTTTAACCGCGTTCGCACCCGGCGTTGGATCCTTCCCCCGCGGCAAACACAACGGCGCCTATTCTCGTGATGGGCGCCGGTTCCTGGGGCACGGCGCTTGCCGTCCTTTTGGCGCGCAACGGGCAGCCGACCTACCTGTGGGGGCATGATCCGGCGCACATCGCCTCGCTGCGCGAGACGCGCCGCAACGCTCGCTTCCTTCCTGGCATCGTCCTGCCCGAGGCGGTCATGCCGATTACGCACCTCCCGCCGGTCAGCATACGGGATGTCATTATCGCGGTGCCCGTGAATGCCTTGCGCGAGGTCACGCGTGACGTTCTCGCCAAGGTTTCGGGAACCTTGCGCATCGCATTGGCATGCAAAGGCATCGAAGCGAGCACCCACAAGCTGGGGCACGAAACCGTCGAGGAGGTGCTCGGGATGAACACGGTCACCGCCTTGGTCTCCGGACCGAGCTTTGCGGCGGAAGTTGCCGCGGGTCTGCCGACCGCGCTGACCGTGGCCTCGCGTAATGAGCCTTTCGCGCGCGATCTGGTCAAGCGTTTACATAACCGGAGCTTTAGGGCCTACATCAGCGACGACCTCACCGGGGTCGCCATCGGCGGGGCGGTAAAGAATGTCCTGGCCATCGCGGCGGGCGTCGGGGATGGCCTCGGATTCGGCGCCAATACGCGCGCGGCGCTGATTACCCGGGGGCTTGCCGAGATGGTGCGCTTGGGCTTGGCCTTGGGGGGCCAGCGGGCGACGCTCACGGGTCTCGCCGGCATCGGTGATTTGGTGCTCACTTGTACCGATGATCAGTCGCGCAACCGCAGGCTCGGCCTCATGCTCGGGCGGGGCGTGAGCCTGCCCGAGGCGCTACACCGCATCGGCCAGGTCGTGGAAGGGGTCCGCACGGCCTACGAGGTATTGTCCTTGGCGCGAAAACACGCCATCGAAATGCCGATCAGCGAGCAGGTCGTGCGGGTGGTGGCTCGCGAGTGTGAGCCCCGCGAGGCGGTGCAGACATTGCTCGCGCGCGAGCCGCGCCAGGAGATCGAGTGCAGCTAGGCTATCGGGCGAACGGGTCATCTAGAGAGAGCAGCTTGCGTTGCCAATGAACCCGCGCCATGAAAACCCTGCTGCCGCCAGGCTCGATAAGATGCAAGCGCGCTCCGGTATTCGCGCACAGGCGTATAATATTGCCCGCGTTCGGCGGGATTTCCGGCTGATAAATACCAACATGAAACAACGTGGCTGATGGCTGCACGAGAACAAGACGTGTTGGCCGTCGATTTCCGCGGCCTGCCTTTCACGACCCCGCTGGTGCTGTTGTCAGGGTGCGTGGGCTTCGGCGAAGAATACACGCGCGTCGCCGGATTTTCCAATCGCGATGCCGGGGCGATCTGCTTGAAGGGGACGACGCTCGAAGCGAGACTCGGGAACCCCCCGCACCGGATCGCCGAGACGCCGGGCGGCATGCTGAACGCGATCGGGTTACAGAACCCCGGCGCACGGGCGGTGGTCGACGCTATTTTGCCGCGCTTGAATTTTGAGGAGACGCGTTTCATCGCCAACGTGTCCGGCTCGACAATCGAAGAATACCGGGAGGTGACGCGGATCTTCGATGATTCACCCATCGATGCCATCGAGATCAATATTTCTTGTCCCAACGTCAAGGAAGGCGGTGTCGCCTTCGGGAACGATCCCGATATGTCCGCCCAGGTGGTGGCGACCTGCCGGGCGGTCACGCGCAAGCTTCTGATCACGAAACTCTCGCCGAACCAGACCGACATCGCCGAAAACGCGCGCCGCTGCATCGAGGCGGGATCGGACGCCTTGGCGGTCATCAATACCCTCATGGGGATGGCGGTGAACATCGAGACCCGCCGCCCTGTGATCGGTAATAACCAGGGGGGATTGTCGGGACCGGCCATCAAACCTATCGCGTTGTTGAAGGTGCACCAGGTCTACCAAGTGTGCAGGCCGCACGGCATTCCGATCATTGGGCAGGGCGGGATCACCAACGCCGCCGATGCCATCGAGTTCTTGATCGCGGGCGCGACGGCGGTCGGGATCGGCACGGCGTTATTTTACGATCCGTTGATCTGCCCCAAGATCAACCGCGGGATCATCGAGTACCTCAAGCGCCACCGCGTGCGCTCGGTTTCGGACTTGGTTGGGACGCTAGAGCCCCATGCGGACGCGTCGGCGGTGTGCACCGGGTGAGCGCGGATCGCGGCGGCCCAGTGCTTTCTGCTAAGCAGTTGGCGGTCGGAATAGAACTGCAGCTCGGTAGGATGGGCTGAATGAAATGAAGCCCACATCCATGGGGTGGATGAACCGATGCGTTACCGGCGTGACGATGCGGCGGGAGGAACCTATTTCTTCACTGTAAACCTGGCCGAAAACAAAGGGGGTCACCAAAACAAAGGGGGTCAAGTCTCGACATATAATATACCGATATATCAAGACCAGACCCAGTCCGCGCGTCCCCTGATGTAGTGCGCATCATCTCGGCTTGGAAGGCAAACAAACGCCAGAGGTCGCAAACTGAAAAAAGACGCCGCTGAACCGTACCGGGACATCGACTTTTCCCGCGCCAAGCGCGAGCCGGTTACGCGCAGTTTTGGACTCCTGCGGCGTTTGCGCGGTGTCGCGGATTCGGTGTCCGGTCGTGTATTAACGGTTTGATCTCTTGCGAGCAACGCGGCTTACCGTGCTGTAATGCTTGCCGAAGAATTGGCCGATCTCGGAGAGCGAATAGGCACCGCTCGCATAGGCCGTGGCCATGGCCTCGTGGGTGTCGGTGGCATCGTGGGCGATGGCCGCGAGCGAACGGGTGGGGCGGCGCTGGGCACGCGGGATCTCGGAGAGATCGGCCGAACCCGCTGCGGCCTGCTGCATACGCGCGGCAAACCCATCCCGGCCCAAGAATATCTGGCCGCGCAGGGCATCCCAGATCGAGGGGGCTTTCAGCCCTTCGGCCACGAAACGGACATACGCCCCCTGAGCGCTCTTTCGGCGCTGAGCGAACTGCCCCAGCAACCAATCAGTGGCAAGCCATGGCGGCGCGGCATCCATTCCGGCGCTGGCGCGATAACTGCTCCAGCGCCATTGCTCGGGCCTTTTGACGAGCCTCGCGCGCACCGGGTTAAGTACGACGTAGCGTGCTAGT
>JBIMKC010000021.1:2615-22557 GCA_043673925.1 Chromatiales bacterium | reverse complement strand
CTTGCGGGCCGCGCGTCCCACCGCGGTGAATCTCGGGTGGGCTATCGAACGCATGCGCGCGGCGTTTCCGGAGGGTCCCGGAGATCCCGAAGCATTGCTTCTCGCCGAGGCGCAGGCGATCCACGACGAGGATATCGCCGCCAATCGGCGCATGGGCGCGATCGGCGCGGCGTTCCTCAAACCCGGCGCGCGCGTCTTGACCCACTGCAACGCGGGTTCCTTGGCGACCGGGGGATACGGCACGGCGCTAGGCGTGATCCGCTCAGCCTACGCCTGCGGCAAGATCGCGCAAGTCCATGCCGGCGAGACCCGCCCCTGGCTCCAAGGCGCGCGCCTGACCGCCTGGGAACTGCTCCGGGACCGGATCCCGGTCACCCTGCTCGCCGATAGCGCGGCGGCCTATCTCATGCAACGGGGCGGTATCGATTGGGTCATCGTCGGGGCGGATCGCATCGCCGCCAATGGCGATGTTGCCAACAAGATCGGGACCTATGGCCTGGCCGTCGCGGCCCGTGCGCACGGGGTTCGATTCATGGTCGCCGCCCCCATCGCGACGCTTGATCCGGAGGCGGTCGATGGCCGCGCGATCCCGATCGAGAACCGCCCGCCGGAGGAGATTGTGGCGTTTGCCGGGCAACGAGTTGCCGCACCTGGCGTAGATATTTGGAATCCGGTCTTCGATGTGACACCCGCGGAGCTAATTGATGTGCTGGTGACCGAGAAGGGCGCCATCGAGCATCCCAATACCGCCAAGCTGAACGCCTTGCTAACGCGGGATCAGCGGGTTGTTTGAGGTCGTGCTATCCACCACCGCTGCGTCGTCCGTGTAATCACCAGGCTTGGGCGTGCGCCGCGCCAGGCGCCCGACGACCGTCTGAAAATAAAGTTAAAAATCATACATATAGGTATCTCGTCGCAGGTTATGGTAGCATTTCGCGGCAGAGCCTAATCCAGCTGTGAAAAGTATCTGATGATCCAATTCGCCAAAGAAGTCTCGCCTGTCAATATCGAAGACGAGATGCGCCAGTCTTACATGGATTACGCGATGAGCGTAATCGTGGGCCGGGCGCTGCCGGACGCGCGGGACGGCCTGAAACCCGTCCACCGGCGGGTCCTCCATGCGATGCGAGAGCTTGGCAACGACTGGAACAAGCCGAACAAGAAATCGGCGCGCGTGGTCGGTGATGTCATCGGTAAATACCATCCCCACGGGGATGTCGCCGTCTATGACACCATCGTGCGCATGGCGCAACCTTTCTCCTTGCGCTACATGCTGATCGACGGGCAAGGCAACTTCGGTTCCGTGGACGGCGATTCGCCGGCCGCCATGCGTTACACCGAGGTGCGGATGTCCCGCATAGCCCACGAGCTGCTCGCCGATATCGACAAGGAGACTGTCGATTTCTCTCCCAACTACGACGGCTCCGAGACCGAACCCACGATCCTTCCGACGCGCATCCCGAACCTCTTGATCAACGGATCGAGCGGCATCGCCGTGGGCATGGCAACCAATATTCCGCCCCACAACCTCGTCGAGGTAATTAGCGGCTGTCTGGCGCTCATCGATCGCCCCGATATCGACGTCAGCGGGCTGCTCGAAATCATCCCGGGGCCGGACTTTCCCACGGCGGCGATCATCAATGGGACCGAGGGGATCCGGGAAGCCTACGAGACCGGGCGCGGGAGGATCCACGTGCGCGCGCGCACCGCGGTCGAGTCCGCTGATGCGGGTGAGCGCATCGTCGTGACGGAGCTGCCCTACCAGGTCAACAAGGCGCGCTTGATGGAACGGATCGCGGAGCTAGTCAAGGACAAGAAACTCGAAGGGATCCGGGAACTGCGGGACGAGTCCGACAAGGACGGGATGCGCATGGTGGTCGTGCTGCGCCGCGGCGAGATCGCCGAGGTCGTGCTCAACAACCTCTATCAGCAGACGCAGATGCAGGTGGTATTCGGCGTGAACATGGTCGCGCTGATCCAAGGCCGGCCTCAGATTTTGTCGCTCAAGCAATTGATCGAGTGCTTCCTGCGCCACCGACGGGAGGTAATCACCCGCCGTACTATTTACGATCTTCGCAAGGCGCGGGAACGGGCGCATAATCTAGAAGGCTTGGCTGTGGCCTTGGCGAACATCGATCCGGTGATCGCCCTAATCAAGGCCTCGGCCAATCCCGCGGCAGCCAGGGCGGGGCTGATGGCGCGCGTGTGGGCGCCGGGGGCGGTAGTACGGATGCTGGAGCGTTCGGGCGCCGAAGTGTCCCGTCCGGATAATCTAGCGCCCGAGTTCGGCCTGACGCCGAATGGCTACCGCTTGTCCGAAGCCCAGGCGCAGGCGATCTTGGATCTGCGGCTGCACCGGCTCACCGGGCTGGAGCAAGAGAAGATCGTTCAGGACTATCAATCCGTCCTGGAAAACATCGCGAATCACTTGCAGATCCTGGCGCGGCCGGAACGGCTGACCCAAGTGATGCGCGAGGAGCTCATCGACATCCGCGATCAGTTTAGCGACAAACGCCGTACCGAGATCCGGCAACGGCACGTGGAGTTGAGCCTCGCGGATCTGATCAACGTCGAGGACGTGGTGGTGACCTTGTCGCATGAGGGCTACGCCAAGGCGCAACCGATAGACGAGTACCGCCTGCAGCGGCGTGGCGGCAAGGGCAAGATGGCCACGGCGATGAAAGAGGAGGACTTTATCGAGAAACTGTTCGTGGCCAGCACCCACGATACGATCCTATGCTTTTCGAACCGCGGCCGCGCATATTGGCTCAAGGTCTATGAGCTGCCTCAGGCCGGCCGCGCCGCGCGCGGCAAGCCGATGGTCAATCTTTTGCCGTTGGAGAACGAGGAGCGCATCACGGCCATCCTTCCTATCAAGTCCTTCGAGCAGGATGGATTCCTGGTCATGGCGACCAGCCGCGGTGTGGTCAAGAAATGTCCGTTAGCGGAGTTCTCGCGGCCGCGCGCGAGCGGTATTATCGCCATCGACTTGAGCGATGGCGATCGGCTGGTGGGCGTGGCTCTGACCGACGGCCGTCAGGAGCTGATGCTGTTCAGCACCTCGGGCAAGGCGGTGCGCTTCAGCGAGACGGAGGTGCGCGCGATGGGCCGGGCGGCGCGGGGCGTACGAGGTATCAGACTTAGGACCGGGCATGCGGTGATCTCGCTCATTATTCTCGAGGCGCAGAGTCAGATCCTCTGTGCGACCGAGCGCGGCTACGGTAAGCGCACGCCGGCCGGCGACTATCCGCTGCATGGCCGCGGCGGCCAGGGCGTCATCGCCATTCAGACCACCGCCCGGAACGGAAAGCTCGTCGGGGCCATCGGGATCCGGGATGATGAGGAAGTTATGTTGGTGAGCGACCGGGGAACCCTGGTCCGCACCGCCGCGAACGATATCTCGATTGTCGGCCGCAATACCCAGGGCGTCACGTTGATAAACCTTGCCGATGACGAACGCTTGGTCGGGATCGAGCGCGTCGCGGATTATAACGATAGCGATAACGAATAGACCCCCGCGTGGACCTTTCTAACGACGACCGATTGCAGGGTTTGCGCACGCGCATCGACGAGGTGGATGCCGAGCTTCTGCGCATGATCACGACCCGGGCGCAGCTTGCCAAGGAAGTAGCGGCCGCGAAGGGTAACGATAATGAGCCCGATGCCTACTATCGCCCGGAACGCGAAGCCCAAGTCTTGAGAAAGGTCATCTCGAAGAACAAAGGGCCTTTGTCGGACGAAGAGATGGCTCGCTTGTTCCGCGAGATCATGTCGGCCTGTCTGGCACTGCAACAGCCCTTGATCGTGGCGTTTCTCGGGCCCGAGGGCACGTTCACCCATGCCTCGGTGCATAAACATTTCGGTAATTCCGTGCATGCCTTGCCGATGGGTACGATCGACGAGGTGTTCCGCGAAGTCGAAGCGGGGGCTTGCCATTACGGGGTCGTGCCGGTCGAGAATTCGATCGAAGGCGTGGTCAACCACACCTTGGACATGTTCGTCAATTCACCGCTCAAGATCTGCGGCGAGGTCGAGCTGCGCATTCACCATCACTTGCTGGGGAAGAACGTCACGCCGCAAGAAATCACCCGCGTATTCGCCCACGAGCAGGCCCTGGCCCAGTGCCGCCGCTGGTTGAATAGTCACCTAGCGCACGCCGAAAGGGTGGCGTTTGCGAGCAATGCGGAGGCCGCGCGGCGCGCCGCCGGCGAGCCCGCGGCGGCCGCGATCGCCGGGGATGCGGCGGCAACGATCTACGGCTTGGAACATTTGGTAAGGAATATCGAAGATGAGGCCGACAACACGACGCGTTTTATCGTCATCGGTCACCAGGCGGTCCCGCCGAGCGGGGATGACAAGACCTCGCTGATTTTCTCGACGCCGAATCGGCCCGGCGCCCTCTATCACCTGCTCGCCTCGTTTGCCGAATACGGGATCAGCATGATGCGCATCGAATCGCGTCCCTCGCGGCGCGGCATGTGGGAGTATTTTTTCTTTGTGGATATCGAAGGTCATTTGCGGGACGAGGTGGTCGCACAAGCGTTGAAGGCGCTCAAGCAGCGCGCGGCCATGCTCAAGCTGCTTGGGTCCTATCCGCGGGCGGTACTCTGAGAGCTTGTGAAAAAATCTACTGCGCTCGGCATCTCGCGTTCCGGCGGTGCTCGGAATCCTCGTGTATTTCAATACACTCCGGTTCCTGCGCTCCGGCGTAACGCGACCTGCCTTCGCTCGCTGACGATTTTTTCACAAACTCCGAGCAGGATTTGCCGTCCATGAAAGGCGATCGGCGTAGCCCCATCGATTTCTTTGCGCTGGCCGCGCCCGGCGTGCGCGCGCTCGATCCCTATCAACCCGGCAAGCCGCTCGCGGAGCTGGCGCGGGAGTATGGGATCACCGATGCCGTAAAGCTAGCCTCGAACGAAAACCCACTCGGTCCGGGACCACGCGCCCGCGCCGCGATCAGGGCCGCGCGTTTGGACATCGGCCGGTATCCGGACGGCGGCGGTTATGCCCTGAAGAAGGCATTGGCCGCGCGCCTGGCGATAGGGCACGATCGGATCACCTTGGGAAACGGCTCCAACGACGTCCTGGAGTTGGCCGCGCGCAGCTTCGTCACCTCTTCGCACCAGGTGATCTTTTCCCAACACGCCTTCGCGGTGTATGCGCTCGCCACGCAAGCCATCGGGGCCGAAGCGGTCGTGACGCCCGCCCGCGACTATGGGCACGATCTTGGAGCGATCAGAGCAGCGATCAATGCGCGGACCCGGCTCATTTTTATCGCCAATCCCAATAACCCGACAGGCACCTGGATCGACGAGCCGGGGCTCCTGGAATTTATCCAGTGCGTACCGCCGCGGGTAGTAATTGTTCTCGATGAAGCCTACTTTGAGTATGTGCAGGCGCCGGGTTATCCGAACGGCCTTCGGTGGATCGATCGGTTTCCGAACCTGGTCGTGACGCGCACGTTTTCTAAGATCCACGGACTTGCCGGCTTACGAGTTGGCTACGCGGTCTCGCATCCCCAGGTGGCGGAGTTGATGAACCGGGTGCGGCAGCCTTTCAACGTCAATAGCGTTGCGCTCGCGGCGGCGGAGGCCGCGCTCGCCGACGAGGAGCATGTGGCTGCAAGCGTGGCGGTCAACAAAGCCGGGCTCGCTCAACTGACTCGGGCGTGTGAAGCATTGGGGCTCGGCTATATCCCTACGGCCGCGAATTTTCTGTGCATCGAGTTCGGCTACCCCGCGCGCGATCTCTATGAGGCTTTCCTCAGGCGCGGTGTGATCGTGCGGCCGATCGCCAATTATGGCTTGCCAAACCACCTCCGGATCACGGTTGGAACGGAGCCGGAGAATACGCGTTTCATCGACGCACTGAGGACGGTGCTGAATGAACGATCCTAAGGAGCCTAAGTAGCCCTCATGCCACCCTCACGCGTCGCCGTTATCGGCGTGGGTCTCATCGGCGGATCGCTCGCCCGTGCCTTGAAGCGCGCCGGAGAGCGCGTGACGGGATACGACACGGACCCAATGGCCCTGCGGCGCGCCAGCGAGCTCGGTGTCATCGATGAGCCGTGCGCCCATCTCTCGCGTGCGGTCGAGGGCGCCGAGATCGTAGTGATCGCCGTGCCGCTCGGGGCCGTCCCGGAGGTCTTTCAGGGTCTCGCAGGACACTTGGACGGGCATGCGGTGATCACCGATGTCGGTAGCGTGAAAGGTTCCGTGGTTCATGCCGCCCGCCGGTATCTCGGGCATCACCTCCCGCGTTTCGTGCCGGGACACCCCATCGCGGGCACCGAGCATAGCGGCGTAGAGAATTCTTGTGCCGGGCTCTTTCATGGACAGCGGGTGATTTTGACCCCCCTCGCCGAGACCGACCCGCGCGCGCTGGAGCGCGTGCGCTTGCTGTGGCGACAAACCGGGGCCGTGGTCGAGGACATGGAGATCGACCGGCACGATCAAGTCTTCGCCGCCACCAGCCATCTTCCGCATGTACTGGCCTATGCGGTGGTGCGCGCCGCCGCGCGCGTGAGCGGCCGGTCCGCGCTTTTGCGCTATGCGGCGGGAGGATTCGCTGACATCACCCGCATCGCTTCGAGCAACCCGGTCATGTGGCGCGATATCTTTTTCGCCAATCGCGCACGGCTCATCGAGATGATCGAACGTTTTCGCGAGGATCTCGCGCTGCTTCGCGACGCTATCGAGGCCGAGGACGGTCCCGCGGTCGTTGCGTTCTTGGACGAGGCCAAGAACACACGGGATGCCTTGGCCGCCGAGCAGCGGATCGGGCCGGATCTGGTGGGTGGAAAAAAGCGGTGACTCTCGTCCCGCACCTGCTTAGCGTTGAACCGGGCGGGAAGCTCGCCGGCCGCTTGCGCGTGCCCGGTGACAAGTCCATCTCCCACCGCGCGCTCATGCTCGGGGCGATCGCCGAGGGTGTCACCGAAATCCGGGGATTCCTGGAGGGTGAAGATACCCTCGCGACGCTACAGGCCTTCGAGTCGATGGGCGTGCGTGTCGAGCGGCTCGGGGCGGGCGGGGTAAGGATCCACGGGGCCGGCTTGCACGGGTTGCGGCCGGCGCCCGGGCCGATCGATCTCGGCAACTCAGGGACTTCGATGCGGTTGATGACGGGGCTCCTCGCGGGCCAGTCCTTCGACACGAAATTGACCGGCGATGAGTCGCTGTCGAAGCGGCCCATGATGCGCGTCATCGAGCCCTTGCGCTGCATGGGGGCGCGGATCGAGTGCAGTGCCGCGGGCACGCCGCCGGTAACAGTCTTCGGCGGGGCGCGACTTCGCGGCATCGATTATGACATGCCGGTGGCGAGCGCCCAGGTCAAATCCGGTATTTTGCTCGCCGGTCTGTACGCGCGGGGGCGAACGTGCGTGAGGGAACGCCTCGCAAGCCGCGACCACAGCGAGCGCATGTTGGGCCGTTTCGGCTGCCCGATACAACGCCAAGACGGCGCGGTTTGCATGCGCGGCGAAGCGCGGCTCGCGGGCGTTGATGTCAATGTGCCGGCGGATCTGTCTTCGGCGGCGTTTTTCATCGTCGGCGCGACGATTGCCCGCGGATCGGATGTCGTGCTCGAGGAGGTGGGCGTCAATCCGACGCGCATCGGCATGATCGAGATCCTGCGGCGCATGGGGGCATCTATTGAGTTTGTTAACCCGCGCGACGAGGGCGGTGAACCCGTTGCGGATCTCTACGTGCGCGCAAGTGATCTGCGCGGGATCCGTATTCCGGGCGATCTGGTACCGGCGGCCATCGACGAATTTCCCGTCCTTTTCATCGCCGCGGCCTGCGCCCGGGGCGAAACCCTCTTGGAAGGCGCCGAGGAGCTTCGCTACAAGGAGAGCGATCGGATAGCCGTCATGGCGGAGGGCTGCAAGGCGCTGGGCATCGAGGCGCGGCCCACCCCGGAGGGCATGCGCATCCGCGGTGCCGCGATCCAAGGGGGCCGCGTGGACAGCGGCGGTGACCATCGCGTCGCGATGGCGTTTGCGATCGCGGGATTGCGGGCCGAGGGGCGTATTGTCATCGCCGACTGCGCGATGATCACTACGTCTTTCCCAAACTTCCTCACGCTGGCGCGGGAAGCGGGTCTCCGAATCACCGCGGGCGGCGGACCGTGAGCAGCGAATCGATTCCCGTCATCGCCATCGACGGTCCGAGCGGCACGGGCAAGGGCAGCCTCGCGGTGCGCCTCGCACGGACGCTAGGATGGCATTTTCTCGATAGCGGGGCCTTGTACCGGACCCTAGGGTGGCTTGCGATGCGGGAGGCTGTCGTGTTCGATGATGTGGCGCGGCTGGCTCATCTTGCGGCGCGCCTTGCGGTGGAATTTCCGGACGCTGCGCCGGGGTCGGAGGAGGTACGCGTGATCTGCCGGGGAGAGGATGTGACTCGGAGCATCCGTTCGGAAGCCTGCGCGCACGCCGCCTCTCAGATCGCGGCGCTGCCCGCGGTCCGCGCGGCGCTTCTTGCGCAGCAGCGCTCCTTCCGGCAGCCTCCGGGCTTGGTGGCCGACGGCCGCGACATGGGAACGGCGGTTTTCGCCGACGCGGCGCTTAAGATCTATCTCTCGGCCAGCCCGGAGGAGCGCGCCGAAAGACGCTATAAGCAGTTGAAAGATCAAGGAGTCAATGTTAGTCTCCGCGATCTCTTAGAGGGAATCCTGGAACGCGATGCCCGTGATAGTGACCGCGGCGCCTCGCCTTTACGGGCCGCGCCCGATGCCGTGATCATCGACACCACGCGCCTTGATCTCGGAGCGGTGTTTGAGCGTGTTATATACTTACTCGATGCGCGCGATCGGCGCGCGGGTAAAAACCAATAGTCGTTTTAGGATTCGGGAACTTATGGTTGAAACGTTTGCGGAATTATTCGAGCAGAGTCAAATCGAGCACAAGATGCGTCCGGGCACCATCGTGACCGGTATCGTCGTCGATGTCCGGCCGGATGCCGTGGTTGTTCATGCCGGCTTTAAATCGGAGGGGGTGATCCCCATCGAGCAATTCCGCAACGAGGCAGGCGCCATCGAAGTCACCATTGGCGATCGGATAGATGTCGCGCTCGATGCGATCGAAGACGGGTTCGGCGCCACTCAACTGTCGCGGGAAAAGGCGAAGCGCGTCATGGCCTGGAAGCGCCTAGAAGAAGCTTTGGAGGCCGGCAGCAACGTGACCGGTGTGATCACGGAGCGCGTGAAGGGCGGTTTTACGGTAGAGATCGAAGACATCCGCGCCTTCCTCCCGGGGTCGTTGGTGGATGTCCGGCCGGTACGCGATACCACCTATCTGGAAGGCAAGCCACTCGAGTTCAAGGTGATTAAGGTTGACCATAAGCGTAACAATGTCGTGGTCTCCCGCCGTGCCGTGGTGGCAAGCGAGGGGGGCGCCGAGCGCGATGTCCTGTTGAATAGCATCGAGGAGGGCGGGGTTGTCAAGGGGGTGGTCAAGAACCTTACCGATTATGGGGCGTTCATCGACCTCGGTGGCGTCGATGGCTTGCTCCATATCACGGACATGGCTTGGAGGCGCGTTAAACACCCGAGCGAGGTCCTCAATGTCGGCGACGAAATTGACGTTAAGGTCCTGAAATTCGATCGCGAGCGCAATCGCGTCTCCCTAGGGCTCAAGCAGCTTGGGGAGGACCCCTGGATCGACATCGCGCGCCGCTACCCGCAGCGTTCTCGTATCTTCGGCAAAGTCACCAACGTCGCCGACTATGGTTGCTTTGTGGAAATAGAACCAGGTGTCGAGGGTTTGGTTCACGTCTCGGAGATGGACTGGACCAACAGAAACGTTCATCCCTCGAAAGTGGTCCATGTGGGGCAGGAGGTCGAGGCGATGGTTCTCGACATCGACCAGGAGCGGCGCCGCATCTCGCTCGGAATGAAGCATTGCCAGCCGAATCCTTGGGAGGAGTTTGCGTTAAGATTCAACAAGAACAGCAAGGTCCAGGGAACCATTAAGTCCATTACCGATTTTGGTATCTTCGTAGGGCTTGAAGGGGGCATCGATGGCTTGGTGCATCTGTCTGATCTCTCGTGGTCGAGTGCGGGTGAGGAGGCGGTCAGAAATTACAAGAGGGGTCAAGAGGTCGAAACGGTGGTTCTCGCCATCGATGCGGAACGGGAGCGGATTTCGCTAGGGATCAAACAATTGGAGAAGGATCCCTTTTCCAATTATCTGGCCGAACACGAAAAGGGCAGTATCGTTACGGGCGTTGCCGTAATGGTCGATGCGCCGGGGGTAACGGTCCGGCTCGCGGACAGCGTCGAGGGCTATATTCGCGCTTCGGAGCTTTCACGAGAGCCCGTGGACGATGCGCGCAAGGTGATCAAGGAGGGGCAAGAGGTCGAGGCCCAGTTTGTTGCGATCGACCGGAAGAAGCGCATGATTTCTCTTTCGATCAAGGCGAAGGAATTTCACGAACAGGCGCAAGCGTTGGAGACTTACGGGGCGGGCGCCGGCATGGCGACGACCAAGCTCGGCGATCTGCTCAAGCAGCGCCTCGACGGTGCAGAGTCGCCCGATTGAAGGCGCGCCATGCATGAATGGCAGGGGTTTCTTCCCGGCCCGGTAAACCTCTTTGACACGGCTAAGGCAAGCACAGATGACTAAGTCGGAACTCATCGAATCCCTCGCGCGCAAGCAGATCCAACTGGGGAATAAAGATGTTGAGTTGGCGGTTAAGACCTTGTTGGAGCTCATGGCGTATACGCTTTCGACGGGGAGACGCATCGAGATCCGTGGCTTCGGAAGTTTCTCTCTCCATTATCGCCCGGCTCGGATCGGACGCAACCCGAAATCCGGGGATCCGGTGCCTCTGCCGGCGAAATACGTGCCGCACTTTAAACCGGGCAAACAGATGAGAGAACGCGTCAACGGCATGAAATAATCGGTCTCCAAAAACAATCGAAGCGTGGTTTCCCGCCCCGTGGGGAGGAGCGTGCTACGGTTAAACACTACGGCGTGTGGCTATGGTTCGCGTTCTAAAAGTAATCTTTCTGTTGTTCGTCGTACTCGTCGGCCTTGAGCTGCATGTCAAGAATCCTCAATTAGTCGCGGTCGATTATTATTTGGGTACGGTGCAGTTGCCGGTGTCGCTCTTGATCGCTTGCATGCTGCTCTTGGGAGCGGTTCTGGGCGTCCTGGTAAATCTCAGTGTCGTTGTGCGTTTGCGGCGTAAGATTGGTGAGCTGAAGCGTTCTTTGAAATCCGTGGATCAGCAGGTGACGAGAGGCCAATCCATCGCCACGCTCAAGGATGCCTCCTGAGGCGTTCTCGAACCTCATTTGGTTGCTATTGCCGCTTGCCGCGGCGTCCGGTTGGTATCTGGCAAGCCGCGGCGGCGCTTACCGCCGTGGCGAGCCCCCCACCCTCTCCAAGGATTACTTCAAAGGCCTAAACTACCTCCTAAACGAACAGCCGGATAAGGCCATCGACGTGTTCATCGCGATGCTGGAGGTCGAGAGCGACACGATTGAAACACAGCTCGCGTTGGGCAATCTGTTCCGCCGGCGCGGCGAAGTCGATCGGGCCATCCGCATCCATCAAAATTTAATTACGCATTCCGCGTTGGGCGACGAGCAACGTTCCGTGGCGGCGCTCGAGTTAGGAATGGATTACATGCGCTCGGGCTTGTTCGATCGGGCGGAGGGGCTATTTAAAGGCTTGTTGGACTCCGGAACCCACACGAAGAAGGCATTATTGCAGTTGCTGGATATCTATCAGCAAGAACAAGATTGGGATAAGGCGATCGCGTGCGCGCGCGAGATCCAAACCCGATGCAAAGAGGATATGGGCCGTATGACGGCCCAGTATTACTGCGAATGGGCGCACCAGTGCGAGCTTCAAGGCCAGACCGCCGAGGCCGTTCGGCTATTGCAACGCGGGTTGGAAGTTGATCCCGGCTGCGCGCGCGCGAGCCTGATGGAAGGTAGAATCGCCAAGGCCTCCGGCGACACTCGCGCGGCGGTCATGGCGTTCAAAAGGATTGAGCATCAGGACCCTTCGGTTCTGGTACAAGCGCTACCGCACTTGCTCGAATGCTATCGAAGCTTGGGGCAATCTGACGAGTTTATAGCGTATTTGCGGACGCTCGTCGCCAAGAAATTCGGTGTTCAGATTTTGTTGATGCTGGCGGATCTGATCGCGGAACAGCGGGGCATCGAAGCGGCGATAAGCTATTTGAGTGAGGAGCTAAACCGGCGGCCTTCCTTACGCGGATTGAACCAAATGCTCAAGTATTCAAGAGCACACGGCGCGGCCTTGTCCAAGCCACAGTTGGCGGCGCTCAGCGACTACCTAGGCCGCTTGTTACGGCAACGATCGAATTACCAATGTCAGCACTGCGGGTTCCTAGCGAAGACGCACCATTGGCAATGCCCGACCTGCAAGCATTGGAACAGCGTGAGGCCGGTCGATGATCTCGACGGCAA
Organism: Chromatiales bacterium; assembly: GCA_043673925.1. Classification (GTDB taxonomy): domain Bacteria; phylum Pseudomonadota; class Gammaproteobacteria; order JACCXJ01; family JACCXJ01; genus USCg-Taylor. The sequence goes on along the minus strand of JBIMKC010000021.1, from coordinate 10,110 downwards.
CTGAGCAACGCGGTGACGCGATGAGCGTAACCGAATCAAAACCCGAAAATAGCGTGTTCGAACCCCCGGGCCCGCGTCCGGCGGGTGGACGGCTCTATTGGACGCGCTTATACGGGAGCGCCAAGGCGCTTGCCGTCTCAAGGCTCTCGGAGAGATGGAACGGCCTCGTGGTGGTCATCGGCAAGGACGCGCTGCATGCAGAGCGCCTTGAGGAGGAGCTTGGGTTCTTTAGCGGGGGTGGTCAGGGAACCGGGATCCTTAGCTTTCCTGACTGGGAAACCTTGCCCTATGACCGCTTTTCACCTTATCAGGACATCGTCTCGCGGCGCCTGGAAACGCTGGCGCGCTTACCGCAACTAAGAGCAGGTTATTTAATCACCTCCGTCGCCACCTTGATGCATCGGTTGGCGCCGCGCGACTATCTTGAAGCCAACACCCTCGTGCTCAAAGTGGGCGAGCGCTTGGATCGCGAGCGTTTCCGCGAACGGCTGAGTCACGGAGGGTATCGCTGCGTCTCGCAGGTGCTGGAGCACGGTGACTTCGCCATTCGGGGATCGCTTCTCGATGTGTATCCGATGGGTAGCCGGTTCCCTTATCGCATCGATTGGTTCGACGAGCTGATCGATACGCTGCGCCTCTTCGATCCGGAAACGCAACGCTCCATCGAGAGTAGCGATCGGATCGAGGTGCTACCCGCGCGCGAGTTTCCTCTAACGCCGAAGGCGCTCGAGTGCTTCCGCGCGAACTGGCGCGAGCGCTTTGAGGGCGCGCCCGGGGATTGCCCGATCTACCGCGAGGTGAGCCAGGGCCTCGCGCCCGGGGGTATCGAGTATTACTTGCCGCTTTTTTTCACCAGCGGCGCGATCTTGTTCGATTATCTGCCCGAGGGAAGCGTCGTGGTGCTGGATGACGGTGCGTTGGAGGCTGCAAGAGCGTTTTGGGCTGAAATTGGTCAACGCTATGAGGCCGCCCGCCACGATCGCGAGCGGCCGTTGTTACCCCCCGATGAAGTGTTTCTCCCGCCCGAGGAGCTTTCCGCTCGGCTCAAAATGCATCCGGCGATCCTCATCGAGGGGCTCACGGCGCCAAAGCATGCCGTGAGTTTCTCAAGCAGCATGCCGGTGCAGCTTCCTATCGACGGCCGGGCCGCGGATCCGTTGGCCGTCGTCAAACACTATTTGCAATATTTCGGCGGACGGGTCTTGTTTGCCGCCGAGTCGAAAGGCCGCCGCGAGACGCTCTCCGAGCTCCTGCGCCAGCACCAGATTGAATTCCAGGGCTACGCGGATTGGGCGTCGTTTCTTAAGGACGAAGCGCGAATCGGATTGACCATCGCCGCCCTTGATCAAGGCATGCAGTTGGACAGTCCGCGCATCGCCGTCGTTGGCGAAGCCCAGTTGTTCGGGGAACGCGCCCGGCAAGAGCGCCGCCGCAGCCGCGCGGCACGGGATCCGGAAAGCATCATTCGCGATCTCAGCGAGCTCCACGCCGGTGCGCCGGTGGTGCATGAGCATCACGGAGTCGGGCGCTATCTGGGACTCTTTCCGATCGAGACCAACGGCATTCCCGGCGAATACCTCGGCATCGAGTACGCCGATGCGGATCGCCTCTACGTTCCGGTGCTCTCGCTACACCTCATCACCCGTTATTCCGGCGTGGACCCCGGTCACGCGCCCTTGCACAAGCTCGGCAGCGGTCAGTGGCAGCGCGCCCGCGCCAAGGCCTTGAGACGCATCCGTGACGTGGCCGCGGAGCTCCTGGAGATCTACGCGCGCCGCGCCGCGCGCAAAGGGTACGCGTTTACGCTGGAACGGGATCAATACCAGGCGTTTATACAGGGGTTCCCTTTCGAGGAGACACCGGACCAGGAGGCGGCGATCGCCGCGGTTGTGCACGATCTGCAAGGCGAGCAACCGATGGATCGGCTGGTGTGCGGCGATGTCGGGTTCGGAAAAACCGAGGTGGCCATGCGCGCGGCTTTCGTCGCGGCCATGGGCGGCAGGCAGGTCGCGATCCTGGTGCCGACCACTCTACTGGCGCAACAGCACTATCGGAACTTCAAGGATCGGTTCGCGGAATGGCCGCTCCGCATAGAGCTACTGTCACGATTCCGGGGTAAGAAAGACCAGGATAAAGTCGCGGCGGGGCTTAAGGACGGTGCGGTCGATATTGTCGTCGGAACACACAAGCTGTTGCAGGAGTCCATTGTCTTCAAGCGCCTCGGGCTGTGCGTAATCGATGAAGAGCACCGCTTCGGGGTACGGCAAAAAGAGCGGCTGAAGGCCCTGCGTTCGGAGGTGGATATCTTGACGCTGACCGCGACCCCGATTCCGCGCACGCTCAACTTGGCTTTGTTCGGCACCCGCGAGCTATCGATCATCGCCTCCCCCCCCGCGAGGCGCATCGCTGTCAAGACCTTCGTGACCGAGTGGGACCAGGCGCTGTTGCGCGAAGCCATGAGGCGCGAGATCAGCCGCGGCGGCCAGATCTACTTCCTGCATAACGAGGTGGAAACGATCGAAGAAACCGCTCGCAAGGTTGCGGCGCTCATTCCCGAGGCGCGCGCGCGCGTGGCGCACGGGCAGATGCGCGAGCGCGAGCTCGAGCAGGTGATGCTCGATTTCTACCATCGCCGCTTTGCGTGCCTCGTCTGCACGACTATCATCGAGACCGGGATCGACGTGCCGAACGCCAATACCATTATCGTTAATCGCGCCGACAAGTTCGGACTCGCCCAGCTCTATCAACTGCGCGGCCGGGTGGGCCGTTCGCATCACCGGGCGTATGCCTACCTCGTGGTGCCGTCCCGGAAGGCCCTCAAGGGCGACGCCCTGAGGAGACTCGAAGCCATCGAGTCGATCGAGGATCTCGGCATCGGGTTTACCTTAGCCACCCATGATCTCGAGATCCGCGGCGCCGGAGAGATCCTCGGTGAGGAGCAAAGCGGGCATATTCAGGAGGTCGGTTTCGGCTTGTTCACGGAACTGCTGGAGCGGGCGATCCAGGCACTCAAGGCCGGGCGGCAGCCCGAGCTCGACCGGCCGCTCGATCATGGCGTCGAGATCGAGATCCATGTTCCGGTATTGATTCCGGGCGATTATGTGCCCGATGTCCATACCCGTCTTATCATGTACAAACGGATCGCGAACGCCAGTGATCTTGAGGAGCTTGGCCGGCTGGAAGAAGAAATGATCGATCGTTTCGGCACGCTGCCGCAGTCCGCCAAGGATCTGCTTCGGATCACGCGGCTCAAGCAGCGGGCGGCGCCTCTCGGGGTCCGCAAGATCGATCTCGGCGCGCATGGCGGGCGGGTGCTCTTCCACGCGCAGGCCGAGGTCGACCCGCTAGCCTTAGTGAAACTGATGCAGATCCAACTTCATACCTACAAGTTCGAGCAAGGAGACAAGATCCGGATCACGGCCTCGCTGCCCGATAGTGATGCGCGCATCGGCGTGCTCGATCGTTTGTTCGATCAACTGGGACAGCGGGCGGCGGCTTAAGCCTAAGTATCTCAGCGCACGGATCATGGAACGCGTTTATTGCTCGGAGGATCGACTACTCGTCGGTTTCCTCAAAGGTGTCCTCGATGGCCACCACATCGACTGCCTGGTCAAGAATGAATATCTCATCGGCGGCATCGGGGAGCTACCGCCGGGCGCCTGTTGGCCCGAGCTTTGGGTGATCGAAGAGAGTGATCTGCCACAGGCCCGCACTCTCATCGCATCGGTTTTAAAAGGCAGATCCGGCACGGAGCCATGGTGCTGTCCTGCGTGCGGCGAATGGATCGAGCCACAGTTCGCGGAATGTTGGCAATGCGCGCGCATCGACGAGGATCCGCCCCGATACGTTTAAAACGCTTCGTCCCGTTCGGCGACGAGGCGCGGTTTCCATCGCAGCGAGTAATACCTTCCCCGGTCGCGCGCCCAAGGATCGAAGACATTCACGACCGAGTCCAGCTCGGCGGCCAATTCCGGCAGGGTCCGCAATAGCACGCGCTTGAGCGGAGAGACTTCCTGCGCGTGAGCGTTCGGCAAATCTTTTTCCATGGCGGCCCACTCCCGCGCTACTGCTTCGAAGCCGTTAGCGTAGCCGCCGGGCTTGGCGTTACGGATCACAGTATCGGTCATCGACATGGGGGTAACTCCTTTACAGTGTATCTGACTTACCCCTATAAATACCCCCCGTTTGGGGGTAGATGTAAATGGACGTTACCAGCTTATTGTGGGAGCAGAATAAACTAAAACACCTGCATATTCGCTTGCTTATGAACTTTCTTGGAACGACTTGGATGTTGAAATGGTGCCCTGGGCCGGACTCGAACCGGCGACCTCCCGCTTAGGAGGCGGACGCTCTATCCACCTGAGCTACCAGGGCGGGACAAACCCATGTTACTACAAAGCCCGGGCGGAAAGGTTTTAGAGAGGCGGCAGGGAACGCACACAACGCCGTGCCTGTATTAGCGCGGAAATTTGATTACACTCGCTTTTGCTCTTGACAGCATACGGGTTTACCGGTGTACTAATATGGAGTCCTAAGTAAATATTACCTATGGCGGCGACGATTTTCGATGGGATTAGCGACCCGATGCCCCAGCGTTTGATATCGGGCTTAGCGAAAGTTGGGCTTGCTCTTAAAAGCCATGCGTGGAAGGACGCCGGGAGCCAGGGTCTGACGCCGACTCAGGGCGCGATCCTTGCGCTTCTGCACGCGAAGGGGACGGGTGAGTGGAGACTGTTTTCTATTTCTAGAGCACTAGCGGTAAGCGCCCCGACGGCAAGCGAGGCGGTGACCGCGTTAGTCCGCAAGGGACTGGTTAGCAAAGGGCGAGCGGCGACTGACCAGCGGGCGCTGCTTGTTCAGTTAACGCCCAAGGGACGCGCCGAGGCGGAACGCACGGCCCATTGGCCGGATTTTTTGATCGGTGCCGTCGATGAGCTGTCGCCGGTGGAACAAGAGGTATTTTGTCGCGGGCTGATCAAGATAATCCACGCCATGCAGGAGCGGGGCGAGGTCCCAATTTCGCGCATGTGTGTGACGTGCCGGCATTTCCGCCCGGGTGTTTACGACGATCCGGATACTCCGCATCATTGCGCCTTTGTAAATGCGGCGTTTGGCGAGCGCCACTTGCGGTTCGATTGCCCCGAACACGACGCGGCCCCCGTGGAACTGCGGCAAGAGAATTGGAACCGGTTTATTGAAACCCATGCCGTTTAGCAGCGAGATCACACAATCCGACCGCAACACCCCGGCTTGCGCGGTGCGCGAATGTTCCCTAGGCTTACGATGCCGATTCTTTTTACCGAAGCAGGAGGGAGCGTACTCAGATGACTTTTTCCGTTGCGATTCTTCGTTTCGGCTGCTCGTGATCGTAGCTTTGCCGGTCCAAAGAGCTTACCTACATCGCTTCAAGCAGCGATTCCAGCCAATTGAGTAGATGCCAGAATCGGGTGAAACTGAACGTCGATCAATTCAGGGCTTGGGAGAACAAGAGCGTTACGCTTCTCGGCATGTCTGGTGTCGGCAAGACGCATCTCGCGAATATCCTCAGAAGCAGTCATTGGTTCCACTATTCCGGTGATTATCGCATCGGTACCCGGTATTTGGGCGAAGCGATCCTCGACAATATCAAGCAGCAAGCCATGCAGATTCCGTTTTTGCGGGAGCTGTTGCGCGCTGATTCTATCTACATCTGCAACAACATCACGGTGGAAAATCTAAAACCCGTCTCCACCTTCCTTGGGAAACTCGGAAACCCCGAGGGAGGTGGCTTGGGACTCACCGAGTTTAAGCGTCGTCAAGCTCTCCATCACGAAGCGGAAATTGCGGCGATGAAGGATGTGCCCGAATTTCTTCGCAAGGCGAAGGAGATTTACGGCTACCGGCACTTCGTCAACGATGCGGGCGGCAGCGTGTGTGAGCTCGATGATCACGAGGTGCTGGACACCCTCGCCAAGCATACGGTGGTGCTGTATATCGAGGCGACCGACGTTGACGAGCAGGCATTGATCCGGCGCGCCGCTGAAGATCCAAAACCACTGTATTACCGGAATGTCTTTCTGGATGAGCAGCTCGCTGTGTTCAAGCGGGAACGCAAACTCGCTTACGTCGCGCTCATCGATCCGGATGAATTCGTGCGCTGGATTTTCCCCAGGTTATTCTACGCGCGCATCCCTCGGTATCAGGCGATCGCCGAAAGGTACGGTTACACCGTCACGACGGCGGAGATCGCTCAGATCCAAAGCGAGGCCGATTTTCTCCACCTCGTCGAGACCGTGATCGCCCGCGAGTCCTAAGCGGTTGGGAAGGAAGACGGGTCATGCCCCTCGTTGCAAATTCGGACCTGCCGGCGTTCGCGGACTTGCGGCAGGAAGGCGAGACGGTGATCGCACACGACATCGCTCTGCATCAAGACATCCGCGAGTTGCACATCGGGCTGCTCAATATGATGCCGGACAAAGCGCTAGAAGCTACCGAGCGGCAGTTTTTACGCCTGGTCGGGGAAAGCAACCAGATCGCACAGTTCTACGTTCACCCGTTTACGCTCGAGGAGCTACCACGCGGGCCCGATGCCTGTGCTCACATTGCGCGGTATTACGACACCTTTGATGATATCAAGGCAGCCGGGCTCGATGCGCTCATCATCACCGGCGCTAACGTGACGCAACCGGATCTCGCGCTCGAACCTTTTTGGCAGCCTTTGATCGCGATCGTCGATTGGGCATATGAAAACGTGACCTCAACCCTGTGTTCCTGCCTTGCCACCCACGCCGTGCTGCAGTTCCGTCACGGCAAGAAGCGCCGGCGTTTGAAATCCAAGCGCTGGGGTGTGTATTCCCATTACATCACGGACGGCCGGCACCCGCTCATTGCCGGCATCAATACGCGCTTCGACGTGCCGCACTCGCGCTTCAACGAGATCGGTCGCGAGCAGTTCGAATCCGCGGGGCTTTTGGCGCTCGTCGAGAGCGATGAGGCGGGTGTGCATATCGCGGTCAGTGAGGACGGTTTCCGTATCGTGTTCTTTCAGGGCCATCCCGAATACGACACCGTCAGCCTGTTGAAAGAATACAAACGCGAAGTGCTGCGTTTCGCAAGTGCTGATATCGATGAATACCCGCCCTTCCCGGTGGACTATCTCACACCTATGACCCAGGCGATTCTTGAGGAATACGGCGAAGAGGTCAAAATGGCGCGGGCGCGAGCCGCTCCGATTCCCCAAATGCCGGAACACCTTATTGTTCCTTATGTGGACAATACCTGGCACGACACGGCAGAGGCCGTGATAAATAACTGGATCGGCAAGGTTTACCAAACAACCAACCTCAATCGACGCAAACCGTTCATGGAAGGCGTCGATCCCAGCGATCCGCTCGGGGTACGCGCATCGATCGCGGCCGTACCATTTCACCAAGAGGCGCGTGCGTTGCCGCGGGAGTAAGGTGTAGACAAGGCGTTCTCCCCCAGTTCAAGTAATACGCTTAGCATCCGATACACA
>JBIMKC010000021.1:0-2515 GCA_043673925.1 Chromatiales bacterium | reverse complement strand
ATACGGCATCGAAACGCAGCAGTTCTTCCTCTCGTCCGTCTGTTCAAAGTTATTGGGTCATTCCCGAGGTAAGTGACCGAAGCGTTGAAGCCTATAGCCGCGCGCAGGTTCCCAGACCGTTTATCGCACGCCGCAGACCACGATCGTCTTCCCTTTCACCTGAATAAGGTCTTGTTGTGTGAAAATCTTTAGTACCCGTCCGACAACCTCCCGTGAACAGCCGACGATACGGCTCAGTTCTTGACGAGTAACACTGATCTGCATCCCATCGGGATGCGTCATCGCATCGGGTTCCTTGCAAAGGTCTAACAAGGTCCTAGCGATGCGGCCCGAAACATCCAGAAAAGCCAGATCTCGTACCTTGCGGTTAGTTTTCAAGAGCCGCGTGGCTATTTGCGTCGCCAGCAAGTGTACGATGTGAGGGTAGATCGCGGGAAGATTACGCAGGCGGTCGTAGCTGATATGCGCCACTTCGCACTTTGTTCTCGCCCGAACAAAAGCGGTCCGCTTTATGTTCTCGACGAAAAGCCCGGTTTCCCCGAAGAACTGGCCGGAATTCAGATAAGCAAGAACGATTTCGTGCCCACTATCATCCTCCAGTATGACGGTTACAGACCCCTTGATAACGTACAGTAGTTCGTCGGCCGGATCCCCGCGTGTTATAATGAGCGCTTTGGCGGAATACTGCGCGTGACGGCAGTGACCTAGAAACTCTTCTATCAGTGGATCACTGGTGCGCTTAATGGGACCGAGGATCGACAAGGGTTACCTCACGGTATAGAACGATACGCTCGAAGGTTGTTTAGCAAGGGGCGTGTACGTGTGTAACCGCGTGAAACGGTTTTAGGCACAATTATCCCGGAAAGTGCCATGCGCGCGGTTATAAGATGGGCGGGAGACGCCTTGTTCGTGGCCGAATCGGGTAGCGGCCACACCGTCGTCATGGACGGCCCGCCAGAGGCCGGCGGCCGAAATGTCGGCATTCGGCCGATGGAGATGGTGTTACTGGGCATGGGAGGCTGCACGGCCTACGATGTGGTGTCAATACTACGGAAGGCTCGGCAAGACGTTAGGGATTGTCGAGTCGAGATCGAAGCCAAACGCGCAGATAGCCCACCACAGGTATTTACTTCGATCCATGTGCGTTTCCTAGTGCGTGGGAAAGATTTAATGTCACAGCAAGTTGAGCGAGCCATTCGGCTGTCGGCGGAGAAGTACTGCTCGGCCTCGATAATGCTCGGGAAGACAGCTGATATTACCCACGAATTCGAGATTGTCGAAGCCGACTAAACCACACCGACTGTCGTGGCGCCGTGCGGGGGATCCCCGATTACTAGGTTAGAGGCTCGGTTAGTTAGGCTGACGGCATCGTCACCTTTTTTCCACGCTGTGACGCTCAAATTTATCGCCAAGCCTTCGGCCGCGGGGTCACGAGCCCATTCTAGGAGGTCGGATTTATCCATCTCCGCGCGTAGTTTTCCAGCAAGTTGCGTCGCCGATTCGAGATTGGTCTCAGGCAAAACCACGAGTACGCTGCTGCCCTCCCAGCGGCCAATGGTGTCTACCCAGCGAAGCCTTTCCTTAAGGAAGCGGGCGGTCTGATTTAGCGCCGTTGCGCAGTCGGTTTTGCCGTTCGAATTTTCGGGCGTTGGCTGGCCTAGGTTAATCATGAAAACCGTTAGGTCGTTGTTATAGCGCCGGCTTCTCGATACCTCGGAGACCAACTGCGCCATCACCGATTGTTGCGTAAGCAACCCCGTATCCGGATCGGTTTCGTTCAGCGCCGCAGAGATTAAGTTTAAATGCTTGCGTTTTCGGACGATCTCATAGTGGGTGACATCGACGACGCAAGCCACTTCGAACGCCTGCCCAGATTCCATCTGCACGTGGCGGGCAATGAAATTCAACCAACGTTCTGGGTGGCCGGGCGTGGCTGGGAGTTGATAGGTCTCAACCGTTTTGAATAAGGTGAGGATGCGGTTCATGGGCAGCTCATCTCGGGATTTTCCGATGGTGGATTGGTAGGTGACGGCGAGTTGTGAACATAGTGCGTCGTTTGCCCAGATTATCGTCCCCCCGTCGTTGGCGACGAATATCCCGATGGGAAGAGATTCTAAGATTTGTAAAGCTACCGCTGGGGAAATTAGAGTTTCTGCTTGGCTCATAGGGTTCGGTGTGGAGAAGATTGTTATGAAGCGGAGAGGTCGATCGCTTAGCGGTAAGTTGTGCTTTAACTTTAGTATAGATCCGCGAGTTCCGCGCGCAAACGGAGGACGGCTTATGACGTTGCGCCGACGCAGTTCAGATAGGCTTCTTCTATGTCGGTGGCGCCGAAGTGCTCGCAAAATGCCGCGGGTGCGCCTTGGTAAAGGATTTGTCCCTGGTGTAATACCGCCATTCGGTCGCATAACGCACTGATGTCGGTAAGCATGTGGCTGGTGAAAAACAACGTCAAGCCCTGATTCTTGCGGACCAGCAATTCGCGTTTAAATAATGCACGGGCTTTCGGATCGAG
>JBIMKC010000020.1:0-22789 GCA_043673925.1 Chromatiales bacterium | reverse complement strand
CTGACGGAACCCGAGTACAGCGCCGCCAAGCGTGAGGCGGAACGCCTGGGGATCTCATTGGCGGAGTTGCTGCGCCGTTCGCTGCGTACGATGATTCCCGCCGATGAGGCCAAGCCCTGGATGCGTTACGCAGGCATGGTCGAGTCGGGCGATGCTAGATCGAGCCGGAACATCGACGACGTTGTCTATGGGCAAGAGGACTGACGCTTACGTCGATACATCGGCATTTATCGCTTTCGTCGACCGCTCGGACACACACCACGCCCTGTTTCGCCGGTTATTTTCGGGACCGCCTGCGATAATTACCACGACCCTGGTGGTTGCCGAGGGACATGCATGGTTTCTTCGGCGCTATGACCGGACCCGCGCACTTCAGTTTCTTTCGATGATCGAAGACATGCAGCCCCTGGAGATCACGCCGGTGGGAGCGGCCGAGCAGGCCGGCGCGACGCGAAAATTCTGCGATCAAGACCTCACACTCACCGATGCCGTGGGCTTGCACCGGATGCAAGCGCAGAAAGTCAAGAGCTGCTGGTCAACGGATTCCCACCTCGGAACTGACGGGCGTGTCTCTCGTTGTTAACGAAAGTTGAATACGACGTACGGGCCGGGTAATCGAATATTATTAAGGTATACCGCCTGCGGGGCATGTGCCCCGCAAAACCGGCTAGGTTTCGCGATAGAAAAGTAGCGTGAGGCCGATCATCACGAAGGCCGTCGACCAAATCCAGCCGGGAAGGCGCTGATCCTCGCGCGGCAGCCTGAGTTCCAACCAGCGTCCCCACCCCGAGATTACGGCAAAGAGCCCGAGCGGGGCGTGCGTCACCTCGGTAAGGAATTCGGATTTGAGGTCAAACATCGCATGGGAATGGGTCAGCAGGATCGTTCCGCCGAACGCGCACAGCAGAGGAAACACGAACCGCCAGCGCGACTGTAAGCGCCCGGTACGCACCATCCATTCGAAAACCGCCAAGCCAACCACGACGAGCACCGCGATGCGGTGCTGAAGAACATCGGGGAGCAGCATGCTCTCCCAGAAACCCGCCGGTCCCAAGGGCCAGGCGCGCGGATCGTTACGCAAGAACATGAAGGCCGCGAGCCCCAGAAATAGCAACGGCCAATGCCGCGCCCAAGGGGCCTTACCGGTGCGCTCCAGCAGGGCCAAAAGACCCATCGCGAACACGAAGAGACCCGACATGTTGTGATTGAACTCCGACCACGCGTACTCCTCGGGTTGCCGGGCCGCGAGCGTGTCATCGATCGGCGCGGCCACGGCAAGCAGATCCGACATCGGCGGCGAGCTCAGGCGCGGCATCTTGGGGACGAAACGTTCGATTACCTCTTCCGGGGTGGCCCGATCGGCGACGATGTCGATGGAGGGCGGGAGGGAGGTCAGGGAAGCGGCGGCCAGCAATAGGGTGACGCCGAGACCCGCCTCGGCTTCGACAAAGGCGCGCACGCGCAGCGGGGTCGTCATTGCCTCACGCTGCCTGGCCCAACCGCGCACGAGAAAGAAATTCATTGCGCCCAGAATCAAACCGGCGCCGAGAAGCGTCGCCTTGGTCAACACCATCACCCCGTAACCGGTCCCGGTTAAACCACCCCAATCTTCGATATAGCGCCAGGCGATAAAAAGACCGGGTCCGAGGATCATGATCATGCTTACAATGGCGAGCACTGAAAAGCGGCTAAAGACAGCCGGAGCTAAAGCTCGATCCTCGGGGCCCCGTTTCCAAAGCCTCCAAAAGACCAGCAAATGCACGATACCGCCGACCCAGATGAGCCCACCGGTCTGGTGCAATACCGTGACCGCCATGAGTTGCGCTCGTCCCTCCAAGCGGCTGACGCCATGCGTGAGCCAGGCGGAATCGATCAAAAGCGCGATCGATATCGCCCCCGCGACCGCCCACAGCGCGCGCTTGCTCGGCTGGGTTAGGAGACGGGCGGCAGCGCCAGCCAACCCAAGCGCCAAGCATACGCTGAATAGAACGGTACGGGCGTAGTCCGTATTTAAGAACGCCGCGACCGGCCAGTGCCCGGCGGCATCCGCTAAGGTCCAAGGACGCAACACGAGCAACAACAAGGACCGCGACAGCGCCAGCACCAAGCTTCCCCCAATGACAAACCAGAGCGATCGGCGTAGCACACGGGCCTTGAGAGGCGAGAGGGCCTCGAAGGGCCGCAATGCCCAATGGATGTACGCCATCCCCCCGACGGCGATGGCGAAACCGATCAGGCTGATTCCACGGATCAGGACATCCAAGAAACCGGCGAGCTGGGTCATCGGGATCCCGGCGTGAGATGGAAACGCAAGACACCCTCGGTAATATGTCCATCGGCGGCTAACACACGGTAACGGAGCACAAAGGTGCCTGGCGCTAATGCGGGCATGTGCACGACGATACGGTCGGGGCCTCGCGGTTCCGCTCGCAGCGAGGTGACTTCTCGGCCGCCGTTACGCTCCAGCGTGTATCGGCTTAAGTCATGCTCGATGCGGCTGTTCCAACGCAGGCGTATATTCTTCGGGGCCTCGGTCAGCCGCGCATCCTGGCGAACTGTTGAATCAATCAGTATTGCATGCGCCCAACTGGTGCCGCAGATGGCAGAAAGAATGCCTAATACGGTGAGCCAACGGTATCGGCGTATTGACCGGAACCCCCTCGTCGCGACCAAGCCGCGGCAGGTTCTAAACGTTGGCGTCGGCATAGCAACAAATCACGGACGCAATTCATAGCCCATCGACGATAGGCCGTGGTGCACCTGGCAGGGAAAGCGCGCCCGAGGGAACAGTTTGTATGGTAAGACGCAATACACGGGGCCTGTTTGTTATAATTGTCCCGGATCGAGTGATAATATTCTAGAAAAGAATAATCTATTCACAACACCAGTTGGTTTCTTGTGGGGCCGGGTACCTCACCGACGATAGCGGGCACCATAACATTGTTCGTTCTAAGGCTCTCCTTGCGGTTGCATCCAGGCTGCTCGGCCCCGTGGATGCCGGTATACGACGCGCCGGCACGAACGCGGTCTTAAGACATTCGGGGGCTCTCGAATTGAATCCAGATCACCATCCAAACGGTTCCCACCCGCGTCTGGCATATTGGTTTCTTGGCGTGCAGCGCTACGCCGTCGTCGTGATCATGTTAGCGCTGGTCAGCGCCGGCTTCTGTTTCGACTACACCTTTAAGCACCTTACCTTTAACACCGACACCTCCGATCTCATTTCGTGGGATCTGCCTTGGCGCCAAGCCTATCGGAGTTCTAAAGAGGCATTTCCTCAATATGCCGACACCATCGTTATCGTCGTGGATGGCGACACACCCGATCAAACGCGCGACGCGAGCCTGCGGCTCGCAAAGCATCTAAAGCGCCAACCTGCGCTGTTTGAATGGGTATACATGCCCGATGCATTGCCTTTTTTTCGCCGCAATGGCTTGCTGTTTTTAAGCGAGGAGGAGCTCGAAGACCTCGCCGATAATCTGGCCAAGGCGCAACCCTTTCTCGCGCGGCTGCAATCCGAGCCCGGCATCAAAGGTTTGTTCTCGCTCTTGGGGGACGCACTCACCGAATCGGATACGGATTTCGATCTGCGCCCGGCCTTCGATCGCATCGGTACCGCCCTTCAGTCTGTCCGCGAGGGCCGGCGCTACCGGCTCTCCTGGGAGGAACTGATGACCGGGAAGGACGCCAAACCGGAAGACCGGCGCGCCTTCGTGATCGTTAAACCCAAACTCGACTTCGGCAGTTTGTTGCCCGGGGAGGGCGCGATGCGCGGCATCCGCGATCTCGCCCGCAAGCTTGAGTTAACCGCCGAGCGCGGGGTGCGAATCAGGCTCACCGGCGGCGCCGCCCTCGCCTACGAAGAGCTGCAAAGCGTAAGCTTCGCGACGCAGAATGCGGGCATCGGGGCACTGCTGCTCGTCACCCTTATCATGTTCATCGGCTTGCGTTCCCTGTGGCTGACCTTGGGTACGCTGGCCGCGCTGATCTTGGGCCTGATTTTCACCGCGGCCTTCGCCACCTTCGCGGTCGGGCAATTGAACCTCATCTCCGTGGCCTTCGCGGTCATGTATATCGGGCTCGGTGCGGACTACGCTATATACTTGTGTCTGCGCTATGCGGAGCTGGCGCAACTCGAACCCGATCGCCGCGACGCCTTAAAACGGGCAGTCTTTCACGTCGGGGGATCCTTGACTCTGTGTACGATGACGACCTCGATCGGATTCTTCGCGTTCATCCCCACGGACTATTCAGGCGTGGCGGAGCTCGGCTTGATCTCGGGTGGCGGGATGTTCATCAGCCTGGGCGTGACGCTGGCGATTCTCCCCGCCCTGCTCAGCGTGATCCCTAAAGTCCCGCGCACCAATGGCACACCACTGACCGGCCTTCCTTTCCCGGCCGGGCTGCTCATGTTGCCCTTGCGCTATGCGAAAAGCGTATGCATCGCGGCGGCGGTGCTAGCGACGGCGGCGATCCTGGTCCTTCCCGCATCCAGCTTTGATGACAATCCCCTGAACCTGCAGGATCCGGCGAACGAGTCAGTCCAGACGTTCAAGGAGCTTTTGGCGACCAGCGAGCATTCCCCCTGGTCCTTGGTCGTGCTGGAGAAAAGCCTGGCGGCGGCCCGTGCGACGAAGGCGCGCATGCAGGCGCTCCCGAGCGTCGATGACGTGATCACGATCGAGAGCTTCGTCCCGGATGACCAAAACGAGAAGCTGCCGATCATCGAAGACATGGCCTTGACGCTCGGCCCCGAGCTCATCACGGCCTCGGCGACCGCCGCGGCCGTAGCGCCCAGTCGGGAAACCTTGGAGATCTTTGGCGCCACATTATCCGGCTATCTCCTCAAACATCCCGAGGCACCTGTCAGTGCGGGCGGCGCGCGTCTCGAAGGAGAGATCGAGGCGTTTTTGAAACACCTCCGATCGTTGGATGGCGCGGCGGGAGAACGCGGCTTGAGAGCGCTCGAAACCGCTCTCACGGCCTCGCTGCCTGGACGCTTGGACTCCCTCAGAGATTCCTTGGACGCCGCAACAGTCAGTCTCGATGATCTACCCGAGGAGCTGACACAACGCTGGATATCGCCGCAGGGATCGGTCCGCATCGAGGTCTTTCCGCGCGGCAATCTCAACGATTCGGAGGCGTTGGGAAGATTCGTCTCGGAGGTACGCAGCGTCAAGTCCGATGTGAGCGGTGTTCCGGTAAATTACTTGGAAGGAGGACGCGCGGTCGTGACCGCGTTCCAGCAAGCGTTTTTATATTCCTTGCTCATCATCACGGTGGTCCTCGCCGTGTTCATGGAACGTAAACGCGATATCGTGCTGGTGTTGACGCCCCTGCTGCTGGCCGCATTATTGACGGGCGCCACCGCGGTGGTGCTCGGGATCCCGTTCAATTTTGCCAACATCATCGCCTTGCCGCTGCTCTTGGGCATAGGCGTGGACAACGGGATCCATATGGTGCATCGCTTTCGTACCGCGCCGCCCGACGACGGCACGCTATTAAGCACCAGTACGGCGCGGGCCGTCGTGCTGAGCGCGCTCACGAACACCAGTGCCTTTACCAACCTCGCCGTCTCCCCCCATCAGGGGACGGCCAGTATGGGCGTGTTGCTTTCGGTCGGGATCGTGCTCATGTGCCTTTGCACACTCATCGTATTGCCGAGCCTGCTCGCCTTGCTGGGAAGCGCAGAGCGTAGAGCGCCACAAACTGCATGAAACCTTGGGACGCTCGACTCGCCTCGCTCTTGATCCGCCCCCTGCGAGACACGCCGGTCACGCCCAATCATCTAACGACCGTCCGCCTTCTGACGGGGATCTCCGCGTGCGCGGCTTTTGCGAGCGGGTTTTGGCCGAACCTGGCGGCGATCTTATTTGCGCTCTCCAACCTGCTCGACCATACCGATGGCGAGTTGGCGCGGCTCACCGGGAAGAGCAGCCGCGCGGGGCACGTTTTCGATCTAATCAGCGATGCGATCGTGCATGTGACGCTCTTCGTGAGCATCGGCATCGGGCTTTGGAACACGGGGGCAGGCGCATGGGCGCTGCCCGCCGGCGTCATCGCTGGCGTGGCGGTGGCGTCGATCTTCCATATGCGCAACCTGATCGAGCAACGGTATGGAAAAGCAGAAACCAAGCAGCCCGGTTGGGGCGGATTCGAGGCGGAAGACGTACTGTACTTGTTGCCCGTGGTCACGTTCTCGAACGCTCTCGCGCCGTTTCTGGCCGCCGCCACCCTAGGGGCGCCGACCGCGGCCGGGCTGGTTGTGAGGCAGTTCTTAGCGTTGCAGCGCGCGCCGCACCAAGCGCAATGACCACCCTCATCACCGGTGCGACCGGCTTCGTCGGGTCGGCCGTGCTCCGCTGCCTTTTGAACGCGGGTCATGCGGTGCGTGTATTGGCGCGCCCAAGAAGCCTCCAGAAAAATATCGAGGGGCTGAACATCGAGGTGGTGGCAGGCGATCTCCGCGATCCGGCCACGTTGAAACCGGCCGTCTCGGGCTGCCGGGCACTCTTCCACGTCGCCGCCGATTACCGTCTTTGGGCCCCGAACCCGCAGGAAATCTACGCCAGCAACGTCACCGGTACCCGAAACCTGTTGCTCGCCGCCGCCGAGGCCGGGATCGGCCGGATCGTGTATACGAGCAGCGTCGCAACGCTCGGCATAAACGCCGACGGTAGTCCCGCCGACGAAGAGACCCCGGCCACGCTCCCCGACATGATCGGCCACTACAAGCGATCCAAGTTTCTCGCCGAGGCCGAAGTCCACGGGCTGGCCCGCGAGCAGGGATTGCCGGTCGTCATCGTCAACCCGTCCGCGCCCGTCGGTCCCAGAGATGTTAAACCAACCCCGACCGGCCGCACCGTGCTGGATGCGGCTCGCGGACGCATGCCGGCCTATGTCGACACCGGGCTCAACGTCGTCCATGTCAACGACGTTGCCCAAGGACATCTCGATGCATTTCAGCGCGGCCGCGTCGGGGAGCGTTACATCCTGGGCGGCGAAAACATGAGCTTGTACGAGATCCTCCGCAGCGTGGCTTCAATCACCGGCGGGCGCCCGCCGCGACTGCGTCTGCCCCATGGGCTCGTGTTACCTATCGCGTATATGATGGAAGGCTGGGCCCGATTCTTCGGTCGCGGCGAGCCGCATGCGACCGTCGATGGGGTGCGAATGGCAAAGAAGAAAATGTTCTTCAGCAGCGCAAAAGCCGAACGCGATCTCGCCTATACCCACCGGCCGCCTGTCGACGCTTTGCGTGACGCGATCGACTGGTTTCGCGCGAACGGATACCTCGGCTAAGAAGCGGATTTGATCAAGGGACCACGCCCGAAATTCGGGCGCCGTTTCGTGTACGAGAGTTCGACGCGAGGCAAGTACGCCACGGCCTCGCTCCCTGTCGCATCGATCTATAACACGCCATCGTTCAGGATGGAATTGATGCGCAAACGATGATTTATACAACTAACAACCAGAGTAAACCAACCATGCCAGCATTGATCTGCGGTTCGATCGCTTATGACAACATCATGGTGTTTCCGGATCGCTTTAAGAACCATATCCTGCCCGAGAAGATCCACATCCTGAACGTCTCGTTCATGGTGCCGGAGATGCGCCGTGAGTTCGGCGGCTGCGCGGGAAACATCGCTTACAATCTCAAGCTTCTCGGTGAAGATCCTTTACCGGTGGCCGCGGCGGGCCGTGACTTCGGGCCCTATGCCGAATGGATGGACCGCTGCGGGATCAGGCGCGATTTTATTCATATCCTGAGCGATACACTCACGGCACAGGCCTTCATTACGACGGATCTGGACGATAATCAAATCACGGCCTTCCATCCGGGCGCGATGAGCCTCTCGCACCTGAATCCGGTACCGGCGGTGGAGGGGCGCTCGGTCGGCATCATCTCGCCCGACGGACGCGACGGTATGATCCAGCATGCCGACCAATTCGTTCAAATGCGTGTTCCCTTTGTCTTCGACCCCGGCCAGGGGATGCCGATGTTCGGCGCCGAGGATCTGCGGACCTTCATCGAGCAAGCCGCGTGGGTGACCGTGAACGATTACGAATGGCATCTGATGCAGGAGCGCACCGGCCTGACCCCGGAGGAAGTCGCGTCCCGCGTCGAGGCGCTCGTCATCACGCGCGGGGCGCAAGGCTCGCGGATCTTTAGGGCTTCGGGTTGTTACGAGATCCCGCCGGTGACGCCGCGCGCGGTTGCGGACCCGACCGGGTGCGGGGACGCCTATCGCGCGGGTCTCCTATTCGGGATCCTCAACGACCTCGATTGGGAGACGACCGGCCGCATCGCATCGCTCATGGGGGCGATCAAGATCGAATGCGCCGGTACGCAGAATCACCGTGTCACACGACCGGAGCTCGAGTCGCGTTATCGGGAGAGCTTTGGCACCGACTTTTAGAGTGATTCGGCGGAACCCCGCTGCTTGCGGCGGGGCCTTCTCTCCCCTTTGGTCGCCTGCGGGGGATCCGATCCGCGGGCGAAACATTTTGACTAAAAAACCGATCCCCAACCCTGGCGCGTATATTCAGCAGGCATTCAGCATGCGCGGGCTAGATTGTCCGCCAGCATCGCGGATGCTACCGAAATGAGGAGGTGTATCATGCTAACGTCTCGTGTCTCTGCCCACATCGCGGCCCTAGTGTTCGTTATCGGCTTATGCGTTCCCGCGGCTAGTCAAGCGTGGAATTTTGGTTACCGGTCGTCCCAGCGATCCCATGCCGACGGCGGTTATGGCTACCGGCACCAGGGATCCCATGCCTACGGCGGCCATGGCTACCGGCACCAGTCCCCGCGTTATTCTAATTACCAGCCGCGCTACCGGCATCATTACCAGACTCCGTGGTACGGGTACCATCAACCGGCCCGGCCGCATCGACCGTACTATCGGCACCCTTACTACTATCCCTATTATCGCGGGTGCCCGTACTGAAGCAACGCGTTGCCCCTGCCACGAGCGGTAGCCTCTGACCGCGCGTAGGGGATCTCCCTCTCGGCCTTGCGCCGAGAGGCTTGTGCCGGGCATGGCCGCCGGTCAAAATAACGCCGACGGCTTGTGAATAATTCTCCTGCGCCTCGTGGGCGGACTTGCTCGCGACGATTTCTTCACAAGCTCTGAAGCGCATACTCAAATAACAACGCAGCATGACGAGGAGGGCGTATGATCAAATCAGTTCTCCGGTGGGGGATCTTTCTTTGTTTCTTTACATCCGCGGTGGCGCAACCGCTGATTCAACAGCGCTCCGATATCGCCGGAAACTGGGTGATAGAAGGCACCGCTCTCAACCTGACGGGTAAGCGCTCTGAGGAAACGTCCAAGTGGACGTTCGGCGAGGACGGCGTCCTATCGATGACGAGCGTGTATGAGTTTTCCGAAACCCTGACGGGCGGTGGCCGCGAGCTGACTATCACGGATACCTACGACGTTACCGAGGGTAAGATTGTGACCGGCCGCGGCGGGACCTTCGAGGTGATCGAAAAGAAACCCGATGCGATGACTCTGAAGAGCTCCTCCTCGTCGCTGCACTATTTTTTCAAGAAAAAATAGGGCGCCTGGCGGCGCGCCGGTCACCCGGACGCGATTACCTCGCTGCCGCAAAGGACTCGATCGAACTCCTCGAAACGGTCGATAGCGGGACGGCATTGCTGCCCTTCGCAGAGGTAGGCCATGGCGCCGTCGTGAGCTTCCCGCCGGGCGAGGAGGCCGGGAAGCTCGGCGGCGGTCGATGGAATCGCCAGCGCCAGCCGTTGCGGCGCGTAGCGTTGGGCGCAGCGCCGATGCCAATCCTGCGCGCGCTTATCGCCTCGGATCACCACGGAGATCGGCGGCGCGAGATCCTCTTCCAATGCGAGGAGCAAGGAATTGTGAGCGGTGGGATAGCGTTCGACGGCGCCCCAGGCGCTGCGCAGAGCGCGGTCGCGCGCGTCCAGATAGCGGCTCTCGCCCAGCAGGTGTCCGAGCCGCCCAAGCGCATAAGCGGCTATACCCGCCCCGGACGGAAGCGCGTCATCGGCAAGCGATTTGGATCGCAATAACAGGGCCTCGTGATCGTGTGAGGTGAAGAAGAATCCGCCTTGCAGCGGATCTTCAAAACGCGCGAGCAGGGCTTCGGCGATCTCGATCGCAAAGCGCATGTTGCCGTCATGCCAACGGGCTTCGAGTAACGCTAACAGTCCCTCGATGACGAAGGCATGATCATCGAGGTAGGCGTTGAGGTGGGCCCTGCCATCCTTATACGTCGCGCGGAGCCGTCCGTCCCGCCACATGCGCGCGCGGATAAAATCAACCGCTCGCTGGGCCGCATCTAGAAAATCGGGCTGCTCCAATACCCGGCCGGCAACCGCCAGGCCCTTGATCATGAGACCGTTCCATGCCGTTAATACCTTCTCATCCCGGCCCGGCCAGACACGCCGCGTGCGGGCGGCGAGGAGTTTTTTCCGGCTCTCGGCGTAAAGCCGCTCGAGATCCGCGAGCGGCTTACCCCATTCCTTGGCGAGCGCCTCCAGCGGCACGGACACGCACAGGTTCCATCGGCCCTCGAAATTCGGGGCCTGATCCAGGCCGAGACAGCGTGCTAGGACAGGGTACTCCTCGGCGCTGAGCAGCGACTGAACTTCTTTCGCATCCCAAACGTAAAACCGGCCTTCGTGACCTTCGGAGTCGGCATCCAGACTGGAATAGAAGCCGCCCTCGGGGGATTGCATCTCGCGCAGTGTCCATTCCGCGGTCTCGAGGGCGGTCTTCTTGAATAGCGGGTCGCGGCTCAACTGCCAGGCCCAGCTATACACCGCGAGCAACGGGCCGTTGTCGTAGAGCATCTTCTCGAAATGCGGGATCATCCAGCGCTCATCGACCGAGTAACGGCAGAAGCCGCCACCCAGATGATCGTAGATGCCTCCGCGGGCCATCCGCCGCAGCGTGAAGAGCGCCATTTCCGAGGCTTCGGCGTCGGGCGTCCGCGCCATCGCGCTCGCCGCATAGCGGCGCAGCAGGAACTCGATATGGACCGGATGCGGGAACTTCGGCGCCGCGCCGAACCCGCCGAAATGGGAATCGAAGGCTTGCCCTAGCTGCCGCCGCGCCTCGATGAGCGGTGCTTCGCTGATGGCGCCGGGCGCTTGTTGCTGTGTTCCGAGGTTGCGCAAACCCTCGATCAAGGCTTCGTTCTGGCTGCGGATTTCCTGGTGTTGCTCCCGGTAGGCGCCGGCGATCCGGCGCAGAATATCCGCAAAGCACGGCATCCCGTAGCGGGGCTCGGGCGGAAAATAGGTGCCCGCGAAGAACGGGGCCTGGTCCTCGGGGGCGAGGAACAGCGTGAGCGGCCAGCCGCCGCCGCGCCCAGTCAGAAGCTGGTGCGCCAGTTGGTAGATTTTGTCGAGATCAGGGCGCTCCTCGCGGTCGACCTTGATGTTGATGAAGTGCTTGTTCATGAGCGCCGCGGTCGCCTCGTCTTCGAAAGACTCGTGCGCCATTACATGGCACCAGTGGCAGGCCGAGTAGCCGATAGAAAGCAAGATCGGTTTGCCCTCGGCGCGCGCGCGGGCGAGCGCTGCGTCGCCCCACGGATACCAATCCACCGGGTTGCCGGCGTGCTGCAAGAGATAGGGGCTGGTTTCTTGTGCGAGTGAATTCATTCCGGCTGATCGCGCGTGGGTCGTGTGGCGAAGGAGTGTAACGCAATCCCGCGCGGGGTTCGCGCACTCCATGCTAATATTACCGCCGTGATCGCTTTCCCCGACATCGATCCGGTCGCATTCAGAATCGGTCCGCTCGCCGTGCGCTGGTACGGGATCGCCTACCTCGCCGCCTTTGGAGTGGCCTGGGGGCTGATGCGCTACCGGGCGCGCCGGCGGGCCCTCGACTGGTCGGAGCCGCAGATCAGCGATCTCATATTCTACGCCGCGCTGGGCGCGGTGCTCGGCGGCCGATTAGGGCACGTGGTGTTTTATGACCTGACCATGTATCTCAGCGATCCGATCGCTATTTTCAAGATTTGGGAAGGCGGGATGTCGTTTCACGGCGGGCTCATCGGTGTGCTAATCGCGATGGCGGTCTTTGGGAAGACACTCGGTAAGCGTTTTTTCGATGTCATCGATTTTCTCGCGCCGGCGGTCCCACCCGGTCTTTGCTTCGGGAGGATCGCGAACTTTATCAACGGCGAGCTGTGGGGACGACCGGCAAATCTGCCTTGGGCCGTGATCTTCCCCGATCCGGCGGCCGGCGGGATCCCACGGCATCCCTCGCAGCTTTACGAGGCCTTCTTGGAGGGCGTGCTCTTGTTTTGCGTGCTTTGGATCTTCTCCTCGAAGGCCCGGCCACGCGGGGCTGTCTCGGGCGTGTTTCTCTTGGGTTACGGCTTAGTGCGTTTCGTGGTGGAGTTTGCGAAGGTGCCCGAGCAACCCTTAGGTTACCTCGCTTTCGGTTGGTTAACGATGGGGCAGGCGCTGACGGTGCCGATGCTGATAATCGGCATGTGGTGGATCAGGAATGCCTATCGCCGCCCGCGGGAGCCGTTAGCACCCGTGCGTACCGGCCGCCGGTCCTAAAGGGGAAGCGCGTTTCGCGAGCCCATGCGGCAGTATTTAGCTCTCCTCGAGCACGTGCTTGAGCATGGGGTGCGTAAGAGCGACCGCACCGGTGTGGGCACGCTCAGTGTTTTCGGCTACCAGATGCGCTTTGATCTGCAAGAAGGCTTCCCCGCGGTCACGACCAAGAAGCTGCATCTGAAATCCGTGATTCATGAGCTTTTGTGGTTTATTCGCGGGGAGACCAACGTCCGCCCGTTGCAAGAGCACGGAGTGAGGATCTGGGACGAGTGGGCGGATGCGGACGGTGAGCTCGGACCGGTCTATGGCGCACAATGGCGCGCCTGGCGCACGGCCGAGGGAGGGAGGGTCGACCAACTCAGCGACGTCGTGCATGCGATTAAAACCAATCCGGATTCGCGGCGCCTGATCGTCAGCGCTTGGAACGCCGGTGAAATCGGCAAGATGGCGCTGGCCCCGTGTCATCTCTTGTTTCAGTTTTACGTGGCCGAGGGTCGCTTGTCTTGCCAGCTCTACCAGCGCAGTGCGGACATTTTCCTGGGCCTGCCGTTCAATATCGCTTCCTACGCCTTGTTAACCGCGATGGTGGCGCAGGTGACAGGCTTGGCGCCTGGCGAGCTCGTGCACACGCTCGGAGACGCGCATCTTTACCTCAACCACCAGCAACAGGCCAAGGAACAGATGTCGCGTTGCCCTTACCCAGCACCACGCTTACGGCTCAGTCCGCACCTGGGATCGCTCTGCGAGTTCGCATTCGATGATATCGAGATCGCCGGCTACCGCCACCATTCCGCGATCCTAGCCCCGATCGCCGTCTAAGGGTGGCAAAGTCTTCGCTTTCGATCATCGTGGCGATGACCAGCAGGCAGGTGATCGGCGCGCACGGCGCCTTACCGTGGCGTCTCCCCGCCGATTTAAAGCGCTTTAAGGCGCTCACGATGGGGAAGCCGGTGGTCATGGGGCGCAAGACCCAGGAGTCCATCGGCCGTGTGCTCCCGGGCCGGACTAACATCGTGATGAGCCGCAACCCGGCCCTGAGCATTTCGGGTTGCATCGTGGTCCCGAGTATTGAAGCGGCCCTCGCCTGGGCACGAGGTTGTGAGGAGATCATGGTCATCGGCGGGAGCAGTGTCTATGCCGCCGCGCTCCCGCTCGCCGAGCGTATCTATATAACCGAGATCCACACCGAGGTTGACGGGGATACATACTTTCCCCATTACGATCGCGGTGACTGGATCGAGCAGTCCCGGCAGGACTTTCCGGCCGACGAAACCCATCGCGTTGCGCATAGCTTTATCGTACTCAAACGGCGCGTTACGCCGTGACGCTGAAAAAGCGCCGATCCTCGATCCGCATCGCCGTAAGCTCACCTCCCCAATAGCAACCGCTGTCCAGGGGATAAACGCGGAAGCGCTCCATTTCAACACCGGTGAGCCTGAGCGTAGACCAGTGGCCGAAAACGATCGATGTCCCGCGACTGCGCCGCCGCGGGGCCTCGAACCAAGGCCGGTAACCGGCCGCTTGCGTGCCGGGGGGGCCCTTTTCATCCAAAGCGATCCGGCCTGCCGCATCGCAATAACGTAAGCGGGTCAGGCAATTGGTGATGAATCGCAATCTGTCCCAGCCTTCCAGATCAGGTGACCACCGCTCCGGCGTATTACCGTACATGTGCCGGAGAAAGTGGACATAGTTATCAGCGCGCAGCACCGCTTCAACCTCGGCGGCGCAGCGGCGCGCCAGTGCGATGCCCCATTGGGGTGGCAGTCCGGCGTGAATGAGTGCCAGCCGGTGCGCCGGATCGTGGTGTAACAATGGTCGCGCGCGCAGCCAGTCAATGAGCACGTCGCGGTCGGAGGCGTCGAGCACCGCTTGTAACGTATCGGATTGGTTGGGCGGGCGGATTCCGTGCGCTACCGCTAAGAGATGGAGATCGTGATTCCCCAACACGGTAACGGCCTGCCGGCCGAGTGCTTTGACGAATCGCAGTACCGAGAGCGAATCGGGACCGCGGTTGACGAGATCGCCGGTGCACCATAAGTGATCACGATCCGCATCGAACCGCACCTTTTCGAGCAGGGCGAGGAGCGCCGCATAGCAGCCTTGAATGTCACCAATGGCGTAAACGACCATGCGGGGAAGGACGCACTCGGGGCTGCTCGCGACGATATATTCGCAACCCCTCAGTGCAGAAGATTCGGGATCGATAATCCGAAAGCCACGATCGGCGCGTCGAATGCGACACCGTCGTCGGCAATCAACTGGTAACTGCCGTGCATGCTACCGACCGGGGTCTCGATCATTGCGGCGCTCGTATAGCGAAAGGCTTCGCCGGGCCGCAGATAGGGCTGTTCGCCCACCACCCCATCGCCCCGAACCTCCCGGATCTTGCCGTTGGCGTCGGTAATGATCCAATGCCGAGTCAAGAGCTTCGCTGGTATGGTGCCGGTGTTCTCGATGGTGATGGTGTACGCAAACACGTATTGCTCATTTTCGGGCGAGGATTGCTCTTCCACATACGTGGAATGCACGCGCACCTTGATGCTGTGGGCGGGGTTGGTCATAGCGCGCATTTGACCGGATTACCGCCGCGAGCGCAAGGGTGGGAACGGCGGCTTCGGGGTTGATCGCCGTTTCGTTTCCCAGCCGCGGGCGTGGCGTAGCGTGCTGCCTGCCGCTTCGCGACCCGCGTAAATTCGCGCGGCTCTTGATGAGTTTGGAATTTTTGCCGGAGACAGGTCTAATGTGGCTGTACGCATTAGCCTATGGATACCGCACGCCTGCTCACCAAAGTACGTTGGCCGCTCGCCGGTCTCATCCTCGCGGGGATGGGGTATGGGGCGCTTCAGTATCAGGCCGCGAAGGGCAAGCCGTCCGAGCGCTACGTAACGGTCAGTGCCGATCGCGGGAATATCGTGGCCAAGGTGACGGCGACCGGCACGCTATCGGCCCTGGTGACGGTGCAGGTCGGTAGTCAGGTTTCCGGACGCATTCAAGAGATCCTCGTCGATTTCAATTCGCCGGTAAAGAAAGGCCAGTTGATTGCCAGGATCGACCGCCGCTTGCTCGCCGCGGACGCCGCGCAAGCGCGCGCCAATCATGTTGCCGCAGGGGCGAATTTGGCCAAGGCGCGGGCTGAGTCGGTGAACGCCGCACGCCACTGGCAACGCTTACAGTCGCTCCGGGCACGACATCTCATCGCCCAGTCCGAGGTCGATACGGCCGCCACCAGCGCCGCGGTTGCAACAGCGAACGTGGAGGTCGCACGCGGCAACTTGGAGCAGGCTCGAGCCGCGCTCAGTCACGCCGAAACCAATTTGGCCTATACCGACATCCGTTCGCCGACCGATGGAATCGTGATCGCCCGCAGCGTCGATGTCGGGCAGACGGTCGCGGCCTCGTTGCAGGCGCCAACGCTGTTTCTCATTGCCGAGGACCTCGCGAAGATGCAGGTGGACACCAGCGTCGCGGAGGCCGACATCGGTAAGGTCACGGCGGGGATGGCGGCCAGCTTTATGGTGGACGCCTATCCAGGTGAGCTTTTCCTAGGCACGGTGAGGCAGATCCGCAATGCCCCTCAAACCGTGCAGAATGTCGTGACCTATGATGCGGTCGTCGACGTGGAAAACGTGGATTTCATGCTGCGGCCCGGAATGACGGCCAACGTCACGTTCGTCTATGCCGAAAGGACCGATGTTTTAAGGATCCCCAATGCCGCGCTCCGTTTCCGTCCGCCCTCGACCTGGCTCACCGGCGCCGCGATAGAGCCAGCCTCTTACGTCCAGCCGGACCGTCGCGGGGTATGGGTGCAGGGCGGGGCTGATCCCCAGCCGATCGGCTTGCGGATCGGGATCTCCGACGGGAATCGCACCGAGGTGATCGAGGGCGCGCTACAGGACGGCGACCGGGTGATCACCGAAGTCATCACCAGTGAGCGCAAGCCCGCGGCCGGCGCAGGCGGTTTCCGGCGCATGTTCTAAGGAGCGCTCTATGAGCGGGGCATTCGTCGAATTGCAGGGGATCGGTAAGATCTATCCTATGGGCGAAGTCGAAGTCGTCGCCCTCCGCGCGGTCTCGTTCACGTTAGAGGCCGGGGAATTCGTTGCGATCATGGGCGCGTCGGGCTCCGGCAAATCGACGCTCATGAATATCATCGGTTGTCTGGATCGGCCAAGCGCCGGGCGCTACCTGCTCGGAGGCCGCGATGTTGCGCGGCTCGACCGCAATGAGCTGGCCGGCATCCGCAATCGCACGGTGGGGTTTGTTTTCCAAAGCTTTAACCTGCTCGCCCGCGCGAGCGCGCTTGAGAACGTGGCCTTACCGTTGCAGTACGCCGGAATTGCGCGCGCGGAACGTCAGCGGCGCGCCGGGGCGGCGTTGAGCGAGGTTGGCCTTGAACAGCAGGCGCAGCATATGCCCAATCAGCTCTCGGGCGGTCAGCAGCAACGCGTGGCGATTGCGCGCGCACTGGTGATGCGGCCGAGACTCATTCTTGCCGACGAACCGACGGGGAATCTCGACTCCAGGACGAGCTCGGAAATCATGGGTGTGTTAGAGCGATTGTGGCGCGCCGGGATCACCGTCGCCGTCGTGACCCACGAGCCGGAGATTGCCGCATTCGCCGCCCGCATCGTGGTAATGAAAGACGGCCGCATCGCCTCCGACGAGCGCCGGGGGAGCCACGTTGTTGCCGCGGGAATTGCGGGTATGGACTCGCGGTTATGACACTCGGCGATAGCCTGAGCGTAGCCGCCAAGGCGCTCCTGCGTAACAAGCTGCGCTCTTTCCTTACGACGCTCGGGATCATCATCGGGGTTGGCGCCGTCATCGCGATGTTGGCGGTCGGCACGAGCGCAAAGAACCGGGTCAAAGAGGCGTTCGCCCAGGTCGGGGCCAATATGCTGGTTGTCGTCTCGGGCACGACCACGGCCGGCGGCGCACATGGGGGTTTCGGTACCCTGCCGACGCTGAGCTGGGACGACCTTGCGGCGATTCAAACCGAGCTGCCCTCGGTGCGCTACGCGGTGCCTTCGCTGCGCGCGACGGGCCAAATGCAAGCGGAAAGCGAAAACTGGGCGACCAGCATCAACGGAACCAGCCCCGACTATTTCGCGATCCGCGGTTGGACGGTGGCGCGCGGCGACTTGTTCAGCGAGTCGCATGTCGATGCCGCGGCCAAGGTCGCCGTGCTGGGCCAAACAGTGGTCGAGAAACTCTACGGACCGTATGTGGATCCGATCGGGCGGACGGTCCGCATCAAGAACGTGCCCTTTACTGTCGTTGGAATATTGGTTCCCAAGGGCCAGTCGCCCATGGGGCAAGACTATGACGATGTGGTCTTCATGCCCCACACCACTTTCCAATCCAAGATCCAAGGGGGGCTGCAGCAATACATTTCCGGTGTCATTATGGCGGGGGCGACGTCCTTGGATACGGTCGAACGCGCTCAGGCACAGATCACCGATCTCCTGCGCGATCGTCATCATATCCAGGCAGGCATGGATGACGATTTCTCGATCCGAAACCTGACCGAGATGGCAGCCGCCTACGAGGAAGAAACGAGAATGCTTAGCGCCTTGCTCGCGAGCATTGCCGCCTTTTCGCTCTTGGTCGGCGGGATCGGGATCATGAACATCATGCTGGTCAGTGTCACCGAGCGCACCCGCGAGATCGGATTGCGCATGGCGGTCGGTGCGACACCGCGCGACATCCTGACACAGTTCCTGGTCGAGGCCTGCGCGCTGTCTTCGATCGGGGGGTTGTGCGGCATTGTGGTGGGGATGATCGGCGCTGCTTACGTAGCCGACAGGTTTGAAATGCACGTTGTCATTCAACCCGAGGTGGTTCTCATCGCGGTCGGTTTCAGTACCCTGGTCGGTATCGTGTTTGGGCTTTATCCGGCGCTGAAAGCCGCGCGCCTCGACCCGATCAACGCATTGAGGTTCGAATGAGCGGGGGCCAGGATAAGACCGCTTTTACGGGCCCGACGGTCAGAAGTAGGGCGGTGCGCTCACCCGGGAGGAGCAATTTTGGTTTGAAGCCTGCCGTAATTTTGAGAGCGTCCTACAGGATGCCGAGGACCCCCAGTTCAACGCCCTCACCGGGAGCGAAATCGTGAGTCTGAAAGAGGTAAGAAAATCGTATTGCGTCGGGGCCCGGCCGGGACCGGGCGCGCGGTCAGAGTGAAGCCGTCAAGCGAAACGCCTGCAAAGAATTACAGCATTTTGTTCGCTATCTGATGAGCGCTCCCGAGGTGAGTGCCGGCGCGGTAAGTTTCTCGGCGATGGTCGATGAGCAATGCCGGCAATAAGGCCATGCGATCCCGTAGGTAGTATTATCCGTTATGAGGTCCGCCCCGCGGGGCGCGGGTCAACGCGCGGGCCGCTCTAGCCGCCGATAGGAGATCGCCTCGGTCAAATGCGTTGCTTGTATATCATCTCCGGCTTCGAGATCCGCGATCGTGCGAGCGACCTTGAGGATGCGATGCGCGGAGCGCGCGGAAAATCCCAAGCGGTCGATCGCGGACCCGAGTAGGCGGGTGTCGGTCTCGGTGAGCCGGCAATAACGATCGATTTCTTTGTTGGCTAACTGGCTATTGGGCTTGCCGCTGCGCTCGACTTGGCGGGCGCGCGCGGCGCACACACGCTCGCGGATGCTGGCGCTGCTCTCGGCGTGGCTGCGGTGGTCGAGGAGTACCTCGTGCGGTACATTCGGTACCTCGATCGTCATGTCGATGCGGTCCAAGAGCGGGCCGGAAATCCTGGCGCGGTAGCGTTTAACCTGTTCTGATGTACAGTGACAGCGCCCGCCCCGGTCACCTAAATAACCGCACGGGCAGGGGTTCATCGCCGCGATCAATTGAAAGCGGGCGGGGAAATCGGCTTGTTGCGCGGCCCGCGATACGGTAATCATGCCCGCCTCGATCGGTTGGCGCAGGACTTCCAGCACGCGGCGGTCGAATTCAGGCAGCTCGTCGAGGAATAGCACACCGTGATGGGCCAAGGAGATCTCGCCCGGCCGCGGGTGGCTACCGCCGCCCACCAGCGCCACGCCCGAGGCCGTGTGGTGAGGCGCGCGAAACGGCCGCTGCCGCCACGCGCTCGCTTGAAAGCCGTGATGGCTGACCGAGGCCACTGCCGCCGATTCGAGCGCCTCCGCTTCGGTCATCGGCGGTAAAATGCTCGGCAGGCGCCGGGCGAGCATACTCTTGCCGGTACCCGGCGGCCCGACCATCAGTAGGTTATGCCCGCCCGCGGCGGCGATCTCCAAAGCGCGTTTAGCGTGATGTTGAGAACGCACGTCGGAAAAATCGACGCCGTTGGAATCTTCATTCGGGTTCCCTTGCAGGCTGTAGGGCAGGAGGGGCTGGCTGCGATTGATATGGGCGCAGACCTCCAATAGGTGCCGCGCCGGAAACACCGACAAGGCGCTGACCAAGGCCGCTTCGTTCGCGTTGTCGTGAGGAACCACGAGATCATGCCCGGCTCGTTGCGCATGCAGGGCGCAGGGCAGTACGCCGCGGATCGCCCGTAGCTCGCCGGTTAACGCGAGCTCGCCGACAAACTCGATGGTTTCTAGCGCGGCCGCGGGGATCTGTTGCGAGGCGGCCAGCACGCCGAGCGCGATTGGCAGATCGAAGCGGCCGCCTTCTTTCGGAAGATCGGCCGGCGCGAGATTGATCGTGATCCGCCGGATCGGGAACTCGAAGCGGGAATTGATAATCGCGCTGCGGACGCGGTCCCGGCTTTCTTTGACCTCGGTTTCGGGAAGACCGACGATGGAAATACTCGGCAAGCCACGCGAAAGATGCACCTCGATGGTTACGAGCGGCGCATTGACGCCGATTTGAGCGCGACTGAATACTTTGGCGATCGACATGCTGTCCTTAGCTTGTGCGACTCTGAGCCTAGCGGTCTACCTAAACTCGGCCTGAGTACCTCTCTCCTTGAGTTGATTCACGGAGCCGCAGGCGTTTGACGGTGGTTTAACTGCGCCTCCAGGGCCGTTACTTGCTTTTCCAAGGCCGCGAGCCGGGCGCGCGTTCGCACCAGAAGCGCGGACTGGACATCGAACTCCTCGCGCGAGACGAGATCCATGCGCGTCAGGGCCGCGCCTACCAGCGCGCGCAGGTTTTTCTTAACGTCCGCGCCCAAGGGCGCCGCGCCGTGCGGTAAGAAACGCCCCACCTGACTGAACAGCTCTTCAAAAGGGAGTCGGGTTATCATGGTCCGTCATGGTAAACCGGAACCCAGGGCGCGATCTACTCTTCGAATAACAGCCGCCGCAACGCGCGCTCACACTGCCGGTTTCACGGGCAATGTCGGTACCAGCCGAGTCAACCTCAGCAGCCCTTCGTCCCCGGTCAGCAGCACGAGATGCTCGGTCTGTGCCGTGGCCAGCAGGAGGCGGTCAAAGGGATCCTTGTGTCCAAGTGGAACCTCGGTGGTGGCGATGGCGTGGACATCGGCGATGGGGAGAAGGGTGGCGCCGGTATTTCGAGTCTCATCACGGAAGATCTGAGGCGTGATCGGTAATTTTCCCAGGCCGTGCTTGATGGCGACTTCCCAGATACTGGCCACCGAAACGACACAGGACGAAGTGGCAATCAAGTCGCGGCAACTGCGACTGAGGCGCGGACTGCCTACCAGCCACCAGAGGGCGACTTGGGTGTCGAGCAGCAGCCTCACGGATCGTCCTCGATCATTCGCCCGATCTCCGCGTCGACTTCCGGCGTGAACGCGCCATCGATCTCGCCTGCGAACTTCTTGAGGCGCCCCCAGCCACCGAGCTTGCGTGGCTTGCTCATCGGAACCAGCTTGACCATCGGCTCACCGTTGCGGGCGATAATGACCTCCTCACCCTCCAGTGCCGCTTTGACGAGCTTGGAGAGCTGGCTCTTGGCCTCCAATACATTGACTTGCATCGGCGTTCCTCCGGTCTCAATGGATTCCATCTTAGCATGCTTAGCCAGCTTAGCCAACGCGATCCCGTGCCGGGTGCGTCCCCCGATCGTGTCCTTCTCAAGAGGGTGTCCGAACCAACAGCGGTAGGCCACTCACTGTGCGTTGCCGGCCGCGCCAAGCGCCCCGTCCACCGGGTGCGGGCTGGTTAGTCGTAAGGTGTGCAGCGCGGTGTCTGCGGTGCGCACGCGGATCATTAATCCGGTGCAGCCGCTCGGAAGCATCGCCGGCCCTTCCGAGTGCTCATCGCGCACCCGGCGATGGCTGGGCACGAAGCCGGTGATGCACACCAGGAAGTACGGCGGAAGCCCGTTCTGTGGGCGTTCCGCCGCATGCGTTCTCCTCTGCTCCCAGCCGTGCCATGGATAACGCCGTCTCCATCCCGATCGGAAGGGTGGCATCGGTAGGGCCGATGCCCGCAGGGCGATCCGCCGCACGGGCCGCTTCGGCCGGCAGCCGTACGGCGGAACGCCAAAAAGCGGCTTCCGCCCTGTCATAGCTTTGTCACTTACGCGCGTTGAAGGAAATAGCGCCGTAGGCTCAGCCGCGTCCCGGCAGTGGCCGGCTCGGCCTGTTAGAGAATGGTGCGTCCCCTACAATTTATGTCCAGATTCCACGCGGATGCTGTAAAGTGAGAGTGTAGTAGAATTCGATGCTGTCCCGTAGGGGGCGCATGTCATGAAACAAGCAACCAAGCAATCAAGAGGGGAACGACTAATGACTGCAAGGGTGATCATGGCCGCGCTGGCCTTAGGCTGGGCCAGCTCGGCGGGTGCGCAGTTCCCGGCGTCCGGGCAGACGACCTCCGTCCGGGCAGCCGATGACGGGGACCTCGAGGCCGGCGCGACCTTGAGCTACACCGACAACGGCGACGGGACCATCACCGACAACAACACCGGGCTCCAGTGGGAGAAGAAGAGCGACGATGGTACCATCCACGACAAGGACAACATCTACACCTGGGAGGAGGCCTTCGCGGTGCACGTCGCCGGACTGAACACCGAGCCTTGCTTTTCCGGGCACTGTGACTGGCGCGTCCCCAACGTGAAGGAGCTCCAGAGCATCGTGAACTACGGAGTACCCTTCCCGGGCCCGGTCGTGTCACCAGCGTTCAACAATAACTGTGTGGGCGCCACGGTGCTGACCGGCAGCTGCACGGCGGCGTCCCTCTACTGGTCGGCTACTACCGGCGCCGGCAACAGAGCACGCCGCCGCAGTCCCAACTTCGCGTGGTTCGTGGGTTTCGTCGGCGGCAGCGTGCGCGGCG
>JBIMKC010000019.1:3887-23047 GCA_043673925.1 Chromatiales bacterium | reverse complement strand
GGCTAGTCGCGTCGTAGCCGATCCGAGACCGCGATAGGGGTCGGATACCGCAGCACGATCACATACGAGGAGATGATAAACGTTATTAAGGTCGTGATCTGAACCAGATATGAAATATCGTCGCCGACGAATTTCGATTCCGCCGCCAGCACCGCGATGAGTAACGCGAACTCGCTGTTCTGGCCGAGCCGTACGCCGATTTCTTGTGAAATATCCGGCTTTTCTCCGGCCCGTTTTAACAGCTCTCTAAACACCCATGGCTTTACGACCAGTATAGCGCCGGCAATCACTAGCGCCGGAACCATGAGGTGACCCAGCGCGCCCAGATCGAAGGCGGCGCCCAAGGAAAAGAAGAACAGGATCAGGAAAAAGTCGCGCACGGGTTTCAAGCTCTCGGCGATGAAGGCAGCGATCGGGCTGGTGGCCAGCGTGACGCCGGCGACGAAGGCCCCGATTTCATGGGACAATCCTAGAACACGGGCGAGCTCCGCGATGCCGAGACACCACCCGATCGCAAGCAAAAAAATATATTCATGGATCTGATCGAAGCGCGTGATGAGCCTTTCCATCACTAGGCGATCGAGCGCATAGGCGATCAGCACCAGCAGCGGAAAGGCTAAGAGCTGCATCACGATGTCAACGGCAAGCTGTCCACCTTTACCATATCCCTGCAAAAGGAGCAGTATCACGATGGCCACCAGGTCTTGGAGCAATAACACGCTGATGATGACCTGTCCGGTGTGCCGATGGTGGAGCGCCGTCGTCGGGAGCAGCTTAACGCTGATGATGGTGCTGGAAAACATGAGCCCGCAGCCAAGAAAGGCGGCATCCGCGGGGGACCATCCGAAGACGAGCCCCAAAGCGCCTCCTAGCAGAGCGAATACCACCGAGCTTATCAAGGTCACCCACAAGGCCTCACCGAGTAGACGCCACAGTTGTTGCGGGGGAAGGTTGAGACCGAGGAGATACAACAAGAACATGATCCCGATCGCCGCG
Source organism: Chromatiales bacterium (assembly GCA_043673925.1). Lineage (GTDB taxonomy): Bacteria > Pseudomonadota > Gammaproteobacteria > JACCXJ01 > JACCXJ01 > USCg-Taylor. The sequence goes on along the minus strand of JBIMKC010000019.1, from coordinate 22,051 downwards.
ACGTCCTCGATCCACGCGGTATCCGAGACCAGCCCGATACCCCACGGGCCAAGGACTACACCGAGCACGATATACGCGACCAGCATCGCCTGACGGGCGTAAAGAGCGAGCGTAGCCAGAACCGCCGCGCCGGTGAAAACGAGGAAGAGCGAAAAGACGATATTTTCCCCTGCCATCTTTAGGCGACTCGTCCCGCGGCAGGCAAGCTCGCCTGGACCCGGTTCCATTGTGCGTTCAGTCGCGCTTGGGAGACCGGGGAGGAGGTGCCAAGGTCTTGGGCAAAGAGCGACACCCGGTATTCTTCAACCAGCCAGCGGTAGCGGATAAATTCCGGCGCGGTATCCTGAGCCCGTAGCCTTTCCAAGCATCGATTCCAGGGGGTAGTGATCGAGGCGGCGCGTTGCTGATCTCTTAAGGAATCACGCTGGAGCCGCTCTAAGCGGAGACCGGCAGCCTTGAGAAAACGCGGTAGCTCAGGCAGCCAATCGGCGGGTGTGGCGGAAACAAAACCGGGGTGGACGAGATAACTCAGTTGCTCCCGCACGTCCTTTTGCGCGCTCGGATGCGCCCCGGCGAGCTTCTTCTGAACGGCCTGCCACTCCAACAAGACGGCGAGCACGAGATCGACGAGTCCATCGAAGGTTTGAATTAACCCCCCCTGTGCCAATCGCTTTCGGAATTCGTCTTCCGCCCGGATCTCGGCCGGCGGACCCAGAAAGGCGCGATCAATAGTGGTATCGATGAGATCGCGGAGTAATGCGTCCCGACTCCCGAGCTGTCGGTGCAACAAAACCGCTTTCTCGATCCGTGGCGTTGTTTTTTTTAGATATCTGATTTGCTGGGGTAATTCCAGGGCGAATAAGCGCCGCAAGCCGGGTCTATGCTCGCGCTCGGCGCGCTCCCGCGAGTCGAACACCCGGATCGCCACCGAGTCCTGGCAATCCACCAAACCCGGGAACCCGCGTAGCGAGACACCGCCGGAGTTTGTTTGCACCTGCCGCGGAAGCTCGCCGAAATCCCAGCGGGTGATGCGATCGCGTTCGAGCGTCCAGTTCGCGCAAAACGCCGTGCGCGCACGATCGTCGAGCTGGCGTTGCAGCGGGCCCAGTCGGCGGCCTTCCCCGAGCACTCGCCCGTCGCCATCGACCACGCGAAAATTCATCCGCAGGTGCTCCGGCAGCCGGCTAAGGTCCCATGCGTCATGAGGGATCAGAACGCCTGTCCGGCGCTTCAGCTCCGCTGCCAGGGCCTCTGTTAACGAGCCGCTATTCGGGCGCAAGGCCCTGGCGCACGCGTTGGCATAGTGCTCGACCGGTATGAAATCCTTGCGGAGCGCTTTAGGCAACAGGCGAATGAGCGCCGCGATTTTCTCCGGCAACCAACCTGGAACCAGCCAATCAAAAAATGATTCTTGGACTTGATTTAACACTATGATTGGGAGCGTGACGCTCAGCCCGTCGGCGTCATGCCCCGGTTCGAATCGATAGCTTAAAGCCAGTTCGGTACCATCGATCACGAGCCGCGACGGAAAGCTCTCTTCGGTTTCCACACTGGCACGCATGAGCATGTCGGTGTTGAAATAAAGATGGCTCGAGTTTTCCCGCTCCATCTCGGCGCGCCAACGTTCGAAGCTCGCGATGCTATTGATGTCCGGCGGGATCCTCTGATCGAAAAAATCGTAGCGCACCTGCTCGTCGGCCAGCAGATCGAGCCGCCGTGCGCGCTGCTGGAGTTCCTCGATGTCCGCGATCAATTGACGGTTATGGGTAAGAAAAGGCGCCGCCGTCTCATACTGTGCCTCGACCAAGGCCGCTTGAATGAACAACCGGCGTGACTCGACCGGATCGATCGCGGCGTAGTCGACCTTGCGGTTGGTAATCAACGTCAAGCCGTACAGCGTGACGCGCTCATAGGCGCTCGCCCGTCCCGTCTTGCGCTCCCAGTGCGGTTCCGAATAACCGCGGCGCACCAGATGGCGCGCGGCGTGCTCGATCCATTCGGGCTCCACCGCAGCGGCGGTCCGGCCATATACGCGCGAGGTGAGTACGATCTCCGCGGCGACAATCCACGCACCCGATTTCTTGAATAATGACGAACCCGGGAACACATGAAATTTCGCGCCGCGCACGCCGAGGTACTGGTTTTTCTCGTATTTAAACCCGACCTGATCCAAAAAGCCTGTGAGCAAGGCCTTATGCATCGCATCGTAATCGGCGGGCGCCGCATTGGCCACGAGACCGAGATCGTGCGCCAATGCCCGCAGTTGGCATTCGACTTCGATCCACTCCTGCATCCGAACCGGTGAGACGAAATGGGTCTTGCACACAGTCCGCAGCTTGTTTTTGGACAGATGGCGCGCTTGCTCACTATAGAATTGCCAGAAACGCAGGTACCAAAGAAAGTCCGAGCGCGGGTCTGCAAATAGCCGCTGCGCCTCGTCGGCCTCATCGCGAGCATCGAACGGCCGCTCGCGCGGATCTTGGATACTTAATGCGGCTGCAATGATCAACAGTTCCGCGAGACACTGATATTCATGCGCACTCAGGATGATCCGCCCGATACGCGGGTCAACCGGAAACCGAGCAAGCCGCCGCCCCAGCGCCGTAAGCTTCTTGGCGGCATCGGTCGCACCGAGTTCTTCCAGCAGTTTGTAACCTGCCTTGATCGCGCGGCTATCCGGCGCATCGAGCAACGGGAAGCGCTCAAGCTCCTCCATTCCCAAGGCGCGCAGCTTGAGAATCACCGCCGCCATGTTGCTGCGCAAAATCTCCGGATCGGTGTATTCCGGCCGCGCCTCGTAGTCTTCGCGTGCGTACAGGCGAATACAGATCCCCGCGCTCAAGCGTCCGCAACGGCCCTTGCGCTGTTCCGCCGAAGCTTGCGAAATCCTCTCCGTCAGCAAGCGCTGAACCTTGGTATTGGGATTAAAGCGGTTGATGCGCGCGAGCCCGGTATCGATCACATAGCGGACACCCGGCACCGTGACGGAAGTCTCCGCCACATTGGTGGCCAAGACGATGCGGCGGCCAGGGTGGCCCGTGAACACCCGGTCTTGCTCGGCGGCGCTCAAGCGCGAATAAAGCGCTAAGATTTCGGTCATGCGCAGATAGCGTAAACTCTCCGCCGTTTCCCGGATCTCCTTTTCCCCGGGAAGAAAAATTAAAATATCTCCCGGCGGTTCGCGCGACAGCTCATCGACCGCGGCCACGATAGCTTGCCCCGGATCGCGATCCTCCGCGCCTTGCTCGTTTTCCTCTGGCGGCCGGTAGCGAAGTTCCACCGGATAGGCTCGCCCGGAAACTTCAATGACCGGCGCGTCGTTGAAATGCCGCGCGAAGCGCTCGGGATCGATGGTCGCCGAGGTCACGATCACTTTGAGATCGGGGCGTTTGGGTAGCAGATCTGTTAGATAACCCAGCAAGAAATCGATATTGAGCGTACGTTCGTGGGCTTCGTCGATGATGAGCGTGTCATAGGCTTCAAGCCGGCGATCGCTTTCGATTTCCGCGAGCAGGATCCCGTCGGTCATGAGCTTGATATAGGTCGCGGGTCCGACGCGATCGCGGAAACGCACCTTGAATCCGACGGCTTGCCCGACCCCGACGCCAAGCTCCTCGGCAATCCGGGAGGCAATGGTCCGGGCGGCGATCCGGCGCGGTTGGGTGTGGCCGATCATGCCGCGTATACCCCGGCCCAAGGACAGGCATAACTTCGGTAATTGGGTCGATTTTCCCGAGCCTGTCTCGCCGCACACGACGATAACCTGGCGCGACGCCAGCGCACTGGCGATATCCTCGACGCGCGCGTAGATCGGCAAGGACTGCGGAAATTCCACGCACGGGCAGGCTTCGAATCGCCGCCGGGCGATATCGATCGATACCTGTATCTGCCGTTCGAGTGCGCCGAGCGCGTCCGGATCCGCTCCGCCGGCGGCTTGTGCGGCGCGCACGCTCTGCAAGCGGCGTCGCAGCGGACGCTGGTCGCGCAGCATGCATTGCCCGATGGCTGGATCCAAGCGCTCAAGGGCTTCCATAATTTGGCTCGCCGCCTTAAGACCGCGCCGATCGGCGGATTCAGATAGGCATGGTTCGCGCATATAATGCCGCGTCATCAGTCGAGCAACACGCCCGTTCCCGATAGCTTTATTTAAGTTGATAAACTAACCTAGTTAAAATTACCCCCGCCAACACTTTATAACAAAAGTCGAAAGCCCGGTCGATTACCCACGATGCCAGTACGGTTCGAGCTTGCCGGATCACAGATCATCGGCCGCCGCGATTCTCAGGAAGATGCGTTTCTAATCACGTATCTCAGCGAGAATGCCGGCGCCGACGCCGTCCTGATCGTGGCCGACGGCATGGGCGGGCATGCGGCTGGTCATCTTGCCAGTAATCTCGCGGTACAGACCTTCAATCGGCACGTGACCACCCACTACGCCGAAGGAGATATTCCAGCCCTACTCCACGAAGGGATAGCACACGCCAACAAAGTTATTGGTGACACCGCCAAGGAAATGAGCGCCCTGCAAGGCATGGGATGCACCTTGGTAAGCGTCGTATTATCAGGTTCTCATCTCTATTATGTGAGTGTAGGCGATAGCCACATTTACCTAGTGCGCAATCACAAACTGAAAAAGGCCAACGCCGATCATAGCTACGGCGGCTTTCTGGATCGCATGGCGGCTTTGGGCCAGCCCGTGGAACCCGAACCGGGGAGCTCCAGAAACATGCTTTTAAGCGCATTGACCGGCGAGGATATTTTTGAGATCGACTGCCCCGGCGAGCCGCTGGAGCTCCTGCCGGGGGACAAGGTGATCCTCGCCACCGACGGTCTCGATACCCTAGCCGAGGATCAGATCGCGGCCCTCAGCGCCGAGGCAAGCACGGCGAATAGCCTAGTCGATGGGCTGCTCAAAGCCGCGGATAACGCCAAAGCAAGACACCAAGACAACACCACGGTGCTCGCCATCAACGTTCTCGAACGCACGGAGCCGGTAAAAAGCGCGCCCCCACCCCTCTCGATTCAGACCGAATCCGTCACGCTCGCCGCGCCACCGGCGGCCGAAGAGGTACCTGAAGTGAGCGCCCCGCAACCGCGGCGGGCCCGGCCGGTACTCGTCATAGCCGGCATCGCAGCGGTGTTGGGTTTGATCGCGGTCTTTCTCTTCAAGTATGCGCAAGACCTGTTTCCCCTATGGGTGTGGTAGCGATCTCACTGCTCAACAAGCGGCGCCCGTCGGCAGCTTTAGGGCCAATCCGTTCGGTCTGCATTGCCTCCGGAGTGGCGGCGCCTACCAAGGGTATTACAACCCTATTATTCCCCTTCTCCCTACGGTGGATATCAACCGCCCTATGACCGCGGCTACTCTGAAGGTTATCACGACGGGTACCATCAAGGGCAGCACCACCCGAGCAAGCCCAGGCACGGCACAAGGTTCAGTAATCGGCGCTATAAGAATTGAGCTCGGATAATCCCTTAGCGAGCCGTGTGGAGGCTTGCGATATCCAAGCGCACGCGATAGAGGAGCCAGAATACGGGTAGGGAGACAACGAAGGTGACCAGAAAAAAATTAGCCCAGCCGATCACCGCAACCATTTGCCCCGACGCGGGACCAATAAAAACGCGGCTCAAGCTCGCGATGGCGGACAGCAACGCATATTGCGTGGCTGTATACCGCGGGTCGCACAGTCCCATCAGCAGCGCCACAAAGGCGGCGGTTCCCATACCGCCGCTCAGGTTTTCGAGCGCGATGACGAGGGCTAGCAGCGCGTAGTTTTTTCCTACCCAGGCAAGCGCCCAAAAACCGAGGTTGCTCACGCCCTGAAGCACCGCGAAGGCGACCAGCGAGCGGTACATTTCCCAGCGGATCATCAATGCGCCGCCCAAGGCTACCCCCAACAACGAACAGCCGAGCCCCAGCCCCTTATTGATAATTCCCACATCGGAGAGCGTAAATTTCATCCCGCCGATGAGGAATGCCGTGGTCAGGGAACCCGCGAAGGCATCGCCTAATTTATACAAGACGATCAGCACAAGCAGCACCAGAGCATTGGTTCGCGAGAAAAATTGCCTTAGCGGCTCCGCGATCGCGTCAAGCATCCTCGCGGGCGCGTCGGCGGGCCGCTCCGGCTCTTCGCTCCAGAGGGTCGCCACGACGCCGAAAAGCATGAGCGCCGCCATGGCAAGATAGGTCATGCTCCATCCCATCCGATCCGCCATGATCAAGGCGAGCGCACCTGAAACCAGCATGCCAATCCGATAGCCGATCACCGACAAGGCCACCCCCAGGCCCCGCTCCCGGGCGCGCAATACATCTGCGCGGTAGGCGTCGAAGGCGATGTCTTGGGAGGCGGAGAGAAATGCGATGGTCAGCGCGGCGAAGGCCAGTAAGCCGATATGCTCAAGGGGGTTAAGGCGCGATAAGAATCCGATAGCAATCAGTAATACGATCTGGGTCGAGATCAGCCACCCGCGCCGGCGGCCCAGAAAATCGGGGGTGTAGCGATCCATCGCCGGTGACCATAGAAACTTCAGCGTATACGGCACTCCGATGAGGGAAAAAAACCCGATTGCCTGAATATCCAGGCCCGCTACTGTTAACCAGGCTTGTAGCGTCCCGGAGGTAAGCGCGAGCGGCAGCCCGGAAGCAAAGCCGAGAAAGGGCATCGTCACCAGTCGCCGGTTAAACATAGCACGGGGATCGAAGCTGTCCTTGGACGAAAGAGCACTATTAGAGGTGCCCTTAATAGGTTGTTATCTTTGGGGCCAGAGAGAATTAGTATACATTGTCGCTCCGGAGGGCCCATGCTTGGGACACGAAATCGAACGTAAATTCTTGGTTAAGAACGACGCTTGGCGGCAGCACGGCGCCGCACCCGTGCGCATGCGTCAAGGTTACTTGAACAAGCACGGGCCTGGTTCGATACGCGTGCGCATCGCGGGGGACCAGGCCGCCCTGAACATCAAAAGCGCGACACCGGGTGTGTCGCGCACGGAATTCGAGTATGCGATCCCCTTGAGCGACGCGGAATACATCTTAGACTCCCTGTGCCTCAAACCGCTGATCGAAAAGACACGTTATAATATTGAGTATGCCGGTCACCTGTGGGAAATTGATGTCTTCGAGGGAGACAACGCGGGCCTCGTGGTCGCGGAAATCGAGTTGGATGCTCCCGAAGAACCGTTCCATCTGCCCGATTGGGCCGGCGCCGAGGTCTCCCACGACCCGCGCTTTTATAACGTGTGCTTGGTCTCCCACCCTTACAAGAACTGGTAGCTTGACGATTGGCGCGCGGGCTCGTTCCGCCCGCCGCCGGGCCTCAGAGCGCTTCACTGGCGGATGATAGGCCTTTAGCCGAGCGGCCGACGCAAACATAGTTGAATCCTATGGCCTTCATCCGCTCGGGCTCATATACATTGCGCAGATCGCAAAACACCCTTCCTTTCATCCGCGCCAAAACGTCGTCGAGATCCAGCCCACGGTAGGCGTTCCATTCCGTCAGCAGCACGACGGCGTCGGCCTGCTCAAAGGTCTCATACACGCTGCCGCAGTAGGTAATGGAATCGGGCAAGAGTTTTCTTGCCTCCGCCGTTCCGTGCGGATCGTGCGCGCGTACCATGGCCCCTTTCTCGACGAGCGCGGGTAAAATGGATAAGGCGGGAGCATCTCGCATGTCGTCGGTCTCCGGCTTAAAGGTCAGCCCGAGAACTGCGATGGTCTTGCCCGCCTCGCTGCCGCCCAGCGCATCGCGGATCTTCTTAATCATGCGCGCCTTCTGCCCGGCGTTGACCTCGATGACCGCCTCCACAATGCGGCTCGATACGCCTTGCTCTTGGGCGATCCTGACCAAGGCTTGCGTATCCTTTGGGAAACAAGAACCGCCATAACCTGGGCCCGGGTGCAAAAATTTGCGCCCGATCCGATTATCGAGCCCCATCCCCTTGGCCACGGCGTGGACATCGGCGCCGATCGCTTCGCACAGCATCGACATTTCATTGATAAAGCTGATCTTGGTCGCGAGAAAGGCGTTCGAGGCGTATTTAATCAGCTCGGCGCTTTCTAAATCGGTCTTAACGATCGGGGTTTCGATCAAGTTCAACGGACGATAAAGCTCGCGCAGCAACGCTTCCCCGCGCGCGCTCTCCACGCCGATGACAACACGGTCGGGACGCATGAAATCCGAGATTGCCGCGCCCTCTCTCAAAAATTCCGGGTTTGACGCAACATCGAAATCAGCCGCCGGATTCTCTTCTCGAATAATGCGCGCGACATTGCGCGCCGTGCCGACCGGAACAGTGGATTTATCCACGACCACCGTGTAGCCCTTCAAATATCGCGCGATCGTTCTTGCCGCCTCGTAGACGTAGCTTAAATCCGCGAAGCCATCCCCATGTCTCGATGGTGTCCCCACCGCGATAAATACCAGATCGGCATTGCCAATCGGATGTGCGATCTCTACCGTAAACTGCAGCCGCTGCTGTGCGGCATTCTTATCCACGAGCTCTTTGAGACCAGGTTCATAAATGGGGATCTCGCCCCGGTTCAAACGCGAGATCTTATCCTCATCGATATCGATACAGGTGACGTTCGCCCCAAATTCCGCCAGACACGCTCCTGACACCAAGCCCACGTAACCGCTGCCGACCATAACCACATTCATCCTGACGATCTCCTTATAGGCGCCACAAGCTAATGCCTTCCGGGCATTCACTCCTCGGCAGGACGGCTTTCACGTCGATGACCACGCCCGCGCCATCTCTCAGCAAGGGGATAATCCGCTGCCACCCTTGCGCAAGATACTCGCGATGCGGTACGGCAAGCACGACCGCCTCCGCGGGCTCGAGCCGCGCTTCGCTCAGCAATTCGATGCCATATTCCTCTTTTGCCTCCTCAGGGTCGGCTAAGGGATCGTGCACTTGTACCTTGACTGAATAATCCATCAGCTCATTGGCGATATCGATCACGCGGGTATTGCGTAGATCGGGCACGTTCTCTTTGAATGACAAACCCAGGATCGTGACCGTGCTTCCCTTCACTCTGTGTCCGCGGTGAATGAGTTGCCTTACGGTCTGGTTGGCGACATAACCACCCATGTCATCGTTGATTTTTCGTCCGGCCAGGATGACCTGAGGAATGTAACCCAGCACTTGGGCTTGATGGGTGAGATAATACGGATCGACGCCGATGCAGTGCCCCCCGACGAGGCCCGGGTCAAAGCGCAAAAAGTTCCATTTGCTGCCCGCAGCGGCCAGAACATCGCGCGTGTCTATATCCATTTTATTGAAGATAAGCGCTAGCTCGTTCATGAGCGAGATATTCAGATCGCGTTGTGTGTTTTCTATCACCTTCGCGGCTTCCGCGACTTTAATCGATGGCGCTCGATGCACACCGGCCACCACCACCGAGCTATAGACTTCGGCTACGATATTCAATGTTTTCGCATCCTGCCCCGAGACGATTTTGGTAATCGACTTGAATGTGTGTTCCTTATCCCCGGGGTTAATTCGCTCCGGCGAGTAACCCACGAAAAAATCAACCCCGCTTTTTAGCTTGGACTCTCGTTCTAGCACAGGGACACACTGTTCTTCCGTCGCACCGGGGTAAACGGTGGATTCGTAGACCACGATGTCGCCGCGCTTCAACTGCGAGCCGATGATCTCCGATGCGCCGATCAAGGCGCCGATATCAGGCCGTTTCGCCCGATCGATCGGTGTGGGCACGGCGATGATATGAAAATCGGCGGTCTTTAGATCACAAGGATCCGAGGTATACAGGACATCCGCTTCCGCGAGATCAGCCGGCTCGACCTCATGCGTCCTGTCGGTTTGTTGTTTAAGCTCGGCAATGCGCTCTCGATTGATATCGAAGCCTACCACGCGTTGCCGCTTGCCGAATTCCACGGCGACAGGCAGGCCGACGTACCCCAGCCCGATAACGGAAATCTTTCTACCGTGTTTCATGGTTTCCAAAATAGCCTTTATACCAGCTTACGAACTTTGCGATCCCCGCTTCGATCGGCGTCGACGGCCGGTAACCTACATCCCGCTCGAGTTCGGTAATATCCGCATAGGTATCGGGAACGTCGCCGGGCTGTATCGGCAGGAAGTTTGTTTGCGCCTTTTTCCCTAGCGTTTCCTCCAGCACTTCGATGAACCGCATCAAGTGTACCGGCTTATTGTTCCCGATATTATACAATCGATAGGGCGCGCGGCTGGAGCCGGGATCCGGCTCGTGACCGGACCACTCCGGGCTGGGCGCCGCGACCGTATCTATAACTCGAATGACGCCTTCAACGATATCATCGATATACGTGAAATCGCGCCGATGCTCGCCGAAGTTGAAGACATCGATGGGCCGTCCCTCGATGATATTACGCGTAAAAAGAAACAAGGCCATGTCGGGTCTGCCCCAGGGGCCGTACACGGTGAAAAATCTCAAGCCCGTCACCGGCATGGCGTAAAGATGGCTATAGGTATGCGCCATCAACTCGTTGGCTTTTTTTGTCGCCGCATACAATGAAACCGGGTGATCGACGTTATCGTGAACGGAGAACGGCATCCGGGTGTTGGCTCCGTACACCGAGCTTGAGGAGGCATAGACGAGGTGCTCGGCGCCATAATGGCGGCACCCCTCGAGGATATTCATGAAACCGAGGAGATTCGAATCGACATAGGCGTGGGGGTGGGTGAGCGAGTAGCGCACCCCGGCTTGCGCCGCTAGATGCGCAACTCGCGCCGGCCGCTCAGTATTAAACAGCGCGTCAACGCCCGGCCGGTCGGCAATGTCGAGCTTGATGAAACGAAAATTCTCGTGAACGGTAAGCCGGCTAAGACGCGCCTCCTTGAGGCCGACATCGTAATAGTCGTTCAAATTATCGACGCCAAGCACTTGGTCGCCTCGAGCGAGCAGGCGCCCGCTGAGGGCCGCGCCGATAAAACCGGCCGCGCCGGTCACTAGGATTTTCATAGCTATTGCCTAAGCTGCTTGCGTGTATTCATCATGATCGATTGCGGCCTTTCAAGTTCGAGCGATCCCGGACGATCATTGTTATGCGCAACGCACGGCATTCCGCGCCACCCTCCGGGTTTCCTCGACCGAGATTCATGCCGCTCTCGTACAAAGCTCAGACAATAAATGACTATTCGAAGCGCGTGGAAGCTCGCCGGTGGTCTCCTCATCGGTATAACCATCCTCTTCTCACTTTTACCTTCGGCGCAGGCTCCGGCGATCCCCGATAAACTGGTCCACGGCGCGGTTTATGCCCTGCTGATGCTATGGTTTGTCCAGATCATCCGGCGCAATCGTTGGGCTGCCCTCGCGCTTGCTTTAACGCTGCTCGGTATCAGTCTGGAGCTCGGTCAGGGAGCCGGCGGGTATCGAGCCTTTAGCTGCCTGGATATCGCCGCTAACACCTTCGGCATTGCGCTGGGCTGGACCCTGGCATTGTTGGGAATGTCGTCCATTTTAACGCGTCTAGAAACCGTCTTCGCGATCCATAGTACCCGCCGCGGCACGCCGTAGGCCAACGCGCGCGGCGCGTAAAATCATCGCGGCGGACTGACTACCGAACGATTGGCGTCCCCAAGGGGATTCGAACCCCTGTTGCAGCCGTGAAAGGGCTGTGTCCTAGGCCTCTAGACGATGGGGACAGGATTTTCGTGAGAATCCCGAGGCGCGCCTAACCTTCCTCTGCCGTAAACCGCTGAAGGCCGCGGCAAGGCGAACCGCTTACCCGTGCGATAGGTGGTGGAGCCAGGCGGGATCGAACCGCCGACCTCTACAATGCCATTGTAGCGCTCTCCCAGCTGAGCTATGGCCCCACGGATGGTTCAAACCTTAAGATAGGCCCGCGCCTGTGTCAATAACCCCTTGGCTCTGAACATAGGCGATGGCCTTGGCGATACGCAGCAAGGAACGTTCCCTACCCATGAGCCAGACCGTGGTATCGATAGGCGGGGAGACGCTCCCGCCGGTCAACGCGACTCTTAGAGGCTGAGCAAGCTGGCCCAATTTCAATTCGAATGTCGCCGCTACGTGGGTGATGGCTTCATGGACAGCCTCCTGAGTCCACCGCGGCAATTCTGAGAATCTTTGGCTTAACATCAGCAGGGGATCGGCCATGAGCGGGGTGAAATACTTCGCCGCGGCCGTCTCGTCATAGGTGGGAAAATCCCGGTAAAAAACGCCAGCGCTCTCCGCCATCTCCACCAAGGTTTTAGAGCGTTCACGTAACGGCTGAACAACATCCGCCAACGCCGGGGGACCGCTCGCCGCGATCCCGAGACGGTCTAAATGCCAACCCAGGCGCGCCAGTAATTCGGGCGTAGGGATGTTTTTTAAATACTGCTGGTTCAACCACTGTAACTTTGCCGAGTCGAAGGTCGCCGCTGCCTTGTTGATTGCTTCGGTCCCGAATTTATCGATCATTTCCTGTTTCAAAAAGATCTCTTGATCCCCGTGCGACCAGCCGAGCCGGAGCAAGTAATTCAGCAGCGCCTCGGGGAGATAACCGTCCTCCCGGAACTGAAGCACACTGACCGCGCCATGCCGTTTCGACAGCCGCTGGCCGTCACCGCCGAGGATCATCGGCACATGCGCATAGGCCGGGATGGGTGCGCCCAAGGCCCGCAGGATGTTGATCTGCCGGGGCGTATTGTTCAGGTGATCATCGCCTCGAATAACATGGCTGATCGCCATATCCATGTCATCGACAACCACCGTGAGATTGTACGTCGGTGTGCCGTTCGCCCGCGCAATGATGAGATCATCGAGCTCGCCGTTGTGGAACACGACTTGGCCTCGAATCAAATCGTGCACGGCCACTTCGCCATCGGCCGGGTTCTTGAACCGCACCACGGGCCGGCTGCCCGTCCTCGCCGCGTTACGGCAGTAGCCATCGTAACGTGGTTTTTCTTTGCGCCCCATCTGCTCGGCCCGCAAGGCCTCGAGCCGCTCTTTCGAGCAATAACAATGGTAAGCCTGCCCCTCTCGCAGCAATCGATCGATGATCTCTCGATAACGATGGAAGCGCCGCGTTTGAAAATACGGGCCTTCGTCATGGTCGAGACCGAGCCACGCCATGCCCTCTAGGATCGCCTGGACCGCCGCCTGCGTCGATCGTTCGAGATCGGTGTCCTCGATCCTCAAAATAAATACGCCGCCATGTCTTCTCGCATAGAGCCAAGAGAACAGGGCCGTCCTCGCGCCGCCGATATGCAAGTAACCGGTCGGACTCGGCGCGAAACGCGTACGTACTTGAATTTTCTCCATCATGCCCTGCGTTGTGTTCCAATTTATTCGCCGTTCAGGCCACCGCTCCCATCGCCTTAGGATTGATTGACCCTGCGGTTTAATGTCCTTAGAATTCCTGCGACGGGCGATTAGCTCAGTGGGAGAGCGCTGCTTTCACACAGCGGAGGTCGCTGGTTCAATCCCAGCATCGCCCACCAAGTAAATCAAGCTGTTATCCTACTCCTGTCGCCGGGCTACCGCGAAGCCCCCGGACTGTTAGGACGGCGGCCCTCAGGCGATCCCCCTAAATGGCCTTTGGTCTTTGGATAGCTGCGCGCCGATCCTGCTGGCGTTGTGCGGCCAGCTCGATCAGGATCTCCTGCGCGCTTCGGCAGTTTTAACCGACCGGACACCGTTGGCGATAGGTCCCATCGGCTTGCATGTCCCAGGCGCTCCGCTGGTCGTTCAATTGAACCTCCAGGATCTCGCGTAGCCGGACGCGCAGATCGGGTTTCTCGACCGGCGTGACGACCTCGACCCGGCTCTCGAGATTTCGCGTCATGCAATCGGCCGAGCCGACGAAATACTCCTCCTCGCCGCCACCGGGAATACCTCGACGTCGTGCGGGCCGAAATGCGCGCCTCGCTGTAGTCCGAACAAGTCGGACGACAGCGTGATCACTTCTTCGCGCGCGGTCGTCGCTCGACCAAAACCCAGGCAGCGAGCGCGCTCAAGAGCGCGAGGCCCGCACTCAGCAGCATGATCCAGCGAAAGCCGGACACGAAGGAAAGCTGTACGGTGCGCCTGAGCGCTGATGCAAGGGTGGCGTCCACACCGGGTGGGAGTGCGGCGCCCGCCAACCGGCCGCGCTGGCCGTCAAGGAATGCGCTGATCTCCTGCGACACACCTGCCTCGCGCAACCTTTCATGCAGACCGGTCTCGAAGGCCCACGCCATCACCATGCCGAAGATCGCGATCGCGAGCAGCGCGGCCGTCCTGGATACGGCATTGTTGACGCCTGAAGCGATACCCGCGACATCCGGGCCGACTGAGTTCATCACGGACGTGGTCAGCGGCGCGACGGTGATCGTCATCCCGATGCCAAGCACGACGACGGCCGGGAAAAACGCAATCCAGTAGTCGGCTTCGATGCCCGGCAGCGCGAACAGGGCGAAGCCCGCCGCGGCCGTCACCGGACCCACCACCAACGGCAGCTTGGATCCGAAGCGATCGACCAAGCTCCCCGCCCAGCGCGACAGTACGAACATGATGAGAATGAACGGCAACAGCGCCGCGCCCGCCGCGGTGGCGGTATAGCCCTGCACTTGGATCAGGTTCAGCGGGAAGAAGTACAGACCTCCGCCCAAGGCCGCATACAACAACAGCGTGAGCAGGTTGGCGCCACTGAAGTTGCGGATCCGAAACAGCTGCAGCGGCAACATCGGAGAGCGTGCGCGCAGTTCGACCACGACGAACACCATCGCCGCTGCGACTCCGACGAGCAGCGCGGCGAGCACTGCAGGCGAGCCCCATTGTTGTATCGGCGCCTCGATGAATGCGTACACGATGCCGCCCAGCGCAACGGTCGCCAGCAGCGCCCCCGAGGGGTCCAGGCCACCGGTGGCGGAAACGCCGCGGCTCTCTGAAACACGCAGCCAAGTGATCGCGAGTGCGACGATCGCCAGCGGCACGTTGATTAGAAACGCCCACATCCATGAGTAGTGATCGACCAGGAAGCCCCCCAGCACCGGGCCGAGGGCGGCCGTGATTCCGCTGAACCCAGACCAGGTGCCGATCGCGCGGCCCCGCTCCTTTGCAGGGAAGGACGCACTGATGAGCGCCAGGCTGCCCGGCACCAGAAGCGCGGCACCCACGCCCTGCACTGCGCGCGCCGTGATGAGCTGGCGGACGTCCGCGGACAGCGCACAAGCGACCGAGGCCGCCGCGAACAGCACCACGCCGATCGCAAAAATCATGCGCCGACCGAAGTGGTCTCCCAGGGAACCGCCGACGAGCAGGAGCGCGGCCAGGAACAACGCGTACGACTCCACCACCCACTGCGCCTCGAACGCATCGGCCTGCAGATCGCGTTGAATAGCGGGCAGGGCAACGTTGACCACCGTGCCGTCGATGAACGCCAGACTCGAACCGGCAATCGCCGCGACCAGCACCCACCGCCCCGACGCCGGCGCGCATGGTGTGGCCTGTCCGCCGTGCAGTATTAGCGCGTCATCGCACGGCGGCTTGCCGATCTGACTCATGGGTTGTACGCCTTGAGTCGCGCACGTTCGGGTCTGCGAGGGGTGGGGATGGTAACATCCCCTCCTACTCGGACGGGCTCCTCGACTTCGCCTTCGGCTCTCCATGTCTCGTCGGAAGCATACGCACGGACTGATTCCCGTCGAGCCAGCGGGCGCCTTCGACATCGTCGCCAAGCTCTTAAATCTGTGCAACGTGTCCATCCAGAAAACTCGTGAGGGTCTACTTCGCGATGCGTGCTGCAGCGTCAGAATTAGAATCCGAGACAACACAGGGCAAGCGCTCAAGCATAGTGGCGCGGCATTATATCAACCACTCCCCGCGCCGCTTCAATAGAGATAAAATGCTTGTAAATCCGCGTCCATCGAGTTTTTGTACTATACGCGATGCGTTGCGACGGCCCGGCGGCGGGGCTGGCGCTGATCGACGCCATCCTGGCGCGCGGTGCCCTCGGCGACTACCACCTCGCCCACGCGGCACGGGCGGATCTGTGCCGGCGGCTGGGGAGAACGGCGGCTCGCCGAGCTGCAGGCGTGACATGATACGTTCGAAGCACCTGATCGCCATGAGGAGAGACCTATGAAACCGCGAATCAAAGTGATCACGTTGGGTGTCCGAGATCTGGCAGCATCTCTCGTTTTCTACCGCGACGGCATGGGCCTCCCGACACAGGGGATCATCGGCCAAGAGTTCGAGGATGGCGCCGTCGTTTTCTTTCACATGAACGACGATCTGATACTGGCTCTATATCCGAAGGCTGCGCTGGCCAAGGATGCCAAGGTCTCGGTGGGGCTCACGAGCCCAGCAGAGTTCTCTATCGGCCACATAGTCAAATCCAAGCAGGAAGTCGATGCCTTCATGCAGCAGGCAGAAAAAGCGGGAGCCCATATCACTGACCCTGCGCACGACCGTTTCTGGGGCGGATACTCGGGATATTTTCAGGACTTGGACGGTCACCTCTGGGAAATCGCTTGGAATCCCGCATGGGAAGTCAAGGAATAGAGACATTCAGCCGTCCGGGCCGCTGCATGGCCGTCGTTCGACATGTCGATTCTGCGGAGCCTCGTTCGACTAATTGGGGAATCTGGGTAGAGCCGGTCCAGACCGCCTCGAAGACCGGCTCCGAACTTGAAGCAAAAGGAGATACGACCATGCGATTCATGATGCCGATGATCCCGAAGGGATACAAGAAGGTAGCCGCCGGATGTCATTGAACATGACGTTGACGGCCATCACTGCCGCGCTTGAATTCGTAAGTCTAGGCGGCGCACTGTACGAATACTGGGTTCTCGATCCGGTCTGGCCACGACGTCCCGATCTTATCCAGCCGCAGCGCGGTGGCGCATCCCGCCGGCGTTTCTGGATTCCGGTGCATGTCGCCTTCGAAGTATCTCTGATCGCGGCCTTGGTAGCGACGTGGTCACAAGATTCGATCCGTTTTTGGTTGTTGCTCGGCCTCACGATCCACGCTGTCATGCGCGTCTGGTCGGCGTTCGATTTCATACCGAAAGCTCTGGCTTTCGAACGTACGGATGCCGCCGAGATCCCTGAAACTGCAGCCCGCCGCTGGACACGGCGAAGCCTCTTGAGGGCTGCCGCTTGATTTAATAACTTGCGGCGCAACGCTGGTCGCCTTCGCCGCCGCTGTACGCGTGACCTGACGCCAGGGAATTCGGAAGGAGGTCTTGTGGCAACGATTGACCAACTGCTCTCTGTCCTGACGCTTGTCGCGGCACTCGGTTGCGGGTTGATCGCGGGCGTCTTCTTTGCCTTTTCAACCTTCGTGATGAGGGGCCTCGCTCGCCTTTCTCCCAGCGAGGGTATCGCCGCCATGCAATCGATCAACATTACCGTCCTGAATCCATGGTTCCTGGGCGCGTTCTTTGGCACAGCCGCGGCGTGCCTGCTTGCGTTGGTCGCCTCACTGTTGCGATGGTACAAACCGGAAGCTGTCTACTTACTCATTGCCAGCGCGCTCTATCTGGACGGCACAGTGTTGGTGACGATCGTGTTCAACGTGCCCAAAAACGAGGCGCTTGCATCGGTCGCGCGGGCCGACCCCGACGGCGCGAGCCTGTGGGCCGGCTACGTCGCCAGCTGGACGGCCTGGAACCACGTTCGGACGGCAGCGTCGCTTGCCGCAGCGGCATCGTTCAGCATCGCACTCGGTTATTGAGCAGCGCATTCGTAACGTTGCGTATCAGGCGCAAAGGAAAGATGATCCTACCCACCACCGCCCAACATCCACATCGTCCGGACCGACTACAAGCGGGCTCGCGCCCGCTTTTCGCCAGCGGGTCATGTAGCGCGTTAGACGGCACCAACCACTGAGGCGAGACTTCCGAGGAGGAGAACATGGTGCCGCAGACAGCGATCTTTGGTCCGGTGTTCGCGACGGTGTTCCTTACGCTGCTCGTATGGGTTTATATGTACATCCGGCGCATCAGCTTCATCACGGGCAACAAGCTGAGTCCGAAGGATCTGGCCGTCCCCGGTGCGCTCGCTCAGCTTTCGCCACAAGCGGTGTCCAATCCATCGGACAACCTGAAGAACCTCTTCGAGATCCCGGTGATCTTCTATGCGCTCGCGCTGTATCTCTTCGTCACGAACCAGGTCGATGCCGCGTACGTGAGTGCCGCGTGGGTCTTCGTTGTGTTTCGCGCGCTTCACAGCG
>JBIMKC010000019.1:0-3787 GCA_043673925.1 Chromatiales bacterium | reverse complement strand
CGTGGGCCTTGACCTTCATCGCGAGATCTTGCTCTAAGACCCGCAGCTGTTCGTCGTACTGCTCGATGAGCGTGAGGTCGAGAGCAACCACCACCACCGGATCTGGGAAATGCTCCACTATCCCTTGGCGCTCGCTCTTCTTGCCGATGCGGCAGCCTAGGTAGATTGTACTGGCTGACCGTGTTCTGAATATGGGCGATCAAATCCGCTCGCTCTCTGGCCAGGTGCGCAACAGATCACGGGTGGCCCGCATCTCAGCCGGGTAGGCATAGGCTTGGGGGATCAGTCCGCCTTTCAACAGTAAGGCAATCTTCTGGGAATCAATCTTGTCGTTCTTGGCCTTGCCCCCATGGATGGCTTGCATGTAGAGAGCATGCCCCAAGACGAAGGCAATGCCCTGCTGACGGCAGAGATCGGCGATCCAATACCAGGTGAAAATGCACTCCACGGCCACCGCCAGGCCTTCCTGGTAAGGCTTAATCACGGCTAAAAAGGTCTGCCTACAGGTTTTGATATTCTGATGCACCAACGTATTGCCCTCATTATCCAGGATACAGACATACATCGAGCGCGCATGTAAATCG
This sequence comes from Chromatiales bacterium, assembly GCA_043673925.1. Lineage (GTDB taxonomy): Bacteria > Pseudomonadota > Gammaproteobacteria > JACCXJ01 > JACCXJ01 > USCg-Taylor. The sequence continues at coordinate 3,203 of JBIMKC010000019.1, read as the reverse complement.
ATTCCACAGTAATAACGATGTTGTTTGGTATAAAATCTCATCTGGCCTCCTCCTTCGCATTAAGTGAACCCACTTGTGGGATGGCAGGTGTATCCTACCAAGCCCGAAAGTCGCAGGAGGGGGCCTCAATTAGTATCACGCCGCTGAAGCTGATGGCCGCTGGCTTCAGCCGCGAGGGCGACCCCGTCCAGAAAACGCGCCGTGGTAGGATCACGCGCGGCCGCAGCTTAGCGGCGATCCGTTATCGCCCCCGCCGGGTCTGTTTATACCTCTCCCTGTCTACGCATACAGTATCGCCTTCCGCATGTTAGGAGCGCGTCGGCACCCAGGAAGTACTTTGATCTCGGGGCTCACTACCAGCCTGCACGTTCCCCTGTCAACGCTTCACTAACACCGTTATCGATGCCAGCGCATGACTCGGGGCCAGTGTGGTTGGCTAGACCTTCACAATCGGAGACCCCCACTCCTCCACACCTTGCCGGTTTGTCCCGGCACACCCTAGCGCCAAAGATCAATGGGGTGGCTCGACGCCCGGTGTGACCGGAGACGGAACTGCCGGTTCATTCTCACCACCTAAGCGTCGGCGGGCGGTTTCGCGCCGCCCCACAGCGGGGACGTGCTTTGCCGCTGCCGCCAACCCGAAAACGGGCATGTTGCCATAGACCGCCTCGTGCTTGCCCGGCTCGACCATGTAGGTTTCATGCCAGAAGCCCACCGTGCCGTCCGATCCGATGGTGTTGTTGAAGCGCCGCCATGTTTCGATGTGCGGCTCGGACGGGCTGCGAGCAAAGCGCTCCAAATCATCGAACGAGCGCCAATACTGGATTAAGCCGATTCCTCGCCAGTATAGGATCGCCTCCGCGCCCATGAAGCCCTTTTCGGGGTGTTTATCTAGAGCGCGCAACATTTTGGTCATCGCCCGCGCTGTTGGCACCCACTTGCGCACAGCGAAGATATTGTTGACTCGCATTCCAATCAAGAACACAACCAACGGGTCGTCAATCTCGGCGGTGTAACGCCCCGGAAATACCTTTGACATGTTGACACTCCTCTATCCTTCTTGTTTCGGATGTTCACACAGAACCATGCAACAGTCTCGTGCGTCGCTTCAGCGTACGGTGTTGCTGTTATGCCGAAGCGGTGCGCGTAAACTAGACCTTTCAGCGTGTTGTAATCAAGCCATAGACCAGCACTATGACAGCACAAGCCAACAGCACTGCCCCGACTATGGTAACGGTGGTTCCGATGGATGCCTGATTTGGTTGTCCAACCACGTATGGTCCAAATTCAGGATCGTGCTAATTCAAGCTGCCTCCCGATAGTAATACTTCAACATGCCGCCGAACCGATCGGGTGACACGAGATGACAGGTGCCGGTTTTTAAGCCGGGTGGGATTCCCAGAATCGTCCCTGCTCGTACATGTAACGGATTTGCATGTATTGGAGCAGCGATCCCATCACGAAGCCCAGCAGTTCGGGTTTTTTGTAGAGCTCCTGCGTGATTCTTGACCACATTTCCTGCTCCTGCGGCCCGAATCGCTCTAATTTCGATAGAAGCGCCAGACTATCGTGGTCCACGGTACGGAGATCCCCACCGGGATCCCGTTTGGCTTTTCCACGCCTGGGGCCTTCGCGCCCCCCCAGTGCGGCCATGAACCGCAGAACCCGCTCTCCGAATGCAGAAGGCTGATAGAGCTTTTTGCAGAGCCCTTGGATCCCCTCTAACAACTGCTCCCGCGTCATTTGGCGGGGAACGATGTTGGTGTTCCACGGCGCGGCGGCAACCTCCGATCCCCCGGATACCAAACGCCCCTCCCCCGCCATCCGTTCGTGAAGCGGGGTTGCCGCGGGGGCCACCAGAGCCCCCAGGCTGAATATCGGGATGGGGGTAGACATGGCGAATTCGTACTGGCGGTCGAAAATGTCCGGGCCGTCCGAGTCAAAACCCACGATCATGCCTCCGGTAACCGCAATACCATGGTCGAGGAAACGCTGCACTTGTTCGGCGAGGTTAATCCGCAGGTTCTGATGCTTCTTGGTCTCTCGTAGGCTGTCTTCGTTCGGTGTCTCGATGCCGATGAAAACGTGCGTGAGCCGCGCCTCGGCACACAGCTCCAGAAGCTCCTCATCTTTCGCGGCATCGATGGACACCTGGGTCGCGAAGCCAATCTCCCCGCAGTCACGCCGCGAATTCCAATCCCGCAACGCCGCTAATAGCTCTTTTGCCCGACCGCGGGAAGCCGTGAAGTTGTCATCGGCGAGAAACACGAAGCGGTGGCCAATCCGGTAGAGCGCATCGAGCTCTCCGAGCACCTGAACAACCGGTTTGTGCCGTTGCTTGCGCCCGAGGTATTGGATTACATCACAGAATTCGCATTCGAACGGGCATCCGCGCGAGGTCTGAACCGTGCCGGAAAGGGCCCGGTCATTGGGATAAAGGTCCCATCTCGGTCGCGGAGAGTGACTCAGATCCGGCCTGCTTCCAACGTACTCGGTTTTCCAGCCACCACCCCTGAGATCGGAAAACAATTCCTCGGCGATATCTTCCACCTCCCCGCGCACGAGAATGTCACAGTAGGGACGAACGACCGCCGGGCACAATGACGCGTAGGGACCGCCGATCACGACCATCTTTCCTCTCCGTTGAAACTCCCGAGCGATGTCCCTCATGTGGCCCCATTGGGTGATCTTTCCCGTGATCCCCACCCAATCGGGGGCACAATCGAAATCGACGGGCGATATATTTTCGTCGCACAGCCGTACCTCGAAGTCGCTGGGCGCCATGGCGGCCAGTGTTACAACAGCAAGATCGGCCATCAATGTCACGGGCCGAAACCCGTTGGCGGCGTAAACTTCCGCGCCAAAGTAGGTGGGAAAATCGCAAGCCGGGTTTATTAGGTAAATCGCCTTTGCCATTCGTCTAGGCCCCTTGATTTAGAACGGGCAGTGAAGCACAACACGATTGTGACCAGCTGAATCGGCGTTTGGTTTAGTCTATCAATGACGGTGTTAGCGATGAAGAAGAATGGACTCACCGGCGCGGACGCTCGCGCGGGTCATCCAGGGGCTCATCCTGGACACTCTAGCCGAAAATTCCGACGACGCAAGCTAGAGTCTACCATACGGTGTCGCCCAGATAAGCGTGAAGCTCAGCATAGCGCTGCCTTCGCATAGTTTCAGGGACAGTTTAAGTTTAGAGCTAA